>NZ_VMMU01000016.1:0-82564 GCF_013277385.1 Streptococcus sp. 544
GACGTTGACGCAGTTTGAAGAGATTTTCGAAGAGTATAAGTGAGCAGCTTATAAATTCAATTCCCCAAATAGATTCATACTAGTATCTTTTGCAAAAAATAAAGGGCGACTTTCTTCATGAGTATCAATTTCATCTATAAGGAAGGTAGCTAATTGAACTAATTTATTTGTTCTGTTTGTCGCTAGAAAAATCAGACCTCCTTGTGAAGATTGAGGAGATACTGAATGAAAATCAAAGAAGAAACTAGCAAGCTAGTAGCAGATTGCCCAAAATACCGCTTTAAGGTTGTAGATAAGACTGACCTATATAATCCAAGGTGAAGCGACTGTGGTTTGAAGAGATTTTCAAAGAGTATAGGCTAGAGAGTGTTGTGTTTTTATGTCCTTCTAGTAGAAAATGCTAGACAGAAGAATGGGGAACTTGGATAGGAAAAATAGATTGAGAAAGGAGGTTAGAAGAGATGATTATTACAAAAATTAGTCGTTTAGGAACTTATGTGGGAGTAAATCCACATTTTGCAACATTGATAGATTTTCTAGAAAAAACAGGACTAGAAAATTTAACAGAAGGTCCGATTGCTATCGATGGTAATCGATTGTTTGGGAGTTGCTTTACTTATCTAGCAGATGGTCAAGCAGGAGCCTTCTTTGAAACCCACCAAAAATATTTGGATATTCATTTAGTTTTGGAAAACGAAGAAGCCATGGCTGTTACGTCGCCAGAAAATGTAAGCGTTACCCAAGAGTATGATGAAGAGAAGGATATTGAATTATACACAGGGAAAGTGGAACAGTTGGTTCATTTGAGAGCTGGCGAATGTCTCATCACTTTTCCAGAAGATTTACATCAACCCAAGGTTCGTATAAATGATGAACCTGTGAAAAAAGTTGTCTTTAAAGTTGCGATTTCTTAATGTAGAAAGGGAAGAACGATGAAAAAAATGAGAAAGTTTTTATGTCTAGCTGGAGTTGCGCTAGCAGCTGTTGCCTTGGTAGCTTGTTCAGGAAAAAAAGAAGCTACAACTAGTACTGAACCACCGACAGAATTATCTGGTGAGATTACAATGTGGCACTCCTTTACTCAAGGACCCCGTTTAGAAAGTATTCAAAAATCAGCAGATGCTTTCATGCAAAAGCATCCGAAAACGAAAATCAAGATTGAAACATTCTCTTGGAATGACTTCTATACTAAATGGACTACAGGTTTAGCAAATGGGAATGTGCCAGATATCAGTACAGCTCTTCCTAACCAAGTAATGGAAATGGTCAACTCAGATGCTTTGGTTCCGCTAAATGATTCTATCAAGCGTATTGGACAGGATAAATTTAACGAAACTGCCTTAAATGAAGCAAAAATCGGAGATGATTACTACTCTGTTCCTCTTTATTCACATGCACAAGTTATGTGGGTTAGAACTGATTTGTTAAAAGAACATAATATTGAGGTTCCTAAAACTTGGGATCAACTCTATGAAGCTTCTAAAAAATTGAAAGAAGCTGGAGTTTATGGCTTGTCTGTTCCGTTTGGAACAAATGACTTAATGGCAACACGTTTCTTGAACTTCTACGTACGTAGTGGTGGTGGAAGCCTCTTAACAAAAGATCTTAAAGCAGACTTGACAAGCCAACTTGCTCAAGATGGTATTAAATACTGGGTTAAAATGTATAAAGAAATTTCACCTCAAGATTCTTTGAACTTTAATGTCCTTCAACAAGCTACCTTGTTCTATCAAGGAAAAACAGCATTTGACTTTAACTCTGGCTTCCATATTGGAGGAATCAATGCCAACAGTCCTCAATTGATTGATTCGATTGATGCTTATCCTATTCCAAAAATCAAAGAATCTGATAAGGACCAAGGAATTGAAACCTCAAACATTCCAATGGTTGTTTGGAAAAATTCAAAACACCCAGAAGTTGCTAAAGCATTCTTAGAATCACTTTATAATGAAGAAGACTACGTTAAATTCCTTGATTCAACTCCAGTAGGTATGTTGCCAACTATTAAGGGGATTAGCGATTCTGCAGCCTATAAAGAAAATGAAACTCGTAAGAAATTTAAACATGCTGAAGAAGTGATTACTGAAGCTGTTAAAAAAGGTACTGCTATTGGTTATGAAAATGGACCAAGTGTACAAGCTGGTATGTTGACTAACCAACACATTATTGAACAAATGTTCCAAGATATCATTACAAATGGAACAGATCCTATGAAAGCAGCAAAAGAAGCAGAAAAACAATTAAACGATTTATTTGAGGCTGTTCAGTAGGTGTAAAAGACTAGAAAATAGGTGGGCTAGTGAGCTGAAAAGCCCTAGCCCAATCTTGTAAAAGAAGGGAGAAGGAGAATGGTTAAAGAACGTAATTTAACTCGCTGGATATTTGTTTTGCCAGCTATGATTATCGTAGGATTACTCTTTGTTTATCCGTTTTTCTCGAGTATTTTTTATAGCTTTACCAATAAGCATTTGATTATGCCCAATTATAAATTTGTTGGTTTAGCTAACTATAAAGCTGTGCTATCAGATCCCAACTTCTTTAATGCGTTCTTTAATTCAATTAAGTGGACCATTTTCTCATTAGTTGGTCAAGTTTTAGTAGGGTTTGTATTGGCTTTAGCTCTTCACAGAGTACGCCACTTCAAGAAATTATATAGGACCTTATTGATTGTTCCTTGGGCATTTCCTACAATCGTTATTGCCTTCTCTTGGCAATGGATTCTAAACGGGGTTTATGGCTATTTACCTAATCTAATCGTAAAATTAGGTTTAATGGAACATACGCCTGCATTTTTGACAGATAGTACATGGGCATTCCTATGTTTGGTGTTTATCAACATTTGGTTTGGAGCGCCGATGATTATGGTTAATGTACTTTCAGCTTTGCAAACAGTACCCGAAGAACAATTTGAGGCTGCTAAGATAGATGGTGCTTCAAGTTGGCAAGTGTTCAAATTTATCGTCTTTCCACATATTAAAGTGGTTGTAGGGCTTCTAGTTGTTTTGAGAACTGTATGGATCTTTAATAACTTTGACATTATCTACCTAATTACAGGTGGTGGACCAGCCAATGCTACAACGACGCTTCCAATTTTTGCCTACAACCTAGGTTGGGGAACTAAATTGTTGGGTCGTGCTTCAGCAGTTACAGTATTGCTCTTTATCTTCTTGGTGGCAATTTGCTTTATCTACTTTGCTATCATCAGTAAGTGGGAAAAGGAGGGTAGAAAATAATGAAGAAGAAATCCGGTATTTATTTAGATATTCTCTCACATGTACTCTTGATTGGTGCGACCATTGTTGCAATTTTCCCATTGGTATGGATTATCATATCTTCTGTCAAAGGGAAAGGGGAATTAACTCAGTATCCAACACGATTTTGGCCTGAACAGTTTACATTGGATTATTTCACTCATGTTATCAACGATTTGCACTTTATTGATAACATTCGAAACAGTTTAATCATTGCCTTAGCTACAACCCTTATTGCGATTATTATTTCTGCTATGGCAGCCTATGGTATTGTTCGATTCTTCCCTAAATTGGGAGCAATCATGTCGAGACTACTCGTCATTACCTATATTTTCCCACCAATTCTGTTAGCAATTCCCTATTCAATTGCCATTGCTAAAGTTGGATTAACAAATAGTTTATTTGGCTTGATGATGGTTTATCTATCTTTTAGTGTTCCATATGCAGTTTGGCTCTTAGTTGGATTTTTCCAAACAGTTCCAATTGGAATTGAAGAAGCAGCTCGAATTGATGGTGCAAATAAATTTGTTACGTTTTATAAAGTTGTACTACCGATTGTAGCACCAGGTATTGTAGCAACAGCTATTTATACATTTATCAATGCTTGGAATGAATTCTTGTATGCTTTGATTTTGATTAACAATACAGGAAAGATGACAGTAGCAGTAGCCCTTCGTTCGCTTAATGGTTCAGAAATACTAGACTGGGGAGATATGATGGCAGCATCTGTTATTGTAGTTCTTCCATCAATCATTTTCTTCTCTATCATCCAAAATAAAATTGCAAGTGGATTGTCAGAAGGATCTGTGAAGTAATACTCAATGAAAATCAAAGAGCAAACTAGGAAACTAGCCGCAGGCTGCTCAAAGTACAGCTTTGAGGTTGCAGATGAAACTGACGAAGTCAGCTCAAAACATGTTTTTGAGGTTGCAGATAAAACTGACGAAGTCAGCTCAAAACACGTTTTTGAGGGTTGTAGATGAAGCTGACGAAGTTAGCTCAAAACATGTTTTTGAGGCTGTAGATGAAGCGACGTTGACGCGGTTTGAAGAGATTTTCGAAGAGTATAAGTTAAAATTAGAAAGTTTATTCAATAATAAAGGAGAAAAAACATGGTTAAATATGGTGTTGTTGGAACAGGATATTTTGGAGCTGAGTTAGCTCGTTATATGCAAAAGAATGATGGAGCAGAGATTACTCTTCTCTATGACCCAGATAATGCAGAGGCAATTGCAGAAGAATTGGGAGCGAAAGTAGCAAGTTCCTTAGATGAGTTGGTTTCTAGCGATGAAGTAGATTGTGTTATTGTCGCAACTCCAAATAATCTTCATAAGGAACCAGTTATTAAGGCTGCACAGCATGGTAAAAATGTTTTCTGTGAAAAACCAATTGCGCTTTCTTATCAAGATTGTCGCGAGATGGTCGATGCATGTAAAGAAAACAATGTAACCTTTATGGCAGGACATATTATGAATTTCTTTAATGGTGTTCATCATGCAAAAGAACTCATTAATCAAGGAGTTATCGGAGACGTTCTATATTGTCACACTGCTCGTAATGGTTGGGAAGAACAACAACCGTCCGTATCATGGAAAAAAATTCGTGAAAAATCAGGTGGTCACTTGTATCACCACATCCATGAGTTGGATTGTGTTCAATTCCTTATGGGTGGCATGCCTGAAACTGTAACTATGACAGGTGGAAATGTAGCCCATGAAGGTGAACATTTCGGTGATGAAGATGATATGATTTTTGTCAATATGGAATTTTCTAGTAAGCGTTTTGCCTTGTTAGAATGGGGTTCAGCTTATCGTTGGGGTGAACATTATGTCTTAATCCAAGGAACCAAAGGTGCCATTCGCTTAGACTTATTCAACTGTAAAGGAACTCTTAAGCTAGATGGACAAGAAAGTTATTTCTTGATTCACGAATCGCAAGAAGAAGATGATGATCGGACTCGTATCTATCATAGTACAGAGATGGATGGAGCAATTGCTTATGGTAAACCAGGTAAACGTACTCCATTATGGCTATCATCTGTCATTGATAAAGAAATGCGCTATCTGCATGAGATTATGCAAGGAGCTCCAGTATCAGAAGAATTTGCAAAACTTTTGACAGGTGAAGCTGCCCTAGAAGCAATTGCTACTGCAGATGCTTGTACCCAGTCTATGTTTGAAGATCGCAAAGTAAAATTGTCAGAAATTGTAAACTAAATTTTGGTATTCTCCTATTATAGGTCGACTTGCTCCTCTGAAAGTACTTTTAGAGGAGCTGTTTGACTTGGCTAGTTTTTGAAACTGAAATCTATTATACTACAAACTCTTGAAAGCGTTTTAATTTTAAGGTATAATAATCTCATAGAAATAAAGAAAAAAGAAAGGGAGGAAAGAAGATGCCACAGATTAGTAAAGAAGCCTTGATTGAACAAATCAAAGATGGAATCATCGTTTCTTGTCAGGCTCTTCCTCATGAACCGCTTTATACAGAAGCGGGAGGGGTGATTCCCTTGCTGGTCAAAGCGGCTGAGCAAGGTGGAGCAGTCGGTATCCGAGCCAATAGTGTTCGCGATATCAAGGAAATTAAGGAAGTCACCAAACTTCCGATTATTGGGATAATCAAACGAGATTATCCGCCACAAGAACCCTTCATCACGGCTACTATGAAAGAAGTTGATGAATTGGCAGAACTGGACATCGAGGTGATTGCTCTGGATTGTACCAAGCGTGAACGCTACGATGGTTTGGAAATTCAAGAGTTCATTCGTCAGGTCAAGGAGAAATATCCTAACCAGCTCTTGATGGCGGACACCAGTACTTTTGAAGAAGGATTGGCAGCGGTCGAAGCAGGAATTGACTTTGTCGGAACAACCTTATCAGGCTACACATCCTACAGTCCAAAAGTGGATGGTCCAGATTTTGAACTCATCAAAAAACTCTGTGATGCCGGTGTAGATGTCATTGCAGAAGGAAAAATTCATACACCAGAACAAGCCAAACAAATCCTTGAATACGGAGTGCGAGGCATCGTTGTTGGTGGCGCTATTACTAGACCAAAAGAGATTACAGAACGCTTCGTTGCTGGTCTTAAATAAGATGTGAGGGGGGGAGTTTTATATTTAAAGTTTTACAAAAAGTTGGAAAAGCTTTTATGTTACCTATAGCTATACTTCCTGCAGCAGGTCTACTTTTGGGGATTGGTGGTGCACTTTCAAACCCAACCACGATAGCAACTTATCCAATACTAGACAATAGTATTTTTCAATCGATATTCCAAGTAATGAGCTCTGCAGGAGAGGTTGTATTCAGTAACTTGTCACTACTTCTCTGTGTGGGATTATGTATTGGCTTAGCGAAACGAGATAAAGGAACCGCTGCGTTAGCAGGAGTAACTGGTTACTTAGTTATGACTGCAACGATCAAAGCTCTGGTAAAACTTTTTATGGCAGAAGGATCTGCAATTGATACTGGAGTTATTGGAGCATTAGTTGTCGGAATAGTTGCCGTATATTTGCACAACCGATATAGCAATATTCAATTACCTTCCGCTTTAGGATTCTTTGGAGGTTCACGCTTCGTTCCTATTGTTACATCGTTCTCTTCTATCTTAATTGGCTTTGTCTTCTTTGTTATTTGGCCACCTTTCCAACAACTTCTTGTTTCTACAGGTGGATATATTTCTCAGGCAGGTCCAATTGGAACTTTTCTATATGGATTTTTAATGAGACTTTCTGGAGCAGTAGGCTTACATCATATGATTTATCCTATGTTTTGGTATACTGAACTTGGTGGTGTTGAAACTGTTGCAGGACAAACAGTGGTTGGAGCTCAAAAAATATTTTTTGCTCAATTAGCCGATCCGGCTCATTCTGGATTATTTACAGAAGGAACAAGGTTTTTTGCAGGTCGTTTCTCAACAATGATGTTCGGTTTACCGGCTGCCTGTTTAGCGATGTACCATAGTGTTCCTAAGAATCGTCGTAAAAAATACGCGGGTTTGTTTTTTGGAGTTGCTTTAACATCTTTTATTACCGGTATTACAGAACCAATTGAATTTATGTTTCTA
The DNA here is from genome assembly GCF_013277385.1 of Streptococcus sp. 544. Taxonomy (NCBI): domain Bacteria; kingdom Bacillati; phylum Bacillota; class Bacilli; order Lactobacillales; family Streptococcaceae; genus Streptococcus; species Streptococcus sp. 544. The sequence continues at coordinate 7,317 of NZ_VMMU01000016.1, forward strand.
TTCGTCAGTCCGGTTCTATATGTTGTTCACGCATTCCTTGATGGTGTCAGCTTCTTTATTGCAGACATCTTAAATATTTCAATAGGAAACACATTTTCAGGAGGTGTAATCGATTTCACTTTATTTGGAATTTTGCAGGGGAACGCTAAGACGAATTGGGTTCTTCAGATTCCATTTGGACTTATTTGGAGTGTTTTGTATTATATTATTTTTAGATGGTTCATTACTCAATTCAACGTTCTAACGCTAGGAAGAGGAGAAGAAGTAGATTCTAAAGAAGTTTCTGAATCCGCAGATTCAACTTCAAATACTGCGGATCATTTAAAACAGGATAGCCTACAAATTATCAGAGCCTTGGGTGGATCAAATAATATAGAAGATGTAGATGCTTGTGTGACACGTTTACGTGTAGCTGTAAAAGAAGTTAATCAAGTTGATAAAGCACTTTTAAAACAAATTGGTGCAGTTGATGTCTTAGAAGTGAAGGGTGGCATTCAAGCAATCTATGGAGCAAAAGCAATCTTATATAAAAATAGTATTAATGAAATTTTAGGTGTAGATGATTAAGTACTTACTGACTTAATAAAAAATAGAGGAGAGTGATTGATGAGTAGGATGGAATGAAATCGCATACAAGGAATAAAGAACTCATTATCCAAGTTGGATACGCTTATAAAATAGGAGAATACAAATGAAATTTAGAAAATTAGCTTGTACAGTACTTGCAAGTGCTGCGGTTCTTGGTCTTGCTGCTTGTGGCAATTCTGGCGGAAGTAAAGAAGCTGCCAAATCAGGTGGTGACGGTGCCAAAACAGAAATCACTTGGTGGGCATTCCCAGTATTTACCCAAGAAAAAACTGGTGACGGTGTTGGAACTTATGAAAAATCAATCATCGAAGCGTTTGAAAAGGCCAATCCAGATGTAAAAGTGAAATTGGAAACCATTGACTTCAAGTCAGGTCCTGAAAAAATCACAACAGCTATCGAAGCTGGAACAGCTCCAGACGTACTCTTTGATGCACCAGGACGTATCATCCAATACGGTAAAAACGGTAAATTGGCTGAGTTGAACGACCTCTTCACAGATGACTTTGTTAAAGATGTCAACAATGAAAACATCGTACAAGCAAGTAAAGCTGGAGACAAGGCTTATATGTATCCAATTAGTTCTGCCCCATTCTACATGGCAATGAACAAGAAAATGTTAGAAGATGCTGGAGTTGCAAACCTTGTAAAAGAAGGTTGGACAACTGATGATTTTGAAAAAGTATTGAAAGCACTCAAAGACAAGGGTTACACACCAGGTTCATTGTTCAGTTCTGGTCAAGGGGGAGACCAAGGAACACGTGCCTTTATCTCTAACCTTTATAGCGGTTCTGTAACAGATGAAAAAGTTAGCAAATATACAACTGATGATCCTAAATTCGTCAAAGGTCTTGAAAAAGCAACTGGCTGGATTAAAGACAATTTGCTCAATAATGGTTCACAATTTGACGGTGGAGCAGATATCCAAAACTTTGCCAATGGTCAAACATCTTACACAATCCTTTGGGCACCAGCTCAAAATGGTATCCAAGCTAAACTGTTAGAAGCAAGTAAGGTAGAAGTGGTAGAAGTACCATTCCCATCAGACGAAGGTAAACCAGCTCTTGAATACCTCGTAAACGGATTTGCAGTATTCAACAATAAAGACGACAAGAAAGTTGCAGCATCTAAGAAATTCGTTCAATTTATCGCGGATGACAAAGAATGGGGTCCAAAAGACGTTGTTCGTACAGGTGCCTTCCCAGTTCGTACATCATTTGGAAAACTTTATGATGACAAACGTATGGAAACAATCAGCGGCTGGACTCAATACTACTCACCATACTACAACACTATTGATGGATTTGCTGAAATGAGAACACTTTGGTTCCCAATGTTGCAATCTGTATCAAATGGTGACGAAAAACCAGCGGACGCTTTGAAAGCCTTCACTGAAAAAGCGAACGAAACAATCAAAAAAGCTATGAAACAATAGTCCTTAGTTATTCTATGAAAAAGTAGTTTTTTAAAGAACCTAAGAGTGTATACCCCCCTTTCCCCTTTACACAGATAGTGTAAGAAAAGGGGGGCTTTTGTTTAAAATGTAAGAAATTGTCACGAAATTAAAATGAAGTTCTTACATAAGCGAATCATAAAAAATTTCATTTTGATTTTAAAACAGTTCAAGAAAGTCAAAAAATATTCTATTTGAAAGAGAGGTGCCTACTGTGAAAGTCAATAAAATCCGTATGAGGGAAACAGTGATTTCCTATGCTTTCCTAGCACCAGTGTTGTTCTTCTTTATTATCTTTGTTTTAGTACCAATGATTATGGGCTTCATCACAAGTTTCTTTAACTACTCTATGACTAGTTTTGAATTTGTGGGCTTAGATAACTATGTCCGTATGTTTAAAGATCCTGTCTTTACAAAATCTCTGATTAACACAGTTATTTTGGTTGTTGGCTCTGTACCGATTGTTGTTCTCTTTTCGCTCTTTGTAGCGTCACAGACCTACCATCAAAATGCTATTGCCAGATCTTTTTACCGTTTCGTCTTCTTCCTTCCAGTTGTAACAGGTAGTGTTGCCGTAACGGTTGTATGGAAATGGATTTATGATCCGCTATCAGGTATCTTAAACTTTGTTTTGAAATCTAGTCATATCATCACTCAAAATATTTCATGGCTGGGCGACAAGCACTGGGCATTGCTGGCGATTATGATTATCCTCTTGACAACGTCTGTTGGTCAACCGATTATCCTCTACATCGCAGCTATGGGGAATATTGACAATTCATTGGTTGAAGCAGCTCGTGTTGACGGTGCAACTGAATTTCAAGTTTTCTGGAAGATTAAATGGCCAAGCCTTCTTCCAACAACTCTTTATATCGCAATCATCACGACAATCAACTCCTTCCAAGTTTTCGCCTTGATTCAATTGTTGACATCTGGTGGGCCAAACTACTCTACAAGTACCTTAATGTACTACCTGTACGAAAAAGCCTTCCAATTGACAGAATACGGATATGCCAACACCATCGGTGTCTTCTTGGCAGTCATGATTGCGATCGTAAGCTTTGTTCAATTTAAGGCGCTCGGAAACGACGTAGAATACTAAAGAAAGGAGACAGCTATGCAATCTACAGAAAAAAAACCATTAACAGCCTTTACTGTTATTTCAACAATCATTTTGCTCTTGTTGACTGTGCTGTTCATCTTTCCATTCTACTGGATTTTGACAGGGGCATTCAAATCACAACCTGATACCATTATGATTCCGCCACAATGGTTCCCTAAAATGCCAACCATGGAAAACTTCCAACAACTTATGGTGCAGAACCCTGCCTTGCAATGGATGTGGAACTCAGTATTTATCTCATTGGTAACCATGTTCTTAGTTTGTGCAACCTCATCTCTAGCAGGTTATGTATTGGCTAAAAAACGTTTCTATGGTCAACGCATTCTCTTCGCTATCTTCATCGCTGCTATGGCGCTTCCAAAACAAGTTGTCCTTGTACCATTGGTACGTATCGTCAACTTCATGGGAATTCATGACACTCTTTGGGCAGTTATTTTGCCTTTGATTGGATGGCCATTTGGTGTCTTCCTTATGAAACAATTCAGCGAAAATATCCCTACAGAGTTGCTCGAATCAGCTAAGATTGACGGTTGTGGTGAGATTCGTACCTTCTGGAGCGTAGCCTTCCCAATTGTAAAACCAGGGTTTGCGGCTCTTGCAATCTTTACCTTCATCAATACTTGGAATGACTACTTCATGCAATTGGTTATGTTGACTTCACGTAACAATTTGACTATTTCACTTGGGGTTGCGACCATGCAGGCTGAAATGGCAACCAACTATGGTTTAATTATGGCAGGAGCAGCCCTTGCTGCTGTGCCAATCGTAACAGTCTTCCTAGTCTTCCAAAAATCCTTCACACAGGGTATTACTATGGGAGCGGTCAAAGGATAATACTCTGCGAAAATCGAATGCAAACTACGTCAGCGTCACCTTGCCATACTTAAGTATTGCCTGCGGTTAGCTTCCTAGTTTGTTCTTCAATTTTCATTGAGTATAAGAGAATATAGAGTTATAAGTGTCTACAAAATGGAGGGTATGCAGTTACTTTATGAAGTTTTGTCAGACACTTATCAACTTAAGAATGGTTTTAGTTAACTATCAGAAACGAAGGAAAGAGTATGATTTTTGACGATTTGAAAAACATCACCTTTTACAAAGGGATTCATCCTAATTTAGACAAGGCTATCGACTATCTCTACCAACATCGTAAAGATTCTTTCGAATTAGGAAAGTATGAGATTGATGGAGATAAAGTCTTTCTAGTTGTTCAGGAAAATGTCCTCAATCAAGTTGAGAATAATCAATTTGAGTATCATAAGAACTATGCAGATTTGCATTTGTTGGTAGAAGGGCATGAATATTCGAGCTACGGTTCACGTATCAAAGATGAAGCAGTAGCATTTGACGAAGCGAGTGACATTGGCTTTGTTCATTGTCATGAACACTACCCACTCTTGTTGGGTTATCACAATTTTGCGATTTTCTTCCCAGGAGAGCCACATCAACCAAATGGTTATGCAGGTATGGAAGATCAAGTTCGCAAATATCTCTTTAAAATTTTGATTGATTAAAAATAGGATGAATTGTCTTTTTGTAAATCTTTGACAATAATCTACCATGAAATTGGTCTTTTTGAGGTAGAGAAATGAGGTCTTATTGTCAGTATCTTTATTCAGAAATACTATTGGTATGGCAGGATTGAAGTTCAGCAAAGTCTTTATGGCTGCGGGAGCAAGAGTAGGATTACTGACCAAGATTTCTGGAAGGATTTTACAAATAGCTGTGAATCTAGTTGATGTATATGGTTGTATAAACTTTTAAAACGAGAGAATGAAAGCACTTTGTATTTTTTTATTGAATATGTTAGCTTGGACAGTGCTTGCAATGATAATCCGTGGAGGGCTAGATGGATTTAATGAGCATACTTGGAGTACTATTTTAATTGCTTCGCTGTCCGGGATATATATAGATTATATGTCCATAGATAAAAGTAGAAAAAAGTCCAAAAGAAAAAAGAAAAAATAGCTTTGTTCATGGTAGGGACTTATGAAAGCTTTACTGACAAAAAAGAAAACAGTTTACAAAGAAAAATGATGGAGGAGCAAAGATGTCACAAAAAGGAAGAAGTCTCATCAAGGCTGCATTTGATACAGATAATTTTCTAATGCGAATTAGTGAGAAGGTTTTAGATATTGTAACAGTCAATCTTCTCTTTGTAGTAACTTGTTTGCCAATCGTAACGATTGGAGTAGCCAAAATTAGTCTCTACGAGACCATGTTTGAGATTAAGAAGAGCAGACGGGTGCCTGTATTTAGAATCTACCTAAGAGCTTTCAAGCAAAATCTGAAATTGGGGTTTCAGCTGGGTTTAATGGAGTTAGGAATTGTGTTTCTTACCCTTTCAGATCTCTATCTTTTCTGGGGTCAAACAGCTCTGCCCTTCCAATTGGTGAAAGCTATTTGTCTAGGTATTCTGATTTTTCTTACTATTGTGATGTTGGCTAGCTATCCAATCGCTGCGCGCTATGACCTATCTTGGAAAGAAATTCTCCAAAAAGGATTGATGTTGGCTAGTTTTAATGCTCCTTGGTTTATCTTGATGATTGCAATTATCTTTTTGATTTTGATGATTCTATATCTATCAGCCTTTACCGTTCTATTGGGAGGATCAGCTTTTATTCTCTTTGGTTTTGGACTTCTTGTTTTTTTACAAGTGGGAGTGATGGAAAAGCTATTTGCTAAGTATGAGTAAGGGGTGCAATTATTTCTGAAACTACTTTCAAACGCTCCAAGCGCTATTCTATAAGCGAGAAACTAAAATCTAAGTGTCTATAAGATATTGAAAGCCTTTTCGGTAAAGTGTATACTAAAGAAGTAAAGAAAGAATCTGCTTTAGCAGAAAATAAAAATAATAGGAGAAAATCTATGTCAGATTTGAAAAAATACGAAGGTGTCATTCCAGCCTTCTACGCATGTTATGATGATCAAGGAGAAGTAAGTCCAGAGCGTACGCGTGCCCTGGTTCAATACTTCATTGATAAAGGTGTTCAAGGCCTCTATGTTAATGGTTCTTCTGGTGAATGTATCTACCAAAGTATTGAAGATCGCAAGTTGATTTTGGAAGAAGTGATGGCAGTTGCCGAAGGGAAATTAACCATCATTGCTCACGTAGCTTGCAACAATACCAAGGATAGTATGGAACTTGCTCGCCATGCAGAAAGCTTGGGTGTAGATGCCATTGCAACAATTCCGCCGATTTATTTCCGCTTACCAGAATACTCAGTTGCTAAATATTGGAACGATATCAGTTCTGCAGCTCCAAACACAGACTATGTTATCTACAACATTCCTCAATTGGCAGGTGTTGCTTTGACTCCAAGCCTTTACACTGAAATGTTGAAAAATCCACGTGTTATCGGTGTTAAGAACTCTTCTATGCCAGTTCAAGATATCCAAACCTTTGTGAGCCTTGGTGGAGAAGACCATATCGTCTTTAACGGTCCAGATGAGCAGTTCTTAGGTGGCCGTCTCATGGGTGCCAAAGCTGGTATCGGTGGTACTTATGGTGCTATGCCAGAACTCTTCTTGAAACTCAATGAGTTGATTGCTGACAAAGACTTGGAAACAGCGCGTGAATTACAGTACGCTATCAATGCAATCATTGGCAAATTGACTGCTGCACATGGTAATATGTATGGTGTCATTAAAGAAGTCTTGAAGATCAATGAAGGCTTGAATATTGGTTCTGTTCGTTCACCATTGACACCAGTGACTGAAGACGATCGTCCAGTTGTAGAAGCAGCTGCAGCCTTGATTCGTGAAACCAAGGAGCGCTTCCTCTAATCTCAAAGGAGGTATTTATGACATACTACGTTGCAATTGATATCGGTGGAACTAACATCAAGTATGGTTTGGTTGATCAAGAGGGTCAACTTCTTGAATCGCATGAAATGCCAACTGAGGCGCATAAGGGTGGACCTCATATCTTACAAAAGACCAAAGATATCGTAGCCAGCTATTTAGAAAAAGGCCCAGTAGCAGGTGTTGCCATTTCTTCTGCAGGGATGGTAGACCCTGATAAGGGAGAAATTTTCTATGCTGGGCCTCAAATCCCTAACTATGCAGGAACCCAGTTCAAGAAGGAAATCGAGACTAGCTTTGCTATTCCTTGTGAGATTGAAAATGATGTCAACTGTGCAGGTCTGGCTGAGGCAGTATCTGGTTCAGGTAAGGGAGCAAGTGTCACCCTTTGCTTGACCATTGGAACAGGTATCGGTGGTTGCTTGATTATGGATGGGAAAGTCTTCCATGGTTTTAGCAATTCGGCCTGTGAAGTCGGGTATATGCATATGCAAGATGGAGTTTTTCAGGATCTCGCTTCTACCACAGCTTTGGTTGAGTATGTAGCAACATCTCATGGAGAAGATGTTGATCAGTGGAATGGCCGACGCATTTTCAAGGAAGCCACTGAAGGCAATAAACTCTGCATGGAAGGTATTGACCGCATGGTAGACTATCTAGGAAAAGGTCTGGCAAATATTTGCTACGTTGCCAATCCAGAAGTGGTTATTCTTGGTGGTGGTATCATGGGGCAAGAGGCTATCCTCAAACCTAAGATCCGCACAGCCTTGAAAGAGGCTTTGGTACCAAGTCTGACTGAAAAAACACGATTAGAATTTGCCCATCACCAAAATACAGCAGGTATGTTGGGTGCCTATTATCATTTTAAGACAAAACAATCCTAGTTTGGTTAAACCAAACTAGGATTTTCTGATACGTTTTTGTCGACGATAGCCGTTGAGTTTTTTATTTTCCCAGTAGCTATTAAAGATTTTCTCCTTACTTTCACGATTGATTTCCAAAAAGTAGGCGTAAATCAAATCAATAAAGAAGAGCATAGGAAGTTGAGCGGATATTCGTTGGATATAGGAAGGCTGGCTGTGGGTGGCTACAAGAACAGTCTCTGTATAGGCCTGGCTATCTTTATTGGGAACACTTGAAAAGAGTACAGTCTTTGCCCCCATCTCCTTAGCGTCTAATAAACTGTCTAAAATAGAAGGTGTTGTGCCAGAGAGTGAAAAACCGAGCACTAGACAATTTTCATCCATGATGCTGGTTGTCCAGGCAAAGCCGTCTTGGTCTGTCAAAGCTTCGCAGACCACACCCAGACGCATGAAGCGCAATTTCATTTCACGAGCTACGAGGCCAGAACTCCCTGTTCCGAAGAAGTAGATACGCTCAGCATCTTCGATTAGCTGGGCAATTCGTTCTAGTTGGACTTCGTCAATCAAGTCTTGTGTTTGTTCCCTCATGTTGCTATAACTTCTGAGGACTCGTTTGGTCAGTGGACTGTGCTTGGAGACTTGGTTGGCTTGATTTTCTGCCTCATGTTGGTATTGGAAAATAAATTCTCGGTAGCCAGTAAAGCCACACTTTTTAGCAAAGCGAGTTAGTGCAGCCTGAGAGATATGTAATTTTTGAGTGACTTGTTGAGAAGATAAATCATCTGTAATCGTTTCTGCTTGTAAAAAATAGCGAGCGATTTCTTGCTCTAGGTCTGTCATTTCTTCAAAATGTGAATCAATGACAGTTGCGATATCTGGTTTGTCCATAGGGAAGGCTCCTTTAAATGAGTCGTGTTGGAAAAAGACTAGATTATTGAACTTTTACATTCATTATAACATATAATATAGGGATGGATAAATAAAAACGTATCTTACTGTAAAAACGAAAAAAAGCTTCTTTCTTTTCCATAATTTTCTGCTCAAATTGTGGTACAATTAAGAGTAAGATTTTAAGTTAGAAATGAGACTGATTTGTATGAGAAAATTTAACAGCCATTCGATTCCGATTCGGCTTAATTTATTGTTTTCAATCGTCATTTTACTCTTTATGACCATTATTGGTCGTTTGTTGTATATGCAGGTTTTGAACAAGGATTTTTACGAAAAAAAGCTAGCCTCAGCTAGTCAGACCAAGGTCACAACCAGTTCTGCCCGTGGGGAAATTTATGATGCTAGTGGGAAACCTTTGGTAGAAAATACGTTAAAGCAGGTTGTTTCCTTTACGCGTAGTAATAAAATGACTGCTAAAGATCTAAAAGAAATCGCTAGTCAGTTGCTGGGATATGTGAGCATCAGTTCGCCAAATTTGACAGAACGCCAGCTGGCTGATTACTATTTGGCTGATCCTGAAATCTATAAAAAAACAGTGGAAGCTCTCCCAAGTGAGAAACGCTTGGATTCAGATGGCAATCGTCTATCCGAATCAGAACTGTATAACAATGCGGTCGATAGTGTCCCAACAAGTCAACTAAACTATACAGAGGATGAAAAGAAAGAAATCTATCTTTTTAGTCAGTTAAATGCTGTTGGAAACTTTGCGACAGGAACCATTGCGACAGATCCTCTAAATGATTCTCAGGTAGCTGTTATTGCCTCTATTTCAAAGGAGATGCCTGGCATTAGTATTTCTACTTCTTGGGATCGAAAGATTTTGGAAACTTCCCTTTCTTCTATAGTAGGGAGTGTATCCAGTGAAAAAGCTGGTCTCCCAGCGGAAGAAGCAGAAGCCTATCTTAAAAAAGGCTATTCTCTAAATGATCGGGTTGGAACCTCCTATTTGGAAAAGCAATATGAAGAGACCTTACAAGGAAAACGATCGGTAAAAGAAATCCATCTGGATAAATATGGCAATATGGAAAGCGTGGATACAATTGAGGAAGGTAGTAAGGGAAACAATATCAAACTGACCATTGATTTGGCCTTCCAAGATAGCGTGGATGCCTTGCTGAAAAGTTATTTCAATTCAGAGTTGGGAAATGGTGGAGCCAAGTATTCTGAAGGTGTCTATGCAGTCGCACTTAACCCAAAAACAGGTGCTGTTTTGTCTATGTCAGGGATTAAACATGACTTGAAAACGGGAGAGTTGACGCCTGATTCCTTGGGAACGGTAACCAATGTCTTTGTTCCAGGTTCGGTTGTCAAGGCGGCGACCATCAGCTCAGGTTGGGAAAATGGAGTCTTGTCGGGAAATCAGACCTTGACAGACCAGTCCATTGTCTTCCAAGGTTCAGCTCCAATTAATTCTTGGTATACTGCCTTTTCTAGGCCAATGCCGATTACGGCGGTTCAAGCTCTGGAGTATTCATCCAATGCCTATATGGTCCAAACAGCCTTAGGTCTTATGGGGCAGACCTATCAACCTAATATGTTTGTCGGTACCAGCAATCTAGAGTCTGCTATGGGGAAACTGCGTTCAACCTTTGGCGAATATGGCTTGGGATCTGCGACTGGGATTGACCTACCAGATGAATCTACTGGATTTATTCCCAAAGACTATAACTTTGCCAATTTCATTACCAATGCCTTTGGGCAGTTTGATAACTATACCCCAATGCAATTAGCTCAGTATGTGGCAACGATTGCAAATGATGGTGTTCGTGTGGCTCCTCGTATTGTGGAAGGCATTTATGGCAATAATGATAAGGGGGGACTGGGCGACTTGATTCAGCAACTGCAACCGACAGAGATGAATAAGGTCAATATATCCGACTCCGATATGAGTATCTTGCACCAAGGTTTTTATCAGGTTGCTCATGGGACTAGCGGATTGACAACTGGACGTGCCTTTTCAAATGGTGCCTTGGTATCTATTAGTGGAAAAACGGGTACAGCCGAAAGCTATGTGGCAGATGGTCAGCAAGCAACTAATACCAATGCGGTGGCCTATGCCCCATCTGATAATCCCCAAATCGCTGTGGCAGTGGTCTTTCCTCATAATACCAATCTAACAAATGGTGTAGGACCTTCCATTGCGCGTGATATTATCAATCTGTATCAAAAATACCATCCAATGAATTAGAAAGGAAATTATGCTTTATCCAACACCCATTGCCAAGCTGATTGACAGTTATTCTAAGTTACCAGGTATCGGGATTAAGACGGCCACGCGTCTGGCCTTTTATACGATTGGGATGTCTGATGACGATGTCAATGAGTTTGCCAAAAATCTCCTTTCTGCTAAGAGAGAATTGACCTACTGTTCCGTTTGTGGACGTTTGACAGACGATGATCCCTGCTCCATCTGTACCGATCCGACTCGTGACCAGACAACGATTTTGGTGCTAGAGGATAGTCGGGATGTGGCGGCTATGGAAAATATCCAAGAATACCATGGACTCTATCATGTCCTGCATGGCCTTATTTCCCCTATGAATGGTATCAGTCCAGACGATATCAATCTCAAGAGTCTCATGACTCGTCTGATGGATAGTGAGGTTTCAGAAGTAATCGTAGCAACCAATGCCACAGCAGATGGGGAAGCGACTTCCATGTATCTTTCACGCTTGCTCAAGCCAGCTGGGATCAAGGTTACGCGTCTGGCACGAGGCCTCGCTGTCGGAGCAGATATCGAGTATGCGGACGAAGTGACCCTCTTACGGGCTATTGAAAATCGGACAGAGTTGTAAGTGTAGACAAATTTACGAACTCCATTCATTTATAAAAAAATCAAGGAGGCTGAAAATCGTTCCTATCGGCCTCTTTTTGCATAGTATGATGAGTAGTGTCAGGTTCAAGTTTTAAAAAAATAAGCAAATATGATATACTAAAGAGCGAGTATTCTAGTAGAATTAGGACAAATAATATGAAACAAACGATTATTCTTTTATATGGTGGACGGAGTGCGGAACGCGAAGTCTCTGTCCTTTCAGCTGAAAGTGTCATGCGTGCGGTCAATTATGATCGTTTCACAGTTAAGACTTTCTTTATCAGTCAGTCAGGTGATTTTATTAAAACGCAGGAATTTAGTCAGACTCCAGGTCAAGAGGACCGTCTCATGACCAATGAAACCATTGATTGGGATAAGAAAGTTGCACCAAGTGCTATCTATGAAGAAGGGGCAGTGGTCTTTCCAGTTCTTCATGGTCCGATGGGAGAAGATGGCTCTGTTCAAGGATTCCTTGAAGTTTTGAAATTGCCTTATGTCGGTTGCAATATCTTGTCATCCAGTCTTGCCATGGATAAAATCACGACTAAGCGTGTGTTAGAATCTGCTGGCATTGCACAAGTTCCCTATGTGGCTATCGTTGAAGGGGATGATGTGACTGCTAAAATCGCTGAAGTGGAAGAAAAATTGACTTATCCAGTCTTCACTAAGCCGTCAAACATGGGTTCTAGTGTCGGTATTTCTAAGTCTGAAAATCAAGAAGAACTTCGTCAAGCTTTGGAACTTGCCTTTCAATATGACAGCCGTGTCTTGGTAGAGCAAGGGGTCAATGCCCGTGAAATCGAGGTTGGTCTCTTGGGAAACTACGATGTCAAAAGCACGCTACCAGGAGAAGTAGTCAAGGATGTTGCCTTTTATGACTACGATGCCAAGTATATTGATAACAAGATTACCATGGACATCCCAGCCAAAATCAGTGATGATGTGGTAGCTGTCATGCGTCAAAATGCAGAGACGGCCTTCCGTGCCATTGGAGGCCTCGGTCTCTCTCGTTGCGATTTCTTCTATACAGATAAGGGAGAGATTTTCCTAAACGAGCTAAATACCATGCCAGGTTTCACCCAGTGGTCTATGTACCCACTACTTTGGGATAACATGGGAATCAGCTACCCAGAACTAATCGAGCGTTTGGTTGATCTTGCCAAGGAAAGTTTTGACAAGCGCGAAGCGCATTTGCTATAAAAATGAAAGAGAGGGTAGAAGCCAGAACCATCACTGCAAGGTGATCAGAGTTCGCGGACTTCGACCCTTTTTAAGGGAGTAGAAATGAAATTAACAATCCATGAAGTGGCCCAAGTTGTCGGAGCCAAAAATGATGTCAGCATCTTTGAGGACACCCAGTTAGAGAAAGCTGAGTTTGACAGTCGTTTGATTGCGACAGGAGATTTATTTGTGCCTCTCAAAGGTGCGCGTGACGGTCATGACTTTATCGAAACAGCCTTTGAAAATGGCGCTGCTGTAACCCTCTCTGAGAAAGAGCTTGCAAATCATCCTTATATTCTAGTAGACGATGTGTTGACTGCCTTTCAACAACTAGCTGCCTATTATCTTGGAAAAACGGCTGTTGATGTCTTTGCAGTTACAGGTTCAAATGGCAAGACAACGACCAAGGATATGTTGGCGCACTTGCTATCAACAACCTACAAAACCTACAAAACACAAGGCAATTACAATAACGAGATTGGACTTCCTTACACCGTTCTCCATATGCCTGAAGGGACAGAAAAGTTGGTCTTGGAGATGGGGCAGGATCACTTGGGAGATATTCATCTCTTGTCTGAATTGGCTCGTCCAAAAACAGCCATCGTAACCTTGGTTGGAGAAGCCCATTTGGCCTTTTTCAAAGACCGTTCTGAGATTGCTAAAGGGAAAATGCAAATTGCAGATGGCATGGCTTCGAATTCCTTGCTCTTGGCGCCAGCTGACCCGATTGTAGAGGACTACTTGCCAACTGATAAAAAGGTGGTCCGTTTTGGGCAAGGAGCAGAGCTGGAAATCACAGACTTGGTTGAGCGTAAGGACAGTCTGACCTTTAAGGCTAATTTCTTGGAACAAGCCCTCGATTTGCCAGTGACTGGTAAGTACAATGCCACTAATGCCATGATTGCGTCTTATGTTGCCCTACAAGAAGGGGTTTCAGAGGAGCAAATTCATAAGGCCTTCCAAAATCTTGAATTGACGCGTAACCGTACCGAGTGGAAGAAAGCAGCCAATGGAGCAGATATTCTGTCAGATGTTTATAATGCAAATCCAACTGCTATGAAGCTGATTTTAGAGACTTTCTCTGCCATTCCAGCCAATGAAGGCGGCAAAAAAATCGCTGTTCTAGCGGATATGAAGGAGCTTGGTGACCAGTCTATTCAACTCCATAATCAGATGATTTTGAGCCTTTCTCCAGATGTGCTTGATACCGTTATTTTCTATGGAGAAGACATTGCTGAATTAGCCCAATTGGCCAGTCAAATGTTCCCAATTGGCCACGTTTACTACTTCAAGAAAACAGAAGACCAAGACCAATTTGAAGACCTAGTCAAGCAGGTTAAGGAAAGTCTAGGAGCTAATGATCAAATCTTGCTCAAAGGCTCTAACTCCATGAATCTAGTCAAGTTGGTAGAATGTTTAGAAAATGAATGCTAGTGATTTTGCCAAACATTTACGTATTTCTAAATCCATTTTTGACAAATAGCATGGTATAATAAAATGCAGGAAAATTTTGAAACATGAGGAAGACTAGATGAATTTATGGGATATTTTCTTTACGACCCAAGCAACCGAACCACCTAAATTTGACCTTTTTTGGTATGTCAGTATATTTACACTCTTGGCTTTGATCTTTTATACAGCCTATCGTTATCGTGAAAAGAAGGTTTACCAACGATTTTTCCAGATTTTACAGGCCGTTCAGTTAATCCTACTTTATGGTTGGTACTGGGTCAATCATATGCCACTATCAGAAAGCTTACCCTTTTACCATTGCCGTATGGCCATGTTTGTGGTACTTTTGCTTCCTGGTCAGTCCAAATATAGGCAGTATTTTGCATTACTAGGAACATTTGGGACATTAGCAGCCTTTGTTTATCCAGTGTCAGATGCCTATCCTTTCCCCCATATCACCATTTTATCCTTTATTTTTGGGCATTTAGCACTCTTGGGGAACTCTCTGGTTTATCTCTTGAGACAGTATAATGCGCGATTGCTGGATGTGAAGGGGATTTTTCTCATGACCTTTGCATTAAATGCTTTGATTTTTATGGTCAATTTGGTAACAGGTGGAGATTACGGATTCTTGACAAAACCGCCATTGGTTGGAGATCACGGCTTAGTGGCTAATTATTTAATCGTTTCTCTGGCCCTGTCAGCAGCGATTACGTTGACAAAGAAAATTTTAGAACTATTTTTAGAACAAGAAGCAGAAAAAATGATTGCAAAGAAAGCTTAACACAGAGCTTTCTTTTTTTGTCTTAGAGAGTTTTTACAAGCAGCTTACAAAATAAGAATTTCTGAACATAGAAACTCAAAAAATGGCTGGGAAATTTAGGAAAAAAGCAAGCACGATTAAATTTTTTGTGTTATAATATTCTGTGAATAGCTATGCCTATGTTTAGCTATGGAATAATACGAAGTGCGAAACTTGGAAGATAGAGAGGATGCGATGTAATGGCTAGAGAAGGCTTTTTTACAGGTCTAGATATTGGAACAAGCTCTGTCAAGGTGCTTGTAGCCGAGCAGAGAAATGGTGAATTAAATGTAATTGGCGTGAGTAATGCCAAAAGTAAAGGTGTAAAGGATGGAATTATTGTTGATATTGATGCAGCAGCAACTGCTATCAAATCAGCTATTTCCCAAGCGGAAGAAAAGGCAGGCATTTCGATTAAATCAGTGAATGTCGGCTTGCCTGGTAATCTTTTGCAGGTAGAACCAACTCAAGGGATGATTCCAGTAACATCTGATACCAAGGAAATTACGGATCAAGATGTTGAAAATGTTGTCAAATCAGCTTTGACAAAGAGTATGACACCTGACCGTGAAGTCATTACCTTTATTCCTGAAGAATTTATTGTGGATGGTTTCCAAGGAATTCGTGACCCACGTGGCATGATGGGGGTTCGCCTTGAAATGCGTGGTTTGCTTTATACAGGCCCTCGTACTATCTTGCACAATTTGCGTAAGACAGTTGAACGTGCAGGTGTCCAGGTTGAAAATATTATCATTTCACCACTAGCAATGGTTCAATCAGTTTTGAACGAAGGTGAACGTGAATTTGGTGCTACAGTGATTGATATGGGGGCAGGTCAAACGACTGTCGCTACAATCCGTAACCAAGAACTTCAGTTCACCAATATTCTCCAAGAAGGTGGAGATTATGTAACTAAGGATATCTCTAAAGTCTTGAAAACTTCTCAGAAGTTGGCTGAAGGTTTGAAATTAAACTATGGAGAGGCTTACCCTCCTCTTGCAAGCAAAGAAACCTTCCAAGTAGAAGTTATTGGAGAAGTAGAAGCAGTCGAAGTGACGGAAGCCTACTTGTCAGAAATTATTTCTGCACGAATCAAGCACATCCTTGAACAAATTAAGCAAGAATTAGATAGAAGACGTCTATTGGAGCTCCCTGGTGGCATTGTCTTAATCGGTGGAAATGCCATTTTACCGGGTATGGTAGAATTGGCTCAAGAAGTCTTTGGCGTTCGTGTCAAACTCTATGTTCCAAACCAAGTTGGTATTCGCAATCCAGCCTTTGCGCATGTGATTAGTCTATCGGAATTCGCTGGACAATTGACAGAAGTCAATCTTTTGGCTCAACGAGCAGTCAAGGGTGAAGTTGCTCTGACTCATCAACCAATTAGTTTTGGGGGAATGATTCAGAAAACAGCTCAGTTTGTACAATCAACGCCTGTTCAACCAGCTCCTGCTCCAGAAGTAGAGCCGGTGGCGCCTACAGAACCAATGGCGGATTTCCAACAAGCTTCACAAAATAAACCGAAATTAGCAGATCGTTTCCGTGGCTTGATCGGAAGCATGTTTGACGAATAAAGAGGAAAAATAAATTATGACATTTTCATTTGATACAGCTGCTGCTCAAGGTGCAGTGATTAAGGTAATTGGTGTCGGTGGAGGTGGTGGCAATGCCATCAACCGTATGGTCGACGAAGGTGTTACAGGCGTAGAATTTATCGCAGCAAACACAGATGTACAAGCATTGAGTAGTACAAAAGCTGAGACTGTTATTCAGTTAGGTCCTAAATTGACTCGTGGTTTGGGTGCAGGAGGTCAACCTGAGGTTGGTCGTAAAGCTGCTGAAGAAAGCGAAGAAACACTGACGGAAGCTATCAGTGGCGCAGATATGGTCTTCATCACTGCTGGTATGGGAGGAGGCTCTGGAACTGGAGCTGCTCCTGTTATTGCTCGTATCGCCAAAGATTTAGGTGCTCTTACAGTTGGTGTTGTAACACGTCCGTTTGGTTTTGAAGGAAGCAAACGTGGACAATTTGCTGTAGAAGGAATCAACCAACTTCGGGAGCATGTAGATACTCTATTGATTATTTCAAACAACAACTTGCTTGAAATTGTTGATAAGAAAACTCCCCTTCTTGAAGCTCTTAGCGAAGCGGATAATGTACTTCGTCAAGGTGTTCAAGGAATTACCGATTTGATTACCAATCCAGGATTGATTAACCTTGACTTTGCCGATGTGAAAACAGTTATGGCAAACAAAGGGAACGCCCTCATGGGCATTGGTATCGGTAGTGGAGAAGAACGTGTGGTAGAAGCAGCTCGTAAAGCAATCTACTCTCCACTTCTTGAAACAACAATTGATGGAGCAGAAGATGTAATTGTCAACGTTACTGGTGGTCTTGACTTAACCTTGATTGAGGCAGAAGAGGCGTCACAAATTGTGAATCAAGCAGCTGGTCAAGGAGTGAACATCTGGCTCGGAACATCTATTGATGAAAGCATGCGTGATGAAATTCGTGTAACAGTTGTCGCAACAGGTGTTCGTCAAGATCGCGTAGAGAAGGTAGTAGCTCCACAAGCTAGACCGACTACTAACTACCGTGAGACAGTGAAACCAGCTCATTCACATGGCTTTGATCGTCATTTTGATATGGCAGAAACAGCTGAATTGCCAAAACAAAATCCACGTCGCTCGGAACAAGCTCAAGGATCTGCTTTTGGTGATTGGGATTTACGTCGCGAGACAATTGTTCGTCCGACTGATTCAGTAGTGTCACCGGTAGAACGCTTTGAAGCCCCAATTTCACAAGATGAAGATGAATTGGATACACCTCCATTTTTCAAAAATCGTTAAGTAAATGAATGTAAAAGAAAATACAGAACTTGTTTTTCGAGAAGTTGCAGAGGCGAGTCTGAATGCTCATCGCGAGAGTGGTTCAGTCTCTGTCATTGCAGTCACCAAGTATGTAGATGTACCGACAGCGGAAGCCTTGCTTCCGCTAGGTGTTCATCATATCGGTGAAAATCGTGTCGATAAGTTTCTAGAGAAATATCAAGCTTTAAAAGATCGAGATGTGACTTGGCATTTGATTGGTACCTTGCAAAGACGTAAGGTGAAAGATGTCATTCAATACGTTGATTATTTCCATGCCTTGGATTCCGTCAAGCTAGCAGAGGAAATACAAAAAAGAAGTGACCGAGTCATCAAGTGCTTCCTTCAAGTAAATATTTCTAAAGAAGAAAGCAAACACGGTTTTTCGAGAGAGGAACTGCTGGAAATCTTGCCAGAGTTAGCCAAACTAGATAAGATTGAATGTGTTGGTTTAATGACGATGGCACCTTTTGAGGCTAGCAGTGAGCAGTTGAAAGAGATTTTCAAGGCAACCCAAGATTTACAAAAAGAAATCCAAGAAAAACAAATTCCAAATATGCCTATGACCGAGTTAAGTATGGGAATGAGTCGTGATTATAAAGAAGCGATTCAATTCGGTTCCACCTTTGTTCGTATAGGTACAGCATTTTTTAAGTAGGAGAGAACCATGTCTTTAAAAGATAGATTCGATAGATTTATAGATTATTTTACGGAGGATGAGGATTCAAGTCTCCCTTATGAAAAAAGAGATGAGCCTGTGTTTACTCCAGTAAATTCTTCACAGGAACCGGCTCTCCCAATGAATCTACCTTCACAGTCTGCTGGTGCAAAAGATAGCAATATCACCAGACTTCATGCAAGACAACAGGAATTGGCAAATCAGAGTCAGCGTGCAACGGATAAGGTCATTATAGATGTTCGTTATCCTAGAAAATATGAAGACGCAACAGAAATTGTTGATTTATTGGCAGGAAACGAAAGTATCTTGATTGATTTTCAATATATGACAGAAGTGCAAGCTCGTCGTTGTTTGGACTATTTGGATGGAGCTTGTCATGTTTTAGCTGGAAATTTGAAAAAGGTAGCTTCTACCATGTATCTGTTGACACCAGTGAATGTTATTGTGAATGTAGAAGATATTCGTTTACCAGATGAAGAACAAAATGGTGAGTTTGGCTTTGATATGAAGCGAAATAGAGTACGATAATGATTTTTTTAATTCGTCTGATTTATAATGCAGTGGATATTTACTCCCTGATTTTGGTAGCCTTTGCTGTCATGTCTTGGTTTCCAGGCGCCTACGAATCAAGTTTGGGTCGTTGGATTGTAGCATTGGTAAAACCAGTGCTTGCTCCTTTGCAACGCCTGCCTTTACAGATAGCAGGTCTTGATTTATCTGTTTGGGTTGCGATTGTTTTGATTCGATTTTTAGGAGAAAACCTAGTCCGTTTTCTGGCGATGATAGGATGATAGGATGAATAAAGGGATTTACCAGCATTTCTCCATAGAAGATCGTCCATTTCTTGACAAGGGAATGGAATGGATAAAGAAGGTAGAAGATAGCTATGCTCCTTTTTTAACTCCTTTTATCAATCCTCATCAGGAGAAACTATTAAAGATTTTGGCCAAAACTTATGGTCTTGCTTGTAGCAGTAGTGGGGAATTCGTCTCGAGTGAGTATGTTCGAGTTTTATTATACCCAGATTATTTCCAGCCAGAGTTTTCAGATTTTGAAATATCTCTCCAAGAAATTGTGTATTCCAATAAATTTGAACACTTAACGCATGCTAAGATTTTAGGGACAGTCATCAATCAATTAGGGATTGAACGGAAACTTTTTGGAGATATCCTAGTAGATGAAGAACGGGCGCAGATTATGATTAATCAGCAGTTTCTTCTTCTATTTCAAGATGGATTAAAGAAAATTGGCCGTATACCCGTTTCGCTGGAGGAACGTCCTTTCACCGATAAAATAGATAAGCTAGAACAGTATCGAGAGCTGGATTTATGTGTGTCTAGCTTTAGATTAGATGTTCTTTTATCAAATGTTTTGAAACTATCTAGGAATCAAGCAAACCAGTTGATTGAAAAGAAACTTGTCCAAGTAAATTATCATGTGGTAGACAAATCAGATTATATTGTTCAAGTTGGAGACTTGATTAGTGTAAGAAAATTTGGGCGCTTGAGATTGCTTCAAGATAAGGGACAAACAAAAAAAGAGAAGAAAAAAATAACCGTCCAGTTATTATTAAGTAAGTGAGGAATAGAATGCCAATTACATCATTAGAAATAAAGGACAAAACCTTTGGAACTCGATTCAGAGGTTTTGATCCAGAAGAAGTCGATGAATTTTTAGATATTGTGGTTCGTGATTACGAAGATCTTGTTCGTGCGAATCATGATAAAGATTTGCGTATTAAGAGTTTAGAAGAGCGTTTGTCTTACTTTGACGAAATGAAAGATTCATTGAGCCAGTCTGTATTGATTGCCCAAGATACAGCTGAGCGAGTGAAACAGGCGGCGCATGAACGTTCAAACAATATCATTCATCAAGCAGAGCAGGATGCGCAACGCTTGTTGGAAGAAGCTAAATATAAGGCAAACGAGATTCTTCGTCAAGCAACTGATAATGCTAAGAAAGTTGCTGTTGAAACCGAAGAATTGAAGAACAAGAGTCGTGTCTTCCACCAACGTCTTAAATCTACAATTGAGAGCCAGTTAGCTATTGTTGAATCTTCAGATTGGGAAGATATTCTCCGTCCAACAGCTACTTATCTTCAAACCAGTGATGAAGCCTTTAAAGAAGTTGTTAGTGAAGTACTTGGAGAACCGATTCCAGCTCCAATTGAGGAAGAACCAATTGATATGACACGTCAGTTCTCTCAAGCAGAAATGGCAGAGTTACAAGCTCGTATTGAGGCAGCCAATAAAGAATTGGCTGAATTTGAAGCTCAGGCTAAACAGGGAGTGGAAAATCCAACTCCTGTAGTGAGTCCTCAAATTGAAGAAGAGCCTGCTCATCCAGTTGGTCCAATGTATGAAGAGCCAGAAGTAGCTCCAGTACATCCTTCGGCTCCAACACCAGCTACAGAAACATTTGATTCAGCACCAGGATTTGAAGCACCGCAAGAATCCGTTACAATTTTATAAGAAATATTCTGAGAACAATATCTTATCCTTATATTTCCAGCGAGCAGGAGATGGTGTGAGTCCTGTAATCCCTATTGATAAGATTATCCTCTCAAAAACTCAAGTCTGAAGCTAGTAAGATTTGACGTTTCCCACGTTACGGGATAAGAGGGAGAAAGACTAAATCTTTTTCCGAATAAAGGTGGTACCACGATTTTCGTCCTTTTTGGCAGTCGTGGTTTTTAATTTGTTATTATTTATAAAGGAGATACCATGAAACTCA
This sequence comes from Streptococcus sp. 544, assembly GCF_013277385.1. Classification (NCBI taxonomy): domain Bacteria; kingdom Bacillati; phylum Bacillota; class Bacilli; order Lactobacillales; family Streptococcaceae; genus Streptococcus; species Streptococcus sp. 544. The sequence continues at coordinate 28,666 of NZ_VMMU01000016.1, forward strand.
AAGATACCCTTAATCTTGGGAAAACAGCTTTCCCAATGCGTGCAGGTCTTCCTACCAAAGAACCAGTTTGGCAAAAGGAATGGGAAGATGCAAAACTTTATCAACGTCGTCAAGAATTGAACCAAGGAAAACCTCATTTCACCTTGCATGATGGCCCTCCATACGCGAACGGAAATATCCACGTTGGACACGCTATGAATAAGATTTCAAAAGATATCATTGTTCGTTCAAAATCAATGTCAGGTTTTTACGCACCATTTATCCCGGGTTGGGACACTCATGGTCTGCCAATCGAGCAAGTTTTGGCAAAACAAGGTGTCAAACGTAAAGAAATGGACTTGGTTGAGTACTTGAAACTTTGCCGCGAATACGCTCTTTCTCAAGTAGATAAACAACGTGAAGACTTTAAACGTTTGGGTGTTTCTGGTGACTGGGAAAATCCATATGTAACTTTGACTCCTGACTATGAAGCAGCCCAAATCCGTGTCTTCGGTGAGATGGCTAATAAAGGTTATATCTACCGTGGTGCCAAGCCAGTTTACTGGTCATGGTCATCTGAGTCAGCCCTTGCTGAAGCAGAGATTGAATACCATGACTTGATTTCAACTTCCCTTTACTATGCCAACAAGGTTAAGGACGGAAAAGGTATCCTAGATACAGATACTTATATCGTTGTTTGGACAACTACTCCATTCACCATCACAGCTTCTCGTGGCTTGACTGTTGGAGCGGATATTGATTACGTCTTGGTTCAACCTGCTGCTGAACCTCGTAAGTTTGTGGTTGCTGCAGAATTATTGACTAGCTTGTCTGAAAAATTTGGCTGGGTTGATGTTCAAGTCTTGGCAACTTACCGTGGTCAAGAACTCAACCACATCGTAACAGAACACCCATGGGATACAGCTGTAGATGAGCTCGTTATCCTTGGTGACCACGTTACAACTGACTCTGGTACAGGTATTGTCCATACAGCCCCTGGTTTTGGTGAGGACGACTACAATGTTGGTATTGCTAATGGTCTTGAAGTCGCAGTGACTGTTGACGAACGTGGTATCATGATGAAGAATGCTGGTCCTGAGTTTGAAGGTCAATTCTATGAAAAGGTAGTTCCAACTGTTATCGAGAAACTTGGTAACCTCCTTCTTGCCCAAGAAGAAATCTCTCACTCATACCCATTTGACTGGCGTACTAAGAAACCAATCATCTGGCGTGCAGTACCACAATGGTTTGCCTCAGTTTCTAAATTCCGCCAAGAAATCTTGGATGAAATTGAAAAAGTGAAATTCCACTCAGAATGGGGTAAAGTCCGTCTTTACAATATGATTCGTGACCGTGGTGACTGGGTCATCTCTCGTCAACGTGCTTGGGGTGTTCCACTTCCAATTTTCTACGCTGAAGATGGTACAGCGATCATGACTGCTGAAACGATTGAACATGTAGCTCAACTCTTTGAAGTACATGGTTCAAGCATTTGGTGGGAACGCGATGCCAAGGACCTCTTGCCAGAAGGATATACTCACCCAGGTTCTCCAAATGGTGAATTCAAGAAAGAAACAGATATCATGGACGTTTGGTTTGACTCAGGTTCATCATGGAATGGAGTGGTAGTAAACCGTCCTGAGTTGACTTACCCAGCAGACCTTTACCTAGAAGGTTCTGACCAATACCGTGGTTGGTTCAACTCTTCACTCATCACATCTGTTGCCAACCATGGTGTAGCACCTTACAAACAAATCTTGTCACAAGGTTTTGCCCTTGATGGTAAAGGTGAGAAGATGTCTAAATCTCTTGGAAATACCATTGCTCCAAGTGATGTTGAAAAACAATTTGGTGCAGAAATCTTGCGTCTCTGGGTAACAAGTGTTGACTCAAGCAATGACGTACGTATCTCTATGGATATCTTGAGCCAAGTCTCTGAAACTTACCGTAAGATTCGTAACACTCTTCGTTTCTTGATTGCCAATACATCTGACTTTAACCCAGCTCAAGACGCAGTAGCCTACGATGAGCTTCGTTCAGTTGATAAGTACATGACCATTCGCTTTAACCAGCTTGTCAAGACCATTCGTGATGCTTACGCAAACTTTGAATTCTTGACAATCTACAAGGCCTTGGTAAACTTTATCAACGTTGATTTGTCAGCCTTCTACCTTGATTTTGCCAAAGATGTTGTTTATATCGAAGGTGCCAAATCACTCGAACGCCGTCAAATGCAGACTGTCTTCTATGACATTCTTGTGAAAATCACCAAACTCTTGACTCCAATCCTTCCTCACACAGCAGAGGAAATCTGGTCATATCTTGAGTTTGAAGCAGAAGACTTCGTTCAATTGTCAGAATTACCAGAAGCGGAAACTTTTGCTAATCAAGAAGAAATCTTGGATACATGGGCTGCCTTCATGGACTTCCGTGGACAAGCTCAAAAAGCCTTGGAAGAAGCTCGTAATGCAAAAGTAATCGGTAAATCACTTGAAGCACACTTGACAGTTTATCCAAATGAAGTTGTGAAAACTCTACTCGAAGCAGTAAACAGCAATGTAGCTCAACTTTTGATCGTGTCAGACTTGACCATCGCAGAAGAATCAGCTCCAGAAGCTGCGGTTAGCTTCGAAGATGTATCCTTCACAGTTGAACGTGCTGCAGGCCAAGTATGTGACCGTTGCCGTCGTATCGACCCAACAACAGCAGAACGCAGCTACCAGGCAGTCATCTGTGACCACTGTGCAAGTATCGTAGAAGAAAACTTTGCGGACGCAGTCGCAGAAGGATTTGAAGAGAAATAAGGTTGAAAAGTTTCTATGCGTCTAGTATATAAAAATCAGTTATTCCAAGTTTATAATCTCTCTTGTGAGATGCTAAAGTTTGATGAGAATTGGTTTTGCTAATACTAGGAGAAAGTAAGTATGATAAAATCGCAAGATTGTTTTTCTTGCGATTTCTTAAACTAGTGAGGAGAAATAAACATTATGAGACAAACAAATGTTAGAGGAAGCTTGTCCCTCCGTGGCTTTAGAAAATTAAGAACTGGTGCAATTGTTGCGACAGGTGTGATTTTGCTAGGTCTGGGCTTTTTAGCTCCAACTGTATCAGCCAGTGAACAAGATGGTGTCTGGGTAGCCAGAACAGTTGAGGAAGTGAAAGCTGACCTTCAAAAAGAAGGTGATTTATTTAAGTATGTCATTAAGTGGGGAGATACATTAAGTGTTATCAGCGAAGCAAGCAATATCCCTGTAGATGTACTCCAAGAAATGAATCAAGCTTCAGGCAAGAATTTATTCTTACCACACAATGAATTGTACTTTACTGAAGCTGAAACAGTTTCAGATACAGTCACAAAACACAAGATTGTCATCAAAGAAAGTGGTGCCAGTGGCGAAGTTCGCACTTACGAAGTCTTGCTCAAGAAAGATCAGGAAACAAAAGCTATTACCTTTGAATTAACAGATGTCACTGAGACAGTTGAAAAAATGACTGTGAACTATAGCCCAGTCTATCAGCCTGTCCCAGTAGCACCAGCTGTGACCAGCCCAGAAGTTAAAGAGGAAACAGAAGCTCCAGAAGCACCAAAGGTAGAAGACGCAGCGACTACACCAGCACAAAAAGAAACAGCACCAGAGGTGGTAACCCCAGCTGAACCAAAAGTAGAAGTTTCAGAAACACCATCAGAAAATACACCAGCACCGTCAAAACCAGAAACCCCAGCTTCAACAGAAGAAGTGGCAACTGAACCAAAAGTAACAGAGTCAGAGGCAGCGAAACCAGCTGTACCAAAAGCAGCAGAGTCAGAGGTAGCGAAACCAGCTGAATCAAACGCAGAAGCACCGACAACTCCGGAAAATAAAGAAGAACAACCAGTTGAGCCTAAAGAAGCAAAGTCAACAACTGAAGGAACAGCAGAATTGGTACCAGCTTCACCAAAACTAGAAGCACCAGCAGACTCAACAGCTCCAAAAGCGGAAGTTTCAGAAGCACCAGTGGTAGAGGCTACAACTTCAGGAGAACAAAGTCAACCAGCAGAAGAAACTCCAGCACCATCAAAACCAGAAACCCCAGCTTCAACAGAAGCAGCGGCAAATGGAGCTGAAGGAGGAACTGTAGGAGTAGACCAACCTGTAACTTCGACATCTAATTCTGATGATTCATCAGTAAAAGCAGAAGAAACAGGTTCAGAAGGAGCGACAGGAACAGTGGACTCATCAGCGCCGACTCCGAAAGAAGGGGATTCAACTTCAGAAGAAACAGGAATAACAGCAGAAGCAAACCCAGCACCAAAAGAAAATGTAACAGAAGGAACAGAAGCGAAGGAAACTGAAAAAACAGGAGCAGAAGCAAACTCAGCTGAGCCAAAAGCAGAAGACGCAGCGACTATTCCAGCACCAAAAGAAACCGCACCAGAGGTGGTAACCCCAGCTGAACCAAAAGCAGAAACTCCAGCGCCGAAAGCAGAAGTTTCAGAGGCACCAGTGGTAGCAGGTACAACTTCGGAAAATAAAGAAGAACAACCAGTTTCAACAGAAGCAACGGAACCAGAAGTAACAGAGTCAGAGGCAGCGAAACCAGCTGAACCAAAAGAAGCAGATTCAACTTCAAAAAAAGAAACTGAAGAAGCAGGAACAGAAGTAAAACCAGCACCAAAAGAAACAGGAGAAGAAGGTAAAGCGGAGGATTCAGTTTCTTCAACTGAATCTTCATCAACTGCCTTTGAAGGTGGATCACCAGCTACGCAACCGACTGGAGAAGAAGGTAAATCTGAAAAAGAAACCCCAGCACCCTCAAAACCAGCTACACCATCTTCAACAGAAGAAGTGGCAACTGAACCAAAAGGAACAGAGTCAGAGGTAGCCAAACCAGCTACACCAGAAGAAGAAGGAACAACAGCAGAATCAGGAACAGAAGTAAAACCAACTGCAAAAGAAGCGAAAGAAACTGAAGAATCAGAAGCCAACCCAACACCTAAAGAAAATGCAACAGAAGGAGCAGGTTCAGAAGGAGAAGCAGGAACAGTGGATTCAGCGCCGGCTCCGAAAGAAGGGGATTCAATTTCAGGAACAGAAACGTCAAGAACGATAGATACAGAAACGACTTCAGAAAAATCAGAAACACCGTCTCCAGCAGAAGAAGAATCTTCTAAAGAAGAAAAAGAAGTCGACAAGAAACTAGAACTTAGAAATATATCTTCTGTTGAACTATATTCTAAAGAAGGTGATAAGTATCGTCATGTAACTTCACTTGCTACCTTACCAAGTAATCCAGATACTTACTTTATGAAAGTCAAATCAGAGAACTTTAAAGATGTGATGTTACCTGTTTCAAGTATTACAAGTGTTACAAGAGATAGTCAAGAAGTATACAAAATTGTAGGACAAGCTAATGATTTAATTCAACACGAAAACAATAGTACTTTAGACAATTACACTTACTACCTACCTAAGATGGTGAGAAGTGAAAATGGTGTTTATACATCATTCAAAAATTTAGTCGAAGCAATGAATAGTAATCCTTCTGGAGAGTTTCGTTTAGGTGCAACTATGGATGCTCGTGAAGTAGAACTTCAAGATGGTCAAGAAAGCTATGTTAGTAATGAGTTTACAGGTACATTAATTGGTAAAAATAATGATAAGTACTACGCTATATATAATCTGAAAAAACCGTTATTTAACGTTTTAAATCATGCTACTATTCAAGATCTTTCAATTAAAGAAGCAAATGTTTCTTCTAAAGAAGATGCAGCTACAATAGCGAAAACAGCGAATAATGGTACTACAATTACTAATGTTCATTCATCTGGTGTAATTGCTGGTGAACATAGCATTGGTGGTTTAGTTTCACAAGTTACAGATTCTAAAATCTTGAATAGTAGTTATACTGGTAGAATAACTAATACTTATGACACAACGGCTACTTATCAAATAGGTGGTTTAGTTGGTAAACTTTCAGGTGATAATGCTTTAATAGAAAAATCAATTTCATCTATTGATATGGCGACAAATGCTAATCAAGGTGACCAAACAGTTGGTGGTATAGCTGGGGTTGTTGATAGAAGTGCTAGAATTAGTAATAGTTACGTTGAAGGAAATCTTAACAATGTGAAGCATTTTGGTAAAGTAGGAGGAGTTGTAGGTAATCTTTGGGATGCTATATCAGGTGAAGAGAAATCTGGGCAACTATCTAATGTCTTAAGTGATGTTAATGTTACAAACGGTAATGCTATAGCTGGTTATGATTTTACAGGAATAAAAGCAACTAATACCTATAGTAATAAAAATAACAAGGTGGTTAGTGTAGTTCAAGTAGATGATGAACTTGTGACTAAAGATTCAGAAAAACAAAGAGGTACTGTATTAGAAGCGGATAAAGTGAATGCTAAAAAAGTAGAGTTGGTTTCTAAACATAGTACTAAAGTAGAAGATTTTGATTTTACTTCGAGATACACTACTAGCTACACAGAAGTAACAGACTATCAGCAGTCAAGAGAACAAGTGTATAAAAATATTGAAAAATTACTTCCTTTCTATAATAGAGAAACAATAATTAAGTATGGTAATTTAGTAGAGAATAACAGTGATTTATTTACTGAAAAGCTACTATCAGTTGTTCCTATGAAAAATAATGAAGTAATAACTGATATTAATAAAAATAAACGCGAAATCAATAAATTATTGTTACATTTTGAAGGTAATAAATCACAAGTATTAAATATTACATATAAAGATGATTTCTCTAAAGTAGCAGAATATGAAATCACTAATACAAAACTAATGTACACGCCTAATACATTATTGCATGATTATAATAATATTGTAAAATCTGTCTTAAATGATTTGAATTCTGTTCAATATAATTCAGATGCTATTAGAAAAGTATTAGATATTTCTAGTAATATAAAATTAACAGAATTATATTTAGATGAACAATTTACGAAAACAAAAGCAAAAATTGAAGATAGTTTATCAAAACTTCTTTCTGCTGATGCGGCAATAGCTGAAAATAGTAATAAGATAATAGATAATTATGTAATAGAAAAAATTAAGAATAATAAAGAAGCGTTACTTCTAGGTTTAACTTATCTAGAACGTTGGTATAATTTTAAATATGATAATGCAAGTGCAAAAGATTTAGTATTATATCATTTAGATTTCTTTGGTAAATCAAATAGTTCAGCTCTAGATAATGTTATTGAATTAGGTAAATCTGGCTTTAACAATTTACTAGCGAAAAATAATGTAATTACTTACAATGTATTATTATCTAAAAATTATGGAACTGAAAGTTTATTTAAAGCATTAGAAGGATATAGAAAAGTATTCTTACCAAAAACTTCTAACAATGAGTGGTTTAAAACTCAAACTAAAGCACATATTGTAGAAGAAAAATCTACAATTGAAGAGGTAAGTAAAAAACAATCAGAACAAGGAACTAAGTATTCTATAGGTGTCTATGATAGATTAACTAGTCCATCATGGAAATATCAAAGTATGGTCTTACCGTTATTAACTTTACCAGAAGAAAAAATGATATTTATGATTGCCAATATTTCAACTATAGGATTTGGTGCTTATGATAGATATAGAAGTTCTGAATATCCTGAGGGAGAAAAATTAAACAAATTTGTAGAAGATAATGCACAAGAAGCGGCTAAACGATTTAGAGATCATTATGATTATTGGTACAAAATACTAGATACGAAAGAAAAAGATAAATTGTTTAGAAGTATTTTGGTATATGATTCTTTTAGATTTGGTAATGATAAAGATAAAAATACTAGTCAAGCAGATTTTGAAACTGATCATCCAGCAATAAAACATTTCTTCGGTCCTGCGGGGAATAATGTTGTTCATAATGGACACGGAGCATATGCTACGGGAGATGCGTTCTACTATATGGCTTATCGTATGCTTGATAAATCTGGTGCGGTAACATATACTCATGAAATGACACATAATTCTGATAGAGAGATTTATCTTGGAGGATATGGAAGAAGAAATGGGCTTGGACCAGAGTTTTATGCAAAAGGATTATTGCAAGCTCCTGATCATCCAAATGATGCAACAATCACGATAAACTCTGTGTTGAAATATAATGAAGCGGAAAATGCTGATAGACTACAAGTAAAAGATCCAACTCAACGATTTAATAATGCAGAAGATTTACGTAAATATATGCACAATTTATTTGATTTAGTTTATACACTTGAGATGTTAGAAGGAGAAGCAGTAGCTAAGTTAGATAGCAATCAAAAATATGATCTGTTGAGAAAAGTTGAGAATAAATTTAAACCTGATCCTGATGGAAATGAGGTTTACGCAACAAATGTTGTTCGTAGATTAAAACTAGATGAGCTTAATAAATTAACTTCTTTCAATAGTTTAATAGAAAACGATATAATCACAAGAAGAGGGTATATTGATGAAGGTGAGTATAAACGAAATGGATACTACACAATCAATCTTTTCTCGCCAATATATTCTGCCTTAAGTAGTGATAAAGGGACTCCGGGTGATTTAATGGCTCGTCGTATGGCATTTGAACTATTAGCTGCAAAAGGATATAAAGAAGGTATGGTACCATATATTTCTAACCAATATGAAAATGAAGCGAAAGCTAATGGAAGTAAAATTAATTCATACGGTAAAGAAGTAGGATTGGTAACTGATAAATTAGTGCTTAATAAGATATTTAATAACCAGTATTCATCTTGGGCTGATTTTAAAAAAGCAATGTATAAAGAACGAGAAAGTAAATTTAATAAATTAACAAATATTAACTTTATAGATCCAACTAATTGGAGACGTCAAGAGACGGTAACTATTGATAATATTAGTAAGTTAAAAACATTGATTGAAAAAGCGGTGCAAGAAGATGCTACTAATTATGCTTCAATATTATATCCAAAAGAAAGTAGTAAAGTTTACAAACTTAAAAAAGCTATTTTCAAAGCTTATCTAGATCAAACTGATGATTTTAGAACTTCAATATTTGATGAGGAAAATAAATTTACTAATTAGGGTAGCACATGAAGATAGGTTTCGTTTCTTCATGTGTGAAACTCTTTCCTTTTTGGTTATGACTAGCTTTTTTGTGAAAAATTGTGTAAAATAGAATAGATAAACGAGGGGAAACCTCGGAAAATTTAAAGGAGAATCCATCTAATGGTAAAATTGGTTTTTGCTCGCCACGGTGAGTCTGAATGGAACAAAGCTAACCTTTTCACTGGTTGGGCTGATGTTGATTTGTCTGAAAAAGGTACACAACAAGCGATTGACGCTGGTAAATTGATCAAAGAAGCTGGTATCGAATTTGACCAAGCTTACACTTCAGTATTGAAACGTGCGATCAAAACAACTAACTTGGCTCTTGAAGCTTCTGACCAATTGTGGGTTCCAGTTGAAAAATCATGGCGTTTGAACGAACGTCACTACGGTGGTTTGACTGGTAAAAACAAAGCTGAAGCTGCTGAACAATTTGGTGATGAGCAAGTTCACATCTGGCGTCGTTCATACGATGTATTGCCTCCAAACATGGACCGTGATGATGAGCACTCAGCTCACACAGACCGTCGTTACGCTTCACTTGATGATTCAGTTATTCCAGATGCTGAAAACTTGAAAGTGACTTTGGAACGTGCCCTTCCTTTCTGGGAAGATAAAATCGCTCCAGCTCTTAAAGATGGTAAAAACGTATTCGTAGGAGCTCACGGTAACTCAATCCGTGCCCTTGTAAAACACATCAAAGGTTTGTCAGATGACGAAATCATGGACGTGGAAATCCCTAACTTCCCACCATTGGTATTCGAATTCGATGAAAAATTGAACGTAGTTTCTGAATACTACCTTGGAAAATAAAAAATTGTAAGTCTAGAATTGATTTCTAGGCTTTTTATGTTAGTATGGTAGTATGATAAGGAATAAAAAACAAGATTATGTATTGGCCTACAAGCAACCAGCGTCAACAACATATAAGGGCTGGGAAGAAGAGGCCTTACCGATAGGCAATGGTTCTTTAGGGGCAAAAATATTTGGGCTTATAGGGGTTGAACGGATTCAATTTAATGAAAAAAGTCTCTGGTCTGGAGGTCCACTTCCTGATAGTTCAGATTATCAAGGTGGAAATCTTCAGGATCAGTATGTTTTTTTAGCTGAGATTCGCCAGGCTTTGGAGAAGAGAGATTACAATCGGGCTAAGGAACTGGCTGAACAGCACCTAGTCGGGCCAAAAACAAGTCAATATGGGACCTATCTGTCATTTGGAGATATTTTCATTGAGTTCAGCCAGCAAGGCACGATTTTGTCTCAGGTGACGGATTATCAGAGACAGCTGAATATCAGTAAGGCACTTGCGACGACTTCTTATGCCTATAAGGGAACGCGATTTGAACGTGAAGCCTTTGCCAGTTTTCCAGATGATCTCTTGGTTCAGCGCTTTACTAAGGAAGGGTTGGAAACTCTAGATTTTACTATAGAACTGTCGCTAAGTCGTGATTTGGCTTCTGATGGAAAGTATGAGCAGGAAAAATCGGATTACAAAGAGTGCCAGCTGAATATAACTGATTCTCATATCTTGATGAAGGGGCGGGTTAAGGATAATGATCTGCGGTTTGCTAGCTGTTTAGCTTGGGAAACGGATGGAGACATTAGAGTCTGGTCGGATAAGGTTCAGATATCAGGAGCCAGTTATGCCAATCTTTTCTTGGCAGCTAAGACGGATTTTGCCCAAAATCCTGCTAGCAATTATCGCAAGAAACTAGATTTAGAGCAACAGGTGATAGACTTGGTGGACACAGCTAAAGAAAAGGGCCATGCCAAATTGAAATCAAGGCATATTCAGGACTACCAAGCCTTATTCCAACGTGTTCAATTGGATTTGGGGTCTGATGTTGACGCATCCACTACAGATGAGTTGTTAAAAAATTATAAGCCACAAGAGGGGCAGGCTTTGGAGGAACTGTTCTTCCAGTATGGACGGTATTTATTGATTAGTTCTTCCAGAGATTGTCCAGATGCTCTACCAGCTAACCTACAAGGGGTCTGGAATGCGGTCGATAATCCTCCTTGGAATTCGGACTATCACTTAAATGTCAATCTGCAGATGAATTATTGGCCAGCCTATGTTACCAATCTCCTAGAGACGGCCTTTCCGGTCATCAACTATGTAGATGATTTGCGTGTCTATGGTCGCATAGCGGCTGCAAGGTATGCAGGAATCGTCTCTCAGGAAGGGGAGGAAAATGGTTGGTTGGTTCATACTCAAGCGACTCCCTTTGGTTGGACAGCACCTGGTTGGGATTACTATTGGGGTTGGTCACCAGCTGCCAATGCGTGGATGATGCAAACCGTTTATGAAGCCTATTCATTTTACAGGGACCAAGACTATCTCAGGGAGAAAATTTATCCCATGTTGAGGGAAACGGTTCGTTTTTGGAATGCCTTTTTACATAAGGATCAGCAGGCGCAGCGTTGGGTCTCTTCTCCGTCTTATTCTCCAGAACATGGGCCGATTTCGATTGGCAATACCTATGACCAATCTCTTATTTGGCAGTTATTTCATGATTTTATTCAGGCTGCTCAGGAATTGAGTCTGGATGAGGACTTGTTGACTGAGGTCAAGGAAAAGTTTGACTTGCTTAATCCTCTTCAAATCACTCAATCTGGTCGAATCAGGGAGTGGTATGAGGAGGAAGAGCAGCATTTTCAAAATGAGAAAGTGGAGGCCCAGCATCGGCACGCTTCCCATCTGGTGGGACTCTATCCTGGAACTCTCTTTAGCTATAAGGGAAAAGAGTATCTTGAAGCGGCGCGTGCTAGCCTCAATGATCGTGGAGATGGCGGCACAGGTTGGTCTAAGGCCAATAAGATCAATCTCTGGGCGCGTTTGGGAGATGGCGATCGAGCCTATAAATTATTATCAGAGCAGTTAAAGTCATCCACCTTGCCAAATCTTTGGTGTAGCCATCCTCCTTTTCAGATAGATGGTAATTTTGGTGCTAGCAGTGGCATGGCAGAAATGTTACTCCAGTCTCATGCAGCTTATCTGGTACCTCTAGCTGCCCTACCTGATGCATGGTCAAGAGGTTCCGTTTCAGGCTTAATGGCACGTGGACATTTTGAAGTGAGCATGAGGTGGGAGGATAAAAAACTCTTACAGTTGACCATTTTATCAAGGAGTGGAGGAGATTTGCGAATCTCTTATCCAGATATTGAAAAAAGTGTGATTGAAGTGAATCAAGAAAAAGCAAAAGTGAAATGCAAAGAGAAAGATTGTATTTCGGTGGCAACAGCAAAAGGTGATCTGGTTCAATTTTATTTTTAAGAAGATGTTATAAGGCAGTAATTTGAAACTGCCTTTTTGAAGGATTTGAGAATGTAAGCAGTTTCCAACTAGTTGAAAAAGCGTTATAATGGTAGTAGGAAGTAATTTGTTTGAGAGAGGGTGGGTCTGATGGCTTATATTGAGATGAAACACTGTTACAAGCGGTATCAGGTTGGGGACACGGAGATTGTGGCCAATCGTGATGTGAATTTTGAGATTGAGAAGGGTGAATTGGTTATTATCCTTGGTGCATCTGGTGCAGGTAAGTCAACAGTTCTCAATCTCCTAGGGGGAATGGATACCAATGATGAGGGGGAAATCTGGATTGATGGTGCCAATATTGCAGACTATAGTTCCCACCAGCGAACCAATTACCGCCGCAATGATGTCGGATTTGTTTTTCAGTTTTATAATCTAGTTTCCAATCTAACAGCTAAGGAAAATGTGGAGTTGGCTTCAGAAATCGTGACAGATGCCTTGAATCCTGAGCAGGTCTTGACAGATGTAGGTCTGGTTCATCGTCTCAATAACTTTCCAGCCCAGCTTTCTGGAGGGGAGCAACAGCGAGTCTCCATTGCACGCGCGGTAGCTAAAAATCCTAAAATTCTCCTTTGTGATGAACCGACTGGAGCCTTGGATTATCAGACAGGTAAGCAGGTTTTGAAAATTCTCCAAGACATGTCTCGTCAAAAGGGAGCGACGGTGATCATCGTGACTCATAATGGAGCTTTGGCGCCCATTGCTGATCGCGTGATTCATATGCACGATGCCAGTGTCAAGGATGTGGTGATGAACCAGCATCCTCAGGATATCGACAGTTTGGAGTACTAGCATGATCAAGCGAAAAACCTATTGGAAGGACTTAATTCAGTCCTTCACAGGCTCCAAGGGGCGTTTTTTATCCATCTTAACCTTGATGATGTTAGGATCTCTAGCCTTAGTAGGTCTCAAAGTGACTAGCCCCAACATGGAGGCGACAGCTAATGCTTATTTAACAACTGCTCAAACCTTGGATTTAGCAGTTATGTCTAATTATGGTTTGGATCAAGCAGATCAAGAAGAACTAGAACAGATAGAGGGCGCAGAGGTTGAGTTTGGCTATTTGACAGATGTGACTATGGAAAATGGGCAGGATGCTATTCGGCTGTACTCCAAACCAGAGCGAATTTCAACCTTTCAGCTAAGAGAGGGACGACTTCCTCAGTCAGACAAGGAAATCGCTTTGGCCACTCATTTGCAAGGCCAATATAGCGTGGGACAGGAGATTAGTATTAAAGAAAAAGAAGAGGGTCATTCCTCTTTAAAAGACCATACTTATACCATTACTGGTTTTGTGGATTCAGCTGAAATCCTCTCCCAGCGAGATATGGGCTACGCAGGAAGTGGAAGTGGGACTTTGACCGCTTACGGAGTGATTTTACCTAGTCAGTTTAATCAGAAAGTCTACAATATCGCTCGTTTGAAATATCAAGATTTAGCAGGCTTAAATGCTTTTTCATCAGCCTATGAAGAAAAATCCAAGCAACATCAGGAAGACCTTGAACAAGCTCTATCAGATAATGGTAAGGCACGTTTGCAAGTCTTGAAAAAAGAAGGCCAAGAGTCTCTAGACAAAGGGCAAGAGACCCTTAATAAGACTCAGACTAATCTGCAGGAAGGCAAGCGTCGTTTAGCAGCTGCTCAAGCTCGTTTACAGGCGCAGGAAAGTCAACTAGCCTTGCTACCTCAAGCTCAGAGAGAGCAAGCTAATGCTCAACTTATCCAAGCCAAGCAGGAATTGGACAAGGAAGAAGATAAACTAAAGCAAGCTGAACAAAGTCTAGCTCAAGAAAAGGAAAAATTAGAAAAACATCAGAAAGTCTTGGATGATTTGGCTGATCCCAAGTATCAGGTTTATAATCGTCAGACCATGCCAGGTGGTCAGGGCTACCTCATGTACAGCAATGCTTCAGCCAGTATTCGGGCAGTGGGCAATATCTTTCCTGTAGTGCTTTATGCCGTAGCAGCTATGGTGACCTTTACAACCATGACTCGCTTTGTGGACGAAGAGCGAACTCATGCAGGGATTTTTAAGGCCTTGGGCTATCGCAGTAAGGACATTATCGCCAAATTTCTCCTTTACGGTCTGGTAGCTGGGACTGTCGGCACAGCTCTAGGCAGCGTGCTTGGCCATTATTTACTAGCTAGTGTAATTTCAAGTGTCATTACAAAAGGCATGGTGGTAGGAGAAACCCAGATTCAGTTCTATTGGAACTATAGTTTACTAGCTCTTGTTTTGAGTTGGTTGGCGAGTGTGTTACCAGCCTATCTGGTGGCTCGGAAGGAACTGCACGATGAAGCAGCCCAGCTTTTACTGCCTAAACCACCTGTTAAAGGAGCTAAAATCTTACTGGAGCGCATCGGTTTTATTTGGCGTCGTCTCAGTTTCACCCATAAGGTAACAGCTCGTAATATCTTTCGTTATAAACAACGGATGTTGATGACAATCTTTGGTGTGGCAGGTTCTGTAGCTCTGCTCTTTGCAGGCTTGGGAATCCAATCCTCTGTGGCAGGAGTTCCGTCTAGGCAGTTTCAACAAATCCAACAGTATCAAATGATTGTCTCTGAAAATCCTAGTGCGACCAATCAAGACAAGGCAAATCTAGAAGAAGTGTTGAAAGGGCAGGATATTCAAGCCTACCAGAAAATTTATTCTAAGACGCTAGACAAGGATTTCAAAGGCAAGTCTGGTCTTCAGACCATTACTCTTATGATGACAGAGAAGGAAGATTTGACTCCCTTTATTCATCTGCAACATCATCAGCAAGAGCTGACATTAAAAGATGGCGTCGTTATTACAGCTAAACTCGCCCAGCTGGCAGGTGTTAAGGTTGGACAGACTTTAGAAATTGAAGGTAAGGAGCTAAAGGTAGCCGCTATTACTGAGAACTATGTTGGTCACTTTATTTATATGAACCAAGCCAATTATGAGCAACTTTATGGTCATCTACCCCAAGCCAACACTTATTTGGTCTCGTTAAGAGATACCAGTGCTACTAGTATCGAAAGACAGGCCGGCTTACTTATGAATCAAGCTGCGGTGTCCAGCGTTGTCCAAAATGCTTCAGCCATTCGACTCTTTGACTCTGTTGCTAGCTCACTCAATCAGACCATGACTATCTTAGTTATCGTGTCGGTTCTATTGGCTATTGTTATCCTCTACAATCTGACTAACATCAACGTGGCTGAGAGAATCCGTGAACTCTCTACTATCAAGGTGCTCGGTTTTCATAATAAAGAAGTCACTCTTTACATTTATCGTGAGACGATTGTCTTGTCCCTTGTGGGAATCGTACTTGGTCTGGTATCAGGTTTCTATTTACACCAATTTCTGATTCAAATGATTTCGCCTGCGACTATTCTCTTTTATCCGCAGGTAGGCTGGGAGGTCTATGTAATCCCAGGGGCAGCAGTAAGCATCATCTTGACCCTGCTTGGTTTCTTTGTCAATCATCATCTGAGAAAGGTTGACATGCTTGAAGCTTTGAAATCTGTAGAGTAATACTCAATGAAAATCAAAGAGCAAACTAGGAAGCAAGCCGTAGGTTGCTCAAAGCACCGCTTTGAGGTTGCAGATAAAGCTGACGTGGTTTGAAGAGATTTTCGAAGAGTATAAGGTAGTTGTTCTTATCTGATTGAACTGGTATTTACTCGTAAACAAAAATCCTCCGTTTCAAAGAGCAGGAAACTCTTTGTGACAGAGGATTTTTTCTATAGTTCTTTAGCAGCTGCAATTGCGGCTTCGAAGTTTGGCTCAGAATTGATATTGTCCACGTATTCAACGTAGCGAATAGTATTGTCAGTATCAAGGACAAAGACCGCGCGTGCCAATAGGTGCCACTCATTGATTAAGAGGGCGTAATCACGTCCAAAGGAATGGTCGAAATAGTCTGAGAGCATGATGGCATTTTCAATTCCCTCAGCACCACACCAACGTTTTTGGGCAAAGGGGAGGTCCATTGAAACAGTCAAGACAACCGTATTATCCAGTCCAGCCAGTTCTTCATTAAAACGACGCGTTTGAGTTGAGCAGATGCCTGTATCGATAGAAGGTACGACACTCAAGACTTTTTTCTTTCCATCAAAATCAGCCAGAGATTTTTTAGAAAGGTCTGTTGTAGTGAGTGAAAAATCAAGCGCCTTGTCGCCGACTTGTAGTTGTTTACCTGTAAAGCTCACAGGATTTCCGAGAAAAGTTACCATAGGATACTCCAATCTTTTTTCTTCCATTGTAGCTGAAACGGTCAGAATTTTCCAATGATTTGACCGGAAATGTGTGCATAGAAAAAACGCCAGCTCATATGAGAATGACGTTTTTCAGAGGCTTATTTTGCCAATCCTTCAGCAATCTTGTCAAGGTTGTATTTCATCATGCTGTAGTAGCTGTCGCCTTCTTTACCTTGTTCTGCGATAGAGTCAGTAAAGATTTGTGCATAGATTGGGATGTTTGTGTCTTGTGAAACAGTCTTCATTGGACGGTCATCCACACTTGATTCTACAAAGAGTGATGGAACTTTTGTTTGGCGAAGTTTTTCAACCAAGGTCTTGATTTGTTCAGGTGTTCCTTCTTCTTCAGTATTGATTTCCCAGATGTAGGCACTTGGGACACCATAGGCTTTAGAGAAGTATTTGAATGCTCCTTCGCTGGTTACAATGAGTTTCTTTTCAGCAGGGATGTTATTAAATTTATCCTTACTTTCTTTATCAAGTTTGTCTAACTTATCAGTATATTCTTTGAGATTTTTTTCGTAGAATTCCTTGTTGTTAGGATCTTTGGCGCTCAATTGTTTAGCGATATTTTTAGCAAAGATAATCCCATTTTCAAGGTTGAGCCAAGCGTGTGGGTCTTCTTTACCTTTTTCATTTTTTCCTTCAAGGTAGATAACTTCAACCCCTTCGCTGACTGCAAAGTAGTCTTTGTTTTCAGTTTTCTTGGCATTTTCTACCAATTTGGTAAACCAAGCATTGCCACCTGTTTCAAGGTTGATACCGTTATAGAAAATGAGGTCTGCCTCAGAAGTTTTCTTAACATCTTCAGGAAGTGGTTCGTATTCGTGTGGGTCTTGCCCAATCGGAACGATACTATGAAGATCAATTTTGTCACCAGCAATATTTTTAGTAATATCAGCGATGATTGAGTT
Source organism: Streptococcus sp. 544 (assembly GCF_013277385.1). Lineage (NCBI taxonomy): Bacteria > Bacillati > Bacillota > Bacilli > Lactobacillales > Streptococcaceae > Streptococcus > Streptococcus sp. 544. Next base: position 46,152 of record NZ_VMMU01000016.1, read on the forward strand.
TGTAGCAACAACTTTTAGTTTTTGACCAGAAGCTGCATCTTTTTTTCCGCTAGCACATGCTACAAGAGCAATAACGGAAAGAAAGAGAACGAGTAATGTACCTAATTTTTTCATTAGATCCTCCAATTTATTGGGGCTTTGCCCCTTATTTTAACAAATGTTTATTTTTTAGTTTCAAATATCGTTGTTTTGGAGCGATAAAGAAGCTAATGAGAAAGAAACTAGCAGCTGTGAGCACGATACTAGAACCTGCCGCAACATTAAAACTATAGCCAATAAAGAGTCCCAAAACTGAAGCAGTAGCTCCAAAGGTTGAGGAAAGGAAAATCATGCTTTTCAGGCTATTAGCATACAGATAAGCAGTCGCGGCTGGGGTAATCAGCATGGCTACAATCAGGATAGTTCCGACACTTTGCATGGCTGTCACAGACACGAGAGTCAAGAGTACCATGAGAAGGTAGTGATAGAAATTGACAGGCATTCCCATGGCTTTAGCCAAGAGTTCATCAAAGGATGTTATCAAGAGTTGCTTGAAGAAAATCCAGATTAACAAGAGAATGACTGCTCCCACACCCATAGTAATAAACATATCCGTATCTTGGACGGCTAGGATATTACCAAAAAGGATATGGAAAAGGTCAGTTGAACTTTTAGCGACACTAATCAAGATGATACCGAGGGCTAAGAAAGAAGAAAAGGTAATGCCGATGGCGGTATCGCTTTTGATAATCGAGTTTCCCTTGATGTAGGTAATGATGATGGCAGCTAGCAGTCCAAAGACAATGGCTCCGATAAAGAAGTCAAGGCCCAAGATGAAGGAGAGGGCTACACCTGGTAAGACAGCATGTGAAATGGCATCTCCCATGAGTGACATCCCGCGTAGAATGATGAAACATCCTACAGCTCCAGCTACGACCCCTACGACAATGGCTGTTATCAAGGCATTTTGTAAGAAATGGAATTTTTGCAATCCATCGATAAATTCTGCAATCATAGGTCACCTCCATTGAAAAAGAGTCGATTACCGTAAGCTTCTTTGAGATTGGCTTCGGTAAAGGTTTCTTTGGTTGGACCAAAGGCAATCACTTCTCGATTGACAAGCAAGACTTGATCGAAGTAGTGGGGAACCTTGCTGAGGTCGTGGTGGACGATGAGAACCGTCTTCCCAGCTTTTTTCAGATCTCTCAGCGTATTCATGATGATTTCCTCACTGACAGAGTCAATCCCAACAAAGGGTTCATCCAAGAGGATATAGTCGGCTTCCTGTACCAAACATCTGGCAATCAAGACCCGCTGGAATTGACCTCCAGACAGTTGACTGATTTGCCGTTCAGCGTAGTCAGCTAGACCGACGATTTCAAGGGCTTCTTTCACTTTCTTCCAATGTTTAGCCTTTAAACTTCGAAAGAGAGGGATAGAGGGAAAGAGTCCTAACGAGACGCATTCCTTGACCTTGATGGGAAAGTTGTAGTCGATATTGATTTTTTGTTCGACATAGGCAATTCGGTGTAAGGATTTTTTAACTTCCTTGTTATCGAGAAATGCCTGACCTTGATGTGGGATAATTCCCAGCATCCCTTTTAATAATGTTGATTTTCCAGCACCGTTTGGGCCAATGATACCTGTAATTGTCGGTCCATGGAGCACTAGTGAAATATCCTTAAGTGCCAACGTTTCTTTGTAGGAGACACTGAGGTTTTCGATACGTATCATAAACTTATATTCCTCCTGTCTCTTAATATACATTAAAAAAAAAATTAAGTCAAGTTAATTTTTGAAAAAATTAAAATAATAACTGAAAAACAATGGGAAACATCCGTTCATTTTTAATTGCATTCCCAAGCAATTTTTGTTAAGCTAAAAACAAGTACAAATGAAAGCGAGAACAAGATGACACGTTATCAAGATGATTTTTATGATGCTATCAATGGGGAATGGCAACAGACAGCTGAAATTCCAGCAGATAAGTCTCAAACAGGTGGTTTTGTTGATTTAGACCAGGAAATTGAAGACCTGATGCTGGCGACAACAGACAAGTGGTTGGCAGATGAAGAGGTGCCTGAGGATGCTATTTTAGCAAACTTTGTCAAATACCACCGCCTAGTTCGTGATTTTGACAAGAGAGAAGCTGACGGTATCAAACCTGTCTTACCACTCCTTAAAGAATTCCAAGAATTGGAGACTTTTGCAGATTTTACAGCTAAACTAGCAGAGTTTGAGCTTGCAGGAAAACCAAACTTCCTTCCTTTTGGTGTATCGCCAGACTTTATGGATGCCAGAATCAACGTTTTATGGGCTAGCGCTCCAAGCACGATCCTGCCAGATACGACCTACTATGCAGAAGACCATCCTCAGCGCGAAGAACTCTTGACTCTTTGGAAAGAAACCAGTGCAAATCTCCTCAAGGCTTATGATTTCTCTGATGAAGAAATTGAAGACTTGCTAGAGAAAAGACTAGAATTGGACCGCCGAGTTGCAGCAGTGGTGCTCTCTAATGAAGAAAGTTCAGAATATGCCAAACTCTACCATCCATATGCTTATGAAGATTTCAAGAAATTCGCGCCTGCCTTACCTCTGGATGACTTCTTCCAAGCCGTTCTTGGACAAGTACCAGACAAGGTTATTGTAGACGAGGAACGTTTCTGGCAAGCAGCAGACCAATTCTACAGTGAAGAGGCCTGGCCTCTCCTTAAAGCAACCTTGATTTTGAGTGTTGTTAATCTTTCAACCAGCTATTTAACAGAAGAAATCCGTGTCTTGTCAGGTGCCTATAGCCGTGCGCTTTCAGGAGTTCCAGAAGCTAAAGACAAGGTCAAGGCAGCTTATCAACTAGCACAAGGTCCTTTCAAACAAGCCTTGGGTCTTTGGTATGCCCATGAAAAATTCTCTCCAGAAGCTAAGGCAGACGTAGAGAAAAAAGTAGCAACTATGATTGATGTCTATAAGGAACGCTTGGCTAAAAATGACTGGCTGACTCCTGAAACTCGTGACAAGGCCATCGTCAAACTCAATGTCATCAAGCCTTATATCGGTTACCCAGAAGAATTGCCAGCACGCTACAAAGACAAGGTAGTGGATGAGACTGCTAGTCTTTTTGACAATGCTCTAGCCTTTGCGCGTGTGGAAATTAAGCACAGTTGGAGCAAATGGAATCAGCCTGTAGACTATAAGGAGTGGGGCATGCCTGCTCATATGGTCAATGCCTACTACAATCCACAGAAGAATCTGATTGTCTTTCCAGCAGCTATTTTACAGGCACCTTTCTATGATTTGCATCAGTCATCTTCTGCTAACTACGGGGGTATCGGGGCGGTTATTGCCCATGAAATTTCTCACGCCTTTGATACCAACGGAGCTTCCTTTGATGAAAATGGTAGTCTCAAAGATTGGTGGACTGAGAGTGACTATGCTGCCTTCAAGGAGAAAACACAAAAAGTCATTGACCAATTTGATGGACAGAATTCTTATGGTGCAACTATCAACGGTAAATTGACTGTGTCAGAAAACGTGGCTGACTTGGGAGGAATCGCTGCAGCGCTTGAAGCAGCTAAAAGAGAACCAGACTTCTCAGCAGAAGAATTCTTCTACAACTTCGGTCGCATCTGGCGCATGAAAGGTCGTCCAGAATTTATGAAACTTTTGGCCAGCGTTGATGTACACGCACCAGCCAAACTCCGTGTCAATGTGCAAGTACCAAACTTCGATGATTTCTTTACAACCTATGATGTCAAAGAAGGCGACGGTATGTGGCGTTCACCAGAAGAGCGCGTGATTATTTGGTAATGTAAAAAATCTAGTCATCAGAAAAAAAGGCATCCAATCAGGTGTGAAAACCTTGATAGGATGCCTTTTATAATGGAAAGATTTGCTGGATAGTTTACTTAAATTGCGATATACATTATCATCATCTTGCTAGAAAAAAGGATTGAAGGTCTTTTCATGGGCGATGGTCGTAGCTGGACCGTGTCCTGGATAGACGTCGTAGTTTGGTAGGGTGAAAAGTTGGGTCTGGATACTATGAAGGAGTTGCTCCATGCTACCAGTCGGAAGATCCGTCCGTCCGATTGTTTCACGGAACAGGGCATCACCTGTCAAGACTAGGTGAGCATCAGGAAAGACTAGGGAAACACCACCGATAGAGTGACCTGGTGTTGGCAAGACAGTGAAACGAAATTCCTCTAGTTGGTATTCTTCGTGAAAGATAAAAGTGTGTTCTGCAGGTTTTGTGACCACATCTGCCATATCATCGTGGCGGGGAAGTCCAGAGAGATTGTCGACAGGAGTGTAGAGCCAGCTGGCTTCGCTCTCTGCGATATAGACAGGAGGATTGCCAAAAGTCTCGCGAACCAAGTCCAGACTCATGATATGGTCATAATGGGCATGGGTCAGGAGAATAGCGCATATAGGTTTATTGATGTTCTTTATTGTCTGACGAATAGCTTCCCAATGGCTGCCAGGATCGACGACGATGAGGTGTTTTTCACCCTCCAGGTAATAGGTGTTTTCATAGGCAACAGGATTCACGGTTTTATGGATTTTCATATTGGCTCCAATCTCAAAGAATGTACTAAATTAAGTATAGCACAGTTAGGGAGAATAGGTAAGGATTTAGAATGAACTTAAAAACCAGCATGACTAGAGGAAGACAGGCTGGTTATCAATTTATCACTATTGGAGAGGTGTCAATTGCCCTTCATAGGTTGCATAAACTCCGTCATTAGCTTGTTTGATAGATGTGATATTTAGAGTGCCACCGTAGTTGGCTTCTCGTTTATCGCTATATTCACTATAAGTTATCCTATTGGGTAGGTTCTGGTCGTTAGCATAGTATTGAACGACTGTTTTTTTATAGCTTTGCTGGCTGAATAGAAACAGGCAGCTAACTCCTAACACTAGGAGAGCAAAGATAGAAATAGCAGTTTTTTTCATAGGTGTTCTCCTTATAAACTAAAGGATAAAAGAAAGCATCTTGAGGATTTTAATTCCAAAATCCAGTCAAGGTACCAGTGTATGTGACACGAGTCCCACCGTTTGATCTTCGTACACTGTCTATTTCAAGTGTTCCTTTGAAGGTTGAATGGAAACTATCATTATATTCTGAATAGTAGATAGTTGGTGGGATGTAACCATCATCGTTATAGTATTTTGTTACTGTTTTACTATAACGATGAGAATATATACGCTCATAACGAGGACCTTCAAAGTTATTTGTTGTACTAGTTTCAGCAGCAGTGATTGGAACGGTAATAGATAGAGCAGTAGCTCCTAATAGTGTTAGTACAGTTTTTTTCATAGAATACTCCTTTGTAAAACGACGTCATTCAACTATATTGACTTGAATGAAAAGGTGATAAGGATAGGGAGTTAAATTATATTTAGGTTACAATATGGTTTCCGTTCTTCTATCTCTCCTTCTATCACCTAAATAGAAAATCTAACTGTACAATGTATTATAAAAAAATATTTCAGAATTGTCAAGCAATTCTGAAATATTTTTTTCCTATTCTGTTCCAATCTAGTTTTCATATTCTTAAAAAAGTGATAAAATGGTAGGAAGAATTGGAGAGTAGAGATGCCAAAAGAAGTGAATTTAACAGGCGAAGAAGTTGTCGCCTTAACCAAAGAATATTTAACAGAAGAGGATGTCCATTTTGTCCATAAGGCCTTGGTCTATGCGGTGGAATGCCATAGTGGTCAATATCGCAAATCAGGTGAGCCTTATATCATTCATCCTATCCAAGTGGCAGGTATTTTAGCCAAACTCAAACTAGATGCTGTAACAGTAGCTTGTGGTTTCTTGCATGATGTGGTAGAAGATACTGATGCGACCTTGGACGATTTGGAAAGAGAGTTTGGTCCTGATGTGCGGGTAATCGTCGATGGGGTTACCAAGCTTGGTAAGGTCGAGTACAAATCTATCGAGGAGCAATTAGCGGAAAATCATCGTAAGATGCTCATGGCCATGTCTGAGGACATCCGTGTTATCTTGGTCAAACTGTCTGACCGCTTGCACAATATGCGGACCCTGAAACATCTTCGAAAAGACAAGCAGGAGCGCATTTCCAAAGAAACCATGGAAATCTATGCTCCACTTGCCCATCGTTTGGGAATTTCCAGTGTCAAATGGGAGTTGGAAGACCTATCTTTCCGTTATCTCAATCCAACGGAGTTTTACAAGATTACCCATATGATGAAGGAAAAGCGCAGGGAGCGTGAAGCCTTGGTGGATGAGGTGGTCACAAAATTAGAGGAATATACGACAGATCGTCACCTAAAAGGGAAAATCTATGGTCGTCCCAAGCATATTTACTCGATTTTCCGCAAAATGCAGGATAAGAGAAAACGGTTTGAGGAAATCTATGACCTGATTGCCATTCGTTGTATTTTGGATACCCAAAGTGATGTTTATGCCATGCTTGGTTATGTGCATGAGCTTTGGAAACCCATGCCTGGTCGTTTCAAAGACTATATTGCTAACCGCAAGGCCAATGGTTACCAGTCTATCCATACGACAGTTTATGGGCCAAAAGGGCCCATTGAGTTCCAGATTCGAACTAAAGCCATGCACGAGGTTGCTGAGTACGGGGTTGCGGCTCACTGGGCTTATAAGAAAGGCGTTAAGGGGCAGGTTAACAGCAAGGAATCGGCTATTGGGATGAACTGGATCAAGGAGATGATGGAGCTTCAAGATCAAGCTGATGATGCCAAGGAATTTGTGGACTCTGTTAAGGAAAACTATCTGGCTGAGGAGATTTACGTCTTTACACCAGATGGAGCTGTCCGTTCTCTTCCCAAAGATTCAGGACCGATTGACTTTGCCTACGAAATTCATACCAAAGTCGGTGAAAAAGCGACGGGTGCCAAGGTCAATGGCCGTATGGTTCCACTGACAACCAAGCTCAAGACAGGGGATCAGGTTGAAATTGTCACCAACCCTAACTCCTTTGGACCGAGCCGTGATTGGCTCAATATGGTCAAGACCAGCAAGGCTCGTAACAAGATTCGTCAGTTCTTTAAAAATCAAGATAAGGAATTGTCTGTCAACAAGGGTCGTGAAATGCTGATGGCTCAGTTCCAAGAAAATGGCTATGTGGCCAATAAATTCATGGACAAGCGCCACATGGACCAAGTTCTACAAAAGACTAGCTACAAGACAGAAGAATCCCTCTTTGCGGCCATCGGTTTTGGAGAAATCGGTGCTATTACCGTCTTTAACCGTCTGACTGAAAAGGAACGCCGTGAAGAAGAGCGTGCCAAGGCTAAGGCGGAAGCAGAAGAACTTGTCAAAGGTGGCGAGATCAAGGTTGAAAACAAAGAAACCCTCAAGGTCAAGCATGAGGGTGGTGTGGTCATTGAAGGAGCCTCTGGTCTCCTAGTGCGGATTGCCAAGTGTTGTAATCCTGTTCCGGGTGACGATATTGTTGGCTACATTACCAAGGGGCGTGGTGTGGCTATTCACCGTGTGGACTGTATGAACCTGCGTGCCCAAGAAAACTATGAGCAACGTCTCCTTGATGTGGAATGGGAAGACCAGTACTCTAGCTCAAATAAGGAGTATATGGCCCATATCGATATTTACGGCCTCAACCGTACAGGATTATTGAACGATGTACTGCAAGTTCTTTCAAACACAACCAAGAATATTTCAACGGTCAACGCCCAACCAACCAAGGATATGAAATTTGCTAATATCCATGTGTCCTTCGGCATTGCCAACCTCTCTACACTGACTACTGTCGTAGATAAGATTAAGAGTGTGCCAGAAGTCTATTCTGTCAAACGGACTAACGGTTAATTGCCCTAGCTCTTACTAGAAAGGCTATTATGAAAATCATTATCCAACGGGTTACAAAAGCCCAAGTAAGTATCGAAGGTCAGGTGCAGGGGAAAATCAACCAAGGCCTCTTATTGCTGGTTGGTGTTGGACCAGAGGACCAAGAGGAAGATTTGGACTATGCTGTGAGAAAGCTTGTCAATATGCGGATTTTTTCAGACGCAGAAGGCAAGATGAACCTGTCTGTCAAAGATATTGAAGGAGAACTCCTTTCTATTTCTCAGTTTACCCTCTTTGCGGATACTAAGAAAGGCAATCGTCCAGCCTTTACAGGTGCAGCCAAGCCTGATATGGCATCAGACTTCTATGACGCTTTCAATCAAAAATTAGCGCAAGAAGTACCCGTTCAGACAGGTATCTTTGGAGCGGATATGCAAGTTGAGCTGGTCAATGACGGACCAGTTACCATTATCCTAGATACTAAAAATAGATAAGAAAGACCAAGCCCAGTCGGCTTGGTTTTTCTCATCTATCATAAAATACTCCAAAATGAAATCGTTTCTTGATAGGCTTTTGGGAAGTCTCTTTTCAGTCTTTGGCTTATGCGATAGGAAGAGATGAGATGTCCTAGGATTAGGAGAGTTCCCTGAAGGAGAAGTGGCACACCACTCAAACATATCAAGGAGAGAATCATCAGGCTATCCCATAGAAGGATTTGTAAGGCAAAATGCCAGAATTTTGGTCTAATCTGGGAATAGAGGTGACTAAAGTGGTCACAAAGCTGGTTTGAAAGATAGGCCAATAGCACAGGGTGAAAGAAAATGAGCCAACCACTATAAATTAAAATCCAATCCCAAGTGAGCCCCTCTTTAAATGTCAAAAATGCCAGCATAATTCCATCGATGGCAAGGAGCTCAATGGTTTTGATGAAGATGATTTTTTTCATGCTAAAACCTCCTTTTTTCATCTGTTAGTGACGTAATATTGAATATAATTATTATACAATATTTAGTTGGAGTGTGAAAGCGTTTACTATCTTTTTTGATATAAAAAATAGATAAGAAAACCCTGAAAATCAAACTTTCAGGGTTGGTAGGGGATTGGAGAAATTAGTTGATTTTCTCGACATAGAGTTGTTTTGCAATGTCCATACTTACTTGTAAGTCCTCGTCTTTACTAAGGATAGTGAAGGTGTTGCTGAAGCCATCAAACTGCTTGACTTGGAGCTGATCACCGATGTGAAGTGAGTGCTTGTCCAGATAATGGAGAATGTCAAAACTATCATGCACCCGAGTCAGGCGGTAGGAGCCAGCTTCCTTGATGTCAGCTAGTGGGAGGTTATTGATTTCAACTAGGAGTTCTCCCTTGGCAGGAATGGTTCCTCCGTGAGGGCAGGTCTTGGGAAATCCAAGCAATTTATCCAGTCTTTCCACGAAGAGGTCAGAGACAGTATGTTCCAATACCTCAGCTTCCTCGTGAATCTGGTCACTCGTATAGTCTAAATGATGAACTAGAAAAACTTCAATCAAGCGATGTTTACGGTAGAGCTCAGAGACCAGTTTGAGGCCGAGGTCAGTCAGTAGATAGCCACATTCCTTGTCCTTGAGGATGAGATTTTCACTCTTCATCCGTTTAATCATTTCAGTTACGGCAGGGGGAGAGACTTGCATGCGGGCAGCAATTTCCTTGTTGGTAATTTTATGCAGGTCTATGCCGATTTCATAAATACATTTTAGATAGTCTTCTTTATTCGGGGTCATTCGCTTCCTCTTGTCTAATATCTTTATCTAGTATATCAAAAAAAGCTAGATTTCTCTAGCTGTGACTTTTTATGTTATACTTATTGCAAGAGAAAAAACGAGGAGATGGATATGACGAAAATAGCTCTTCTTTCAGATATTCATGGAAATACCACCGCCTTGGAGGCTGTTTTGGCAGATGCTCGGCAGCTAGGAGTGGATGAATACTGGCTTTTGGGAGACATTCTCATGCCAGGGACAGGGCGTAGAAGGATTTTGGACTTGTTGGCTCAACTACCGATTACAGCTAGAGTTTTGGGAAACTGGGAAGATAGTTTGTGGCATGGTGTCCGTAAGGAATTGGATAGTACTCGTCCCAGTCAACGCTATCTCTTGCGCCAGTGCCAGTATGTTTTAGAGGAAATTTCCCTAGAAGAAATTGAACTGCTCCACAATCAACCTCTCCAGCTTCATCGTCAGTTTGGGGATTTGACGGTGGGAATTAGCCACCATCTTCCTGATAAGAACTGGGGGCGAGAGTTGATTCATACTGGAGCGCAAGAGGATTTTGACCGCTTGGTGACCAATCCCCCTTGTGATATTGCTGTTTATGGCCATATTCACCAGCAGTTGCTTCGTTACGGGACTGGTGGACAATTGATTGTCAATCCAGGTTCGATTGGGCAGCCTTTCTTTCTAGATGCTCAGTTGCGGAAGGACTTGCGGGCCCAGTATATGATTTTGGAGTTTGATGACAAGGGCTTGGTAGATATGGACTTCCGACGGGTAGATTACGATGTGGCAACTGAATTGCAGCTAGCTAAAGACCTGAAACTTCCCTATTTTGAGGTTTATTATGAAAGTCTGGTCAATGGTATTCACCATACTCATCATCAGGAATTTTTGAGAGAATTGGCCCAGAAAGAGGGCTATGATAGGGAATTAGATGCTTGGTTGAAAAGTGGTAACGATTGACATTACAACTAAAAAGGGTATAATAAAAGAAAAAGAAGAGTAGAGGTAGGGATGCCTCGTAAAAAGGAGAAGAGTATGCAAATTCCAAGTAGATTTACCATTGCGACTCATATGCTGATTATTATCGCTCTCAAGGGGAAGGAAAGCAAGGTGACCAGTGATTTTCTGGCTGCTAGTGTCGGGGTCAATCCTGTCATTATCAGAAAGACCTTGTCCCAGTTGAAGAAGGCAGAGCTGATTTCAGTAGCGCGTGGAACAGGGGGAACAGAGATTGTCAAGGATCTCAAGGAGATTAGTCTTTTAGATGTTTATCAAGCGGTCGAGTGTCTTGGTAAGACAGGTCAACTCTTTAGTTTCCATGACAATCCAAATCCAAATTGCCCAGTCGGAGCTCATATTCATGAGGTTTTGGATCAAAAATTGGAGAGAATCCAGCTAGCTATGGAGGCGGAGCTTGGTCAGACTAGTTTAGAACAAGTCGTGGCCGATGCAGAGAGTCAGATGAAGGATTGAATTTTCTTTAAAACAAGAAAGCTTATGAAAAGGCAAAAACCTTATCATAAGCTTTTTATCTATTCTTCCATGCTTGGTAACGGGTATCAATCAATAACTGGGTAAGGCGTCCCATGGTTTCTCTTTCTTCTGGAGTGAGGGATTGAGCTTGGACAAAGAGATGATGAATGTGTTCGATAGCCTTGAAGGAAGATAAGTCATTGATGGAGCTAATTCCAGCATCAAGAATAGTGCCAAAGAAGAGGTCGAAGTAGAGCTGGAGTTCTTCATCAGGGACTGTCGCTACCCATTCTTTAAAGGTTGTGTCTACTTGTTGGCTATCACTGTTGGTCTTATTCAGTTGGACGAAGTGCTTGTCCTCAATCTGCCAACTAAAGGTATCGTGCTGGGCGATGCCACCCAAGGCAGTACTCTGAACGATGATTTGGTGGGCAGGAATTTCTAGCATCCTACCGATAATGGAACCTTGTGGAATGAAGACCTTGGTTCTATCCATTATCCTTTGATAACCCTCGGTCTGTGTCAATTCTGTGTGAAGACCAGGCGCATCAAATGTATAAACTGCTGTGATCTGATCTTGCAAGCTTTGCTCAATTTGGCTAGTAGCATAGATAGCTAGATTTCCTCCCTTGGAATGCCCAGCCAGAATGACCTTTTTCTTTGGATGGTGGGCAAAAAAGTTCTTTAAATAGCGGAGGGCGTGCTTTTGAGCAGGAATTTCCTTCATATAGGTCAGGTGGAAATCTTCCTTCCAGCCAATGATACTATCATCAGTCCCACGAAAGACAATCAGATAGGTATCGAGAGTGAGGCGGTAGGTCATAGCAGCAAATTGCTTTTGCAGCTCAGGGTCGATGTCGTTGATAAAATGGGAGAGTTTGCAATTTTTGAAGCGTTTGTGTTGAGCTAGTTCATCTAATAGCTGGAGGCGATTTTTGCTGGTCAACATGTTAGGTTCTCTTGGAACCTGAGGTGCCAGTTCTAAAAGTCGCTGAGGAGCTGTGGAGACCAGATTATCAAAGGAGAGATAGGCGGTTTCTGTTAAGGCTAGAATGTCTAATTCATTTAAAGGAAGGTCGTAATAAGAATCGTATGCGACATCTTTCAGATAGTCAAAAATATTGGCCATAAGAGCTCCTTTCTTTTTATTTATCTTATCAAATTTCCCTCAAATTAGCTACTAGGGTTACCTCACTTTGTTAGCTGAAAACAAGCTATTTCAAATTCAGTTTCAGACCTGCTAGCATGGAAAAATCTGTTATAATAATAGAAAAGGAGAAGCGCATGCACAAGATTTTATTAGTAGAAGATGATCAGGTTATTCGGCAACAGGTCGGGAAAATGCTCTCTGAATGGGGATTTGAAGTGGTTCTGGTAGAAGACTTTATGGAAGTTTTGAGTCTATTTGTTCAGTCGGAGCCTCATCTGGTCCTCATGGATATTGGCTTGCCCTTGTTTAATGGTTATCACTGGTGTCAGGAGATTCGCAAGATTTCCAAGGTCCCCATCATGTTTCTGTCTTCGAGAGACCAGGCTATGGATATTGTCATGGCAATCAATATGGGGGCGGATGACTTTGTGACCAAGCCTTTTGACCAGCAGGTTCTTTTAGCTAAGGTTCAGGGCTTGTTGCGTCGTTCCTATGAGTTTGGGCGTGACGAGAGTTTACTGGAATACGCCGGTGTGATTCTCAATACCAAATCCATGGATGTACATTATCAAGGGCAAGTCTTGAATTTGACCAAGAACGAATTCCAGATTTTACGCGTGTTGTTTGAGCATGCGGGCAATATTGTAGCGCGTGACGACCTGATGCGGGAACTTTGGAACAGTGACTTTTTCATTGATGATAATACCCTCTCTGTCAATGTGGCTCGTTTGCGTAAAAAGTTGGAAGAGCAGGGCTTGGTAGGATTTATCGAGACCAAGAAAGGAATAGGGTACGGATTAAAGCATGCTTGATTGGAAACCATTTTTTCTAGCCTATTTGCGTTCCCGTAGTCGTCTTTTGGTTTATCTGCTTTCTTTGACGTTTCTGGTTTTGCTCTTTCAGTTTTTATTTGCAAGTTTAGGAACTTACTTTCTCTACTTTTTCCTCTTGTGTTGCTTTGTAACCATCTTATTTTTCACTTGGGACATATTGGTGGAAATGCAGGTTTATCGTCAGGAACTTCTCTATGGAGAGAGGGAAGCCAAATCTCCATTGGAAAGAGTTTTGGCTGAAAAATTAGAAGCGCGTGAGATGGAACTCTATCAGCAGAGGTCAGATTCAGAAAGAAAACTGACTGATTTGCTGGATTACTATACCTTGTGGGTCCATCAGATTAAGACCCCCATTGCAGCCAGTCAACTCTTAGTTGCAGAAGTGGTCGATCGCCAACTGAAGCAGCAATTAGAACAGGAAATTTTCAAGATTGATTCCTATACCAATCTAGTTTTACAGTACCTGCGTTTAGAAAGTTTCCATGATGATTTGGTCTTAAAGCAGGTTCAAATCGAGGACTTGGTCAAGGAAACACTTCGTAAATATGCTCTTTTCTTTATTCAAAAAGGCTTAAATGTCAATCTACATGATCTTGATAAAGAAATCGTGACGGATAAAAAGTGGTTGCTAGTCGTTATTGAACAAATCATCTCAAATAGTCTCAAGTACACCAAGGAAGGTGGTCTGGAGATTTATATGGATGGGCAAGAGCTTTGTATCAAGGATACGGGAATCGGGATAAAAAACAGTGATGTCCTCCGAGTCTTTGAACGTGGCTTTTCAGGCTACAATGGACGCCTAACCCAGCAGTCATCTGGACTTGGCCTCTACCTATCTAAGAAAATTTCTGAAGAACTAGGTCACCAGATTCGCATCGAGTCTGAGGTCGGAGAAGGAACGATAGTGCGGATCAAATTCGCTGAAGTGAAGCTCGTTATTGAGTAAAAATAGACGAAAAAGCCTCCAATCGGAGGCTTTTATGCTAGGCTCTTATTTCTCAACGCGTGATTTGTTGGCGATATCAGCTAGGATAGCTTGAACAAAATCATCTACTGAGACAGTTTGTGTTTCTTTTTGGCCGTAGCGACGAACGTTGACTGTTCCGTCTTCCATTTCCTTGTCCCCAACGATCAATTGGTAAGGAATCTTGCTGGTTTGTGAAGCACGGATCTTGAACTGCATTTTTTCATTGCGCTCATCTACGTCTGCACGAACACCACGGTCACGGAGTTTCTTGGCCACTTCCCAAGCATAGTCCACGTGTTTTTCGTTAGATACTGGGATGAGGGTTACTTGGTGTGGTGCAAGCCATGTTGGGAAGGCACCCTTGTAGTTTTCAATTAAGATAGCTGTGAAGCGTTCCATAGTTGAAATAACACCACGGTGGATCATGACTGGACGGTGCTCTTCGCCATCAGCTCCGATGTATTTAAGGTCGAAGCGTTCTGGAAGCAAGAAGTCAAGTTGGATAGTTGAAAGTGTTTCTTCCTTACCAAGAGCGGTCTTAACCTGGATATCCAATTTTGGTCCGTAGAAGGCTGCTTCACCTTCGGCTTCAAAGTAGTCCACACCCATTTCATCAAGAGCTGCACGAAGCATAGTTTGGGCATTTTCCCACATCTCATCGTTATCAAAGTACTTATGAGTATCTTGAGGGTCACGAAGAGAGAGTCGGAAGCGGTATTCAGTCAAGTTGAAATCTTCATAAACATCGATAATCAACTGAAGGGCACGCTGGAATTCTTCTTGGATTTGTTCTGGAGTCACAAAGAGGTGACCGTCGTTAAGAGACATTTCACGTACACGTTGAAGACCTGTGAGGGCACCAGATTTTTCATAACGGTGCATCATACCGATTTCAGCGATACGGATTGGCAACTCACGGTATGAGTGAACATGGTGTTTGAAGACTTGAATGTGGTGTGGGCAGTTCATTGGACGAAGGACAAATTCTTCCCCGTCACCCATATCCATAGTTGGGAACATGTCTTCTTGGTAATGATCCCAGTGACCAGAAGTCTTGTAAAGTTCAACAGAAGCAAGTGGTGGAGTATAGACGTGTTGGTAGCCTGAAGCCAACTCCTTGTCAACGATATAGCGTTCCAATTCACGACGAATAGTCGCACCATTTGGCAACCAGAATGGCAAACCTTGTCCCACTTCTTGTGAAATCATAAAGAGGTCAAGCTCTTTACCAAGTTTACGGTGGTCACGTTCCTTAGCTTCTTCACGCATTTGGAGGTAGTTTTTCAAGTCTTTCTTGTCAAACCAAGCTGTACCATAGATACGTTGCATCATAGCGTTGTCACTATTTCCACGCCAGTAAGCACCTGCTACATGGAGAAGGTGGAAGATTTGGATACGGCCTGTTGATGGAACGTGAGGTCCACGGCAGAGGTCTACATATTCGCCTTGACGGTAGATAGTCAAACCACCCTCGTCTTCTGAGTGTTCTTCAATCAATTCCAACTTGTAAGGGTCATTCTTGAATATTTCACGAGCCTCGTCTTTCGTAACTTCTTCACGGATTGATGGGAAGTTTTCTTTGACGATTTTTTGCATTTCTTCTTCGATACGAGGAAGGTCTTCGTTAGAGATTTGACCAGCAGTATTGTCAGTATCGTAGTAGAAACCGTCTTCGATGGCTGGACCAACTCCCAAGTGAATGTCTGGGAAAAGGCGACGAGCTGCTTGGGCGAACAAGTGAGCAGCTGAGTGACGCAAGATTGGAAGGGCATCTTCGTGATCAGGTGTCACAATTTCGATGCTTCCATCTTCAGTGATAGCACGAGTAGTGTCGATGAGTTTGCCGTTGAATTTACCAGCCAAGGCCTTTTTAGCTAGGGAATTGCTGATAGATTGGGCAATTTCAAAAGTAGTAACGCCAGATTCGAATTCACGAACAGCGCCATCTGGGAAAGTAATGTTAATCATGATGTTCTCCTTACTTATATTATTGACGAATGTGTTAACCCTATTCTGAGAACAGGGACAGAGGACTGTGAAAGCTAGAAAAAAAGCGACATCCTCGAAAGGACGTCGCAACGTGGTTCCACCTTCATTTATGTACCTCAAAAGAGAGGGACACCTCTGATTGGCTCTAACGTGGCCACCGTTTTATGTTTTCATAAAAAACTCAAGAGTAGTATCAGTTTAGGCTCTCTATGCGTTTCCAGCAACCACGCACTCTCTAGTAGAAAGGGACTAAGTGACTTGTCTCTATGGATTATTATAGCATGATTGTGAGATTTTTCAAGGATTTTGTGAAAGTTTTTTGTTTTTCAGTTTTTGCACTAGATTCTTAATAGCGGCACCGACAGCCATACCAACTATGGCAAAGATTTCATAGGCTAGGAAGTAGAGAAGGATAAATTCTCTGAAAGTAATGATGGTAAAACAAAAGAGCAGTCCGTTACCAATTAACCACCAAAGTGAGAAACGGAAACGGTAGCTATAGAGTAGCGATATAATCAAGATTACCAGAGGTGTAAAGAAGAGAATATTATTTACGTAGAGACTCTTGAGCAAAAGGGGGTCAGAAATGATTAGTGATAACAACTCATAAAATGGCCAATAAAAGAAAAATACGACCAAATAGTAGGGGACATGGGAATAGAATCTAGGCATGATAATCACCTCGTTTAAAAACAGATAACTTGGATTTCTTGCTATGATTATTATAGCATGTTTAAAACAAGAAAGTAAATCTGTTGACAAAGAAGTTAGTTATTGGTAGAATAGGGATTGTCGTAAAGACAAATAACTTCTTCTTGGTTACAGGCATGCCAACCTGTCACTCGGATGAAGCCAAATAAAAAGGAGAAACATCATGGCAATCTCAAAAGAGAAAAAAAATGAAATCATCGCACAATATGCACGTCACGAAGGTGATACAGGTTCAGTAGAGGTTCAAGTTGCTGTCCTTACTTGGGAAATCAACCACCTTAACGAACACATCAAACAACACAAAAAAGACCACGCTACTTACCGTGGATTGATGAAAAAAATCGGTCGCCGTCGTAACTTGCTTGCATACTTGCGTAAAAACGACGTTAACCGTTACCGTGAGTTAATCAACTCTCTAGGACTTCGTCGTTAATTCAAGATACAAAGGCCGTCAAAAGCACAAAGCAAAAATAGGAAAATTGACGAAGAAACTTCAGTTTCTAGGAGATTTTATCTTTTTTGCCAAGTGCTTAGGCCGTGTTCAATTGAGCATATCTTGATAATGAAGCTACTCTAAATTGGGTAGCTTTTTTACTTTTGTTACCTTACTTCGATATACTCAAGTATAATCTTCGGTTACAGTTCCTAGCACTGTAAGGTAAAATAAACCAGAATGATCTCCCTTCGGGGAGATTTTTTTGTTTCACTAAAAATTTTGTACAATCTTCGGCTTACCGCCTAGTCTATAAACGGTTTATCCAGCAAGAATTATGATGCTAAGGGCGTAAGAAATCCGTATGAAAATAGGGAAATGACACAGTGTTCGATGAACACAAGGAGTTTCATCTTTTTCACTAGGATTTTAGCCCGGGCTCAAATCAGCTCTCGGACTTCAGAGGGCTTTTTTATTGAGATTTTATCGGTCACAATTTTGGAGACTACAAAAACTATCGGTCAACTCGACTTCTGGCAAGATGTGTTTTATCGGTCACAATTTTGGAGACTACAAAAACCTCAAATGGTATCAGCTAATTACACCATAAGGGTGCGTAGCTACTCGGCTTGAAAAGCCGAGTAGCTGTCTGCAAGCCCCTTCGGAGAGCCCACACTTTACGAAGTAAAGTATAGTATGTTATACTTTACATGGAAGTAGTCACCGAATTCCAGTTAGAAATTACTTTGTAACTACGTTTTGAGGAGGAGTAAAATGCTTTCCTATGTTCGAAATTACCCACTAGCGATAGCTAAATTAATGTGTCTGTGCTCTCCTAAAATCTGCTGATTTATTACTGACTAATACAGGAGGGTTTTTTATGGGACAGACAATCATATCTGCTATTGGTGTTTATATTTCCACCAGTATCGATTATTTAATTATTTTATTTATTTTATTTGCACAGCTATCACAGAATAAACAAAAATGGCATATTTATGCGGGGCAATATCTAGGCACGGGCTTACTTGTAGGGGCGAGTTTAGTTGCTGCTTATGTCGTTAATTTCGTGCCTGAAGAATGGATGGTTGGATTGCTTGGTTTAATCCCTATCTATTTAGGGATTCGCTTTGCAATTGTTGGAGAAGGTGAGGAAGAAGAGGAAGAAGAGGAAGAAATTATTGAAAGATTAGAACAAAGCAAGGCAAATCAACTGTTTTGGACAGTTACATTGCTAACAATTGCGTCTGGCGGAGATAATTTAGGTATCTATATACCTTATTTTGCTTCATTAGATTGGTCACAGACCCTCGTGGCCTTGCTTGTGTTTGTAATCGGCATAATTATCTTATGCGAGATTAGTCGGGTGTTATCCTCTATTCCCTTAATATTCGAGACAATTGAAAAATACGAGCGAATCATTGTGCCCTTAGTATTCATTCTACTTGGACTATACATCATGTATGAAAATGGCACGATAGAGACTTTTCTGACCGTGTAGATTTTTTTGTTTCACTAGGATTTTAGCCCGAGCTCAAATCAGCTCTCTGACTTCAGAGAGCTTTTTATGTTGTCACCTTACCTCGATATACTCAAGTATAATCTTCGGTTATGATTATTAGCACTGTAAGACCAACTATATTTATTTTTCTCATCTTGTTCCATTGTTGAAAATATGGTATACTTTTCATGAGAATTTTCTAAATTTTTAATATTCTGTCAAAGGAGGTTTGCATGCTTTCCAAATTTTCTGGAAGCCGACAAG
Source organism: Streptococcus sp. 544 (assembly GCF_013277385.1). Classification (NCBI taxonomy): domain Bacteria; kingdom Bacillati; phylum Bacillota; class Bacilli; order Lactobacillales; family Streptococcaceae; genus Streptococcus; species Streptococcus sp. 544. The sequence goes on from NZ_VMMU01000016.1 coordinate 65,001, forward strand.
ACCAGCAATTTGTGTTACTTTTAGTTATTTTGCTAGGTGTTTTAGGGATTTCTCTCTTTCTAGCAGTTTCAATGGGAGCTGTTGCGATTGATCTAGGAGATACCTATCGGATTATTTTGAGCAGGTTGGGATTTCCTCTTGAGGTAGGAGAGGTTTCCAAGTCCACTCTTGCCATTGTATGGAACATGAGATTCCCTCGAGTATTGTTAGGTCTGATAGTAGGGGCAGGTCTTTCTATGTGTGGTAGCGTGATGCAGTCCACAGTGAACAACCCCATTGCAGAGCCCTATGTCTTAGGTATCTCTGCGGGTGCAACTCTAGGGGCAACTTTGAGCATCATTCTCGGTTTAAAAGTGATGATTAGCCTTGGCGCTTTTCTTGGAGCTATTTTGGCAACCATTGCTGTCCTCATCATTGCCTCTATGCAGGGCAGGATGACGACTTCTAGTCTCATTTTATCAGGAACTGTGGTCAATGCTCTCTTTCTGGCATTTTCCAATTTTATTATCTCAGTCGGCGCTAATGCGGACAGTGTGATGACCATTAAGTTTTGGACCATGGGTTCGCTTGCCGGAACTAACTGGTCTGACTTAGTCTTGCCAACTATAGTAGTAGGATTGGCCTTTCTATTTTTCTCTACTCAGTATCGTGTTTTTAATGCGATGATGATGGGAGATGAGGCTGCTTTAACGTTGGGGATTCCCTTACGCTTTTATTGGTATCTTTATGTGACCATGGTGGCTGTGCTGACAGCAGTCTTAGTGGCAACTTGTGGGATTATTGGATTTGTTGGTCTGATTACTCCCCACTTAGCTCGAGGGTTAGTAGGAACGAATTACAGGAGACTTTTTCCCGTTGCGACCTTACTGGGTGCCCTCTTTGTTATTTGGGCAGATGTACTCTCTCGTGTCATCATTCCAAACGCTGAGCTGCCGATTGGTATTTTCACAGCCTTAGTAGGTGCTCCCTTCTTTATCTACATTGTTGGAGGTAGGCGAAGGGAGGTGAGGGCCTGATATGGACTTGATTTGTCAGGATGTCCACTTTGGACTAGGAGAGAAAAAAATCCTCAAAGGAGTTTCTCTTAAGGTTGAGGGGCATCAATTTCATACGATATTAGGGCCAAATGGAAGTGGAAAAACCAGCCTGCTTAAACTCCTCTATCGTCAGGAAAAGGCGGACAAAGGCTTGATAAGCTTAGATGGAAAGCCTTTGGAACATTGGTCACTCAAAGAAACAGCTAAGCAGATGGCGGTCGTCACCCAGTTTAATCAATTGCAGTTTGATTGTACAGTTGAGGAAATCGTCTTGCTGGGAAGGACTCCACACCTCTCTTTTTTACAGAAGGAAAAGGAAAGGGATTATGCCCTCGTTCAAGATGCTCTCGTCAAGGTGGATATGCTTGAGAAGAAAACTCGTCTCTATTCGTCTCTTTCAGGTGGGGAGAAACAGCGAGTCTTATTAGCACGCGCCTTGGCGCAAGAACCGACTCTCTTGCTCCTGGACGAGCCAACCAATCACCTGGATATCAAGTACCAGTTAGACTTGCTGGCCATTGTGAAGAATCTCAAGGTCAATGTTCTAGCTGTCCTACATGATATTCAACTTGCTTGTCGCTATTCGGATTATCTCTATCTGATGAAAGAGGGGGAAATCCTTTACCAAGGGACTCCAAAGGAGACCATCACCCCTGAGTCATTGCAAACTGTATATGGAGTTCAAAGTCAGGTGACTTGGACTGAGGATCAGCAAGCTATGATTCACTATTTATAAGAAAGAAAAGGAAAACAAAATGAAAAAAACACTCAGTATTTTACTCGTAACAGTAGCTACCTTAACGATGGCAGCATGTGGCAATACTACTACAGAAAAAGCTACCACACAATCTAGCACAGAAACAAGTCAAAAGGCCAGCACAGAGACGACTTATCCGTTAACGGTCAAGACCTATGATGCTAAGGGAAATGAAGTCGAACAAGTCTTTGAGAAGGCACCTGAAAAAGTTATCACCAACAATCTTTCAACTACTGAAATTTTGTTGGAGTTAGGCTTGAAGGATAAAATTGCTGGCATGCTCAACCCTGACAATGCTGTAACGGACAAATACAAGGATGCTATTGCGACGATTCCTCAAATTGGCGATAAAAAAACAGTCTCACAAGAGACAGTCCTTTCTTATGAGCCAGACGCTGTGATGGGTCGAAACATGATGTTTTCTGAAAAATCCTTGGGGACAGTTAGCACTTGGAATGAAAACAAAATCCCAGTCTATACGCAAAAAGCTTCTCTCTCAACGATTCAGCAAGATTTGGGGAATATCGTAGAAGATGTCAAAAATCTTGGAATGATTTTTAATGTGCAGGACAAGGCCAATGAATACGCAGCCCAATTACAAACTAAAATTGACGCTGTTAAGAAAGCAAATCCAGCAAGTCAAGGTGAAAAGAAAAAGGCTTTGATTATGGTTGCTTATAATGATGAAACCTTCGGTGCCTACAAGTCTGCTTTGCAAGAAAGTTTGCTCAACCAACTTGGTTATACAAACGTTGCTACGGGGACATCAGGCTTGACCTTGGAAAATCTCGTGTCAATGGATCCTGAATTGATTATCTATGTAACCAGCGATCGCAATAAAAAATTGGATGAAAAAGCAGTAGAGTTGATGAAGGCAAATGCTGTTTTGGAAAGCGTTCCTGCTATTAAGAATCAAAAAATCATGACCATCTCTTACGATGAATTGATGGACTATGGTCCAGCAGTGATTGATTCCCTTGAGAAAATCAATGACTTTATCAATAAATAATGAGTTTGATTGGGAAGGAATTCAAGTTAAAATTAGCCTTCCTTCTAACTACGACCCCAATCAAACCTATCCGGCTATTTTATTGAATGATGGAAACTTGGATTTCCTATCGTCCCTTTCCGAATCTGTGATTTTAGTGGGCTTGACCTCTAAAAATCGCTTAGACGACTACACTCCCTGGGCGACATCGGCTCTGAGAGATGGAGCTCCAGATTTTGGCGGTCAGGCCAACGTCTATCATGATCATTTATTTGGAGGTCTTTTAGATAAGTTGCAGTCGCTTTATCGACTGGATGAAGCACGCCTTGCCTACGGAGGTTATTCACTAGGTGGCTTGGTGGCAGTTTACAGTCTTTTCAGCTTTGATAAGGTTTCCTGTGTTTTTTCTATCTGCGGTTCCTTTTGGTATCCTGATTTTGTGGCTTACTGCAAGGCAGAGACAGTGAAAAATCTAGACTGTTTGCTGTATTTACAGAATGGTCAAACAGAAGGAGTCAATCATAGCAATCGCTTGGCTCAAGCACCAGTCTATGCTGAGAAAATCCATACCAGTCTTCAGAAACGCTATCCGAACAGCCAGTTTGTCTTTGACCCTTATGGACACCACGAACAAGTAGCTGAGCGATTCCTAGCTTTTTCTAGCTGGTTGGCCCAAAAATGGAAAATCGAATAAAAGATTTATCCCTTGGCTTTTGCCAAGGGATTGTTGTATTTATTTAACCAAGGTTTTCTCTCTTTTTATCTGGATTCCATACAAAGCTTGCGATAAAGCTAAAGATGATGGTTAGGATAGCGAGGATAATGGCAAGGATGAGGGCAGGGATGCGGATAAACCACCAGAGTGGATTTGGTTTTTTATTATTGTGCCATTGTTTCGTTTCTTCATCCAGACGTTGGAATTCTGCTTGGATACGATTGGCGACTGTTTCAATGCCTTCATCATTCATTTTCTTGATATCTGAGATATCGATTGGATTTCCAAAGTTCATATCAACACGCTCACGGCTAACCAAGCCCTTCAAGGTCATAGGACCTGTATAGGTAACCGGCATGATACGGACCTTGGCCATTTTGGCAATCAGGGCTACGCCACCCTTGACATCGTTTGAGTGACGGCTCCCACTTGGAAACATGATGAGAGAGCGGTCACTTTTTTTAAGAACATTGATAGGGTATTTGATGGCTGAGGCGCTAGGATTTTCACGGTCGATAGGAAAGGCGCCACACATACGGATCCACCAACCAAAGATACGGTTGGTAAAGAGCTCTTTTTTGGCCATAAAGATGAACTGTTTTGGCTTGGTCGCAAAGGCCATGTAAACAGGATCCCACCAGGTACGGTGAGGCGCAACCAAAATATAATTTTCATCTTGATTAGGAATTTTATCAGTATTATGATAGTGGGCATTGCCATTGATGGACCATAGGAGCAAGACAACTAATCCACGTAAATAAGTATAAAACATGCGATCTCCTTCGATTCTTTTCTTGTTATTATTATACCTTATCAAAGAAGGGCTGGCAAACTTTTCCCTTGACCAGGTCCATATTTGGGATGAGATTAGAATTCTTTTAGAAAAAATGATATGATATAATTTATGGATAAAAATAAGATTATGGGATTAACCCAAAGAGAAGTCGAGGAAAGACAGGCTAAGGGCTTGGTCAATGATTTTACTGCTTCGGCCAGTACCAGCACTTGGCAAATCATCAAACGAAATGTCTTTACCCTTTTTAACGCTTTGAACTTTGCCATTGCTTTGGCCCTTGCCTTTGTGCAGGCTTGGAGCAATCTGGTCTTCTTTGTCGTTATCTGCTTTAACGCTTTTTCAGGGATTGTGACGGAGCTCCGTGCCAAGCATATGGTGGACAAGCTCAATCTCATGACCAAGGAAAAGGTCAAGACTATTCGTGATGGCCAGGAAGTGGCTCTTAATCCTGAAGAATTGGTGTTAGGAGATGTCATTCGTTTGTCTGCTGGAGAGCAAATTCCTAGTGATGCCTTGGTTTTGGAAGGCTTTGCGGAAGTCAATGAAGCCATGTTGACGGGGGAAAGTGATTTGGTGCAAAAGGAAGTTGACGCCTTGCTTTTGTCAGGAAGTTTCCTAGCCAGTGGGGCAGTTTTAGCTCAAGTTCACCATGTCGGTGCAGACAACTATGCTGCTAAACTTATGCTTGAGGCTAAGACTGTGAAACCTATCAACTCTCGTATCATGGAATCGCTGGACAGGTTAGCAGGTTTTACTGGGAAAATTATCATTCCTTTTGGTCTAGCTCTCTTGCTAGAAGCCTTGATTTTAAAAGGCTTGCCTCTTAAGTCGTCCGTTGTAAACTCGTCGACAGCTCTTTTGGGGATGTTACCTAAGGGAATTGCCCTTTTGACCATCACTTCGCTCTTGACAGCGGTGATTAAGTTAGGCTTGAAAAAGGTCTTGGTGCAGGAGATGTACTCCGTTGAGACCTTGGCGCGCGTGGATATGCTCTGTTTGGATAAGACGGGCACCATCACCCAAGGAAAGATGCAGGTAGAGGCTGTTCTTCCTCTGACGGAAACTTATGGTGAAGAGACTATTGCCAACATTTTGACTAGCTATATAGCTCATAGTGAGGATAAAAATCCAACTGCCCAAGCTATTCGCCAGCGATTCCAAGGCCAAGTAGCCTATTCTATGATTTCCAATCTCCCCTTCTCAAGCGACCGCAAGTGGGGTGCTATGGAGTTAGAAGGTTTGGGAACAGTTTTCTTAGGGGCGCCTGAGATGTTGCTGGATTCTGAGGTCCCAGAAGCCAGAGAGGCCTTGGAGAGAGGTTCACGTGTCTTGGTCTTGGCTCTCAGTCAGGAAAAACTAGACCATCACAAACCACAGAAACCATCTGATATTCAGGCTCTAGCCTTGCTGGAAATATTGGATCCCATTCGAGAGGGAGCAGCAGAGACGCTGGACTATCTCCGTTCTCAGGAAGTGGGCCTCAAGATTATCTCTGGTGACAATCCAGTTACGGTATCCAGCATTGCCCAGAAGGCTGGTTTTGCGGACTATGATAGTTATGTAGATTGCTCGAAAATTACGGATGAGGAATTGGTTGCTATGGCGGAGGAGACTGCTATTTTCGGACGGGTTTCCCCTCATCAAAAGAAACTCATCATCCAAACTCTGAAAAAAGCGGGTCATACAACGGCTATGACGGGAGACGGAGTCAATGATATTCTGGCTCTTCGTGAGGCGGATTGTTCTATCGTAATGGCGGAGGGAGATCCTGCGACTCGTCAGATTGCAAATCTGGTTCTCTTGAACTCTGACTTTAATGATGTTCCTGAGATTCTCTTTGAAGGTCGTCGCGTAGTCAATAACATTGCCCATATCGCCCCGATTTTCTTGATTAAGACCATCTATTCTTTCCTATTAGCGGTCATCTGTATTGCCAGTGCTCTTCTGGGACGGTCTGAATGGATCTTGATTTTCCCCTTTATTCCAATCCAGATTACCATGATTGACCAGTTTGTGGAAGGTTTCCCACCATTCGTTCTGACTTTTGAGCGAAATATCAAACCTGTCGAGCCAAACTTCCTCAGAAGATCCATGCTTCGTGCTCTACCAAGTGCTCTCATGGTTGTGTTCAGCGTTCTTTTTGTGAAAATATTTGGAAGTAGCCAAGGTTGGTCTGAGTTAGAAATTTCAACTCTACTCTATTATCTCTTGGGGTCAATTGGTTTCTTATCTGTATTTAGAGCCTGCATGCCATTTACCCTATGGCGTGTCCTCTTGATTGTTTGGTCAATAGGAGGCTTCCTAGCCACAGCTCTCTTCCCAAGAATTCAAAAATTGCTTGAAATCTCCACCTTAACAGGACAAACATTACCTGTTTATGGTGTCATGATGTTGGTCTTTACCGTGATTTTCATCCTGACTAGTCGCTATCAAGCCAGAAAATAAAGAAAGGCTGTAATCTGTGGATTGCGGTCTTTTTAGGTACAAGATTGCCAGCTGAAATGTGGTATAATAAGAGGTAATAGAGTTTTGGAAAGAGAGAGAAAATGATTTCAAAGAGATTAGAATTAGTGGCTTCCTTTGTGCCACAGGGAGCCATTTTACTCGATGTGGGGAGTGACCATGCTTATCTGCCTATCGACTTGGTCGAAAGAGGACAAATCAAAAGTGCCATTGCAGGTGAGGTTGTGGAAGGTCCCTATCAGTCTGCGGTCAAAAATGTTGAAAGTCACGGCCTAAAGGAGAAAATCCAGGTTCGTTTAGCCAATGGCTTGGCAGCTTTTGAAGAGGCAGACCAAGTGTCTGTCATTACCATTGCTGGTATGGGCGGACGCTTGATTGCTAGGATATTAGAAGAAGGCTTGGACAAGCTAGCTAATGTAGAACGATTGATCCTCCAGCCCAATAATCGTGAAGACGATTTGCGTATTTGGTTGCAAGACAATGGCTTTCAGATTGTGGCAGAAAGCATTCTAGAAGAAGCTGGTAAGTTTTATGAGATTTTGGTGGTGGAAGCAGGACAAATGAAGTTATCAGCCAGCGATGTTCGCTTTGGTCCTTTTTTGTCCAAAGAAGTCAGTCCAGTATTTGTCCAAAAATGGCAAAAAGAATCTGTTAAGCTAGAGTTTGCCCTCGGACAAATCCCTGAAAAAAATTTGGAAGAACGTCAAGTTCTAGTAGATAAAATTCAAGCCATCAAGGAGGTTCTCCATGCTAGCAAGTGAAGTCATTAACCGATATGAAGCTTATTGTCCTCAGGAATTTTCCATGGAGGGAGACAGTCGTGGTCTGCAAATTGGAACTTTGGACAAGGCTATCCAAAGTGTCATGGTGGCTCTGGATATTCGTGAAGAAACGGTGGCTGAAGCCATTGAAAAGGGTGTGGACTTGATTATTGCCAAGCACGCGCCGATTTTCCGTCCCATCAAGGATTTGGTAGCTAGCCGTCCGCAAAATCAGATTTACATTGATCTTATCAAGCATGACATTGCAGTTTATGTCAGCCATACCAATATTGATATTGTTGAAAATGGTCTCAATGATTGGTTCTGTCAGATGCTAGGTATCGAGGAAACGACCTATCTGCAGGAGACAGGTCCTGAACGTGGAATTGGTCGTATTGGGAATATTCAGCCTCAGACCTTTGGAGAATTAGCCCAACATGTCAAGCAAGTCTTTGGCCTAGATAGCCTTCGAATGGTGCATTATCAAGAGAATGACTTGCAGAAGTCTATTTCAAGAGTGGCTATCTGTGGTGGAAGCGGGCAGTCTTTCTATAAGGATGCTTTAGCTAAAGGAGCGGAAGTCTATATCACTGGTGACATCTACTACCACACTGCCCAGGATATGCTGTCTGATGGCTTGCTAGCATTGGATCCAGGACACTATATCGAAGTGCTGTTTGTGGAAAAAATCGCAGAGCTTCTTAATCAATGGAAAGAGGAAAAAGGTTGGGAACTAGAGATTTTACCTAGTCAAGCATCAACCAATCCTTTCCACCATATCTAGTTAGAAAGTGAAAACAATGAAAAAAGTTGCCATTATCGGAGCAGGAATTGTGGGTGCAACAGCTGCCTACTACCTCTCGAAAGAAAGTGACCTAGAAGTAACCGTCTTTGACCATGGACAAGGTCAGGCTACCAAGGCTGCAGCAGGAATTATCAGCCCCTGGTTTTCCAAACGACGCAATAAGGTCTGGTACAAAATGGCGCGCTTGGGGGCTGATTTTTATGTGGATTTATTAGCTGATTTAGAGAAATCAGGGCAGGAAATTGACTTTTACCAGCGTTCGGGAGTCTTTCTCTTGAAAAAGGATGAATCCAAGTTGGAAGAACTCTATCAACTAGCCCTCCAGCGTAGAGAAGAATCTCCCTTGATAGGCCAGTTAGCCATTCTGAACCAAGCATCAGCCAATGAATTATTCCCTGACTTGCAGGGATTTGACCACCTGCTCTATGCTTCTGGTGGAGCGAGAGTAGATGGTCAACTCTTAGTGACTCGTTTGCTGGAAGCCGGTCAGGTCAAGCTGGTCAAAGAAAAAGTGACTCTGACACCTTTAGCATCAGGTTACCAGATTGGCGAAGAGGTGTTTGATCAGGTTATTTTGGCGACGGGAGCTTGGTTGGGACACCTGTTAGAGCCTTTAGGTTATGAAGTAGATGTTCGTCCCCAAAAGGGGCAACTCCGAGATTATCAACTTGCCCAAGATATGGAAGCTTACCCTGTTGTTATGCCAGAAGGGGAGTGGGATTTGATTCCTTTTGCAGGTGGGAAATTATCTCTAGGCGCTACTCATGAAAATGATATGGGATTTGATTTGACGGTAGATGAAACCTTGCTCCAACAAATGAAGGAGGCAGCCTTACCTCACTATCCAGTTTTAGCTAGAGCGACTTCAAGAGCTGAGCGTGTGGGAATCCGTGCCTATACCAGTGATTTCTCACCTTTCTTTGGGCAAGTACCTGGCTTAGCAGGTGTCTATGCTGCTAGTGGACTAGGTTCATCAGGCCTCACAACGGGGCCTATTATCGGTTACCATCTAGCTCAACTGATCCAAGACAAGGAGTTGACCTTAGACCCAGCAAACTACCCAATTGAAAACTATGTCAAGCGACTAAAAAACGAATAAAATTTTACTGAAATTTTATCCTACCCTCTAGGATGGCAAATGACATTCCCTATCAAAAATGGTAAAATAAGAAAAAATAATCCGAGAATCGAGGAAAGAAGATGCAAGAAAAGATTTTGGTAACGGGTGGAGCAGGTTTTATCGGAACCCACACTGTTATTGAGTTAATCCAAGCAGGTCATCAGGTTGTTGTGGTGGATAACCTTGTGAATAGTAACAGAAAAAGTTTAGAAGTTGTTGAGAGAATTACAGGAGTTGAAGTGCCTTTCTATGAGGCAGATATCCGTGACACAGATACCCTCAGAGATATTTTCATGCAAGAAGAACCAACAGGGGTCATTCACTTTGCTGGCTTGAAGGCTGTCGGTGAATCTACCCGTATCCCTCTTGCCTACTATGACAATAATATCGCTGGAACTGTTAGCCTTTTGAAAGCTATGGAAGAAAACAACTGTAAAAACATCATTTTCAGTTCTTCTGCGACAGTGTACGGAGATCCGCATACAGTGCCCATCTTGGAAGATTTCCCACTTTCAGTGACCAATCCATACGGTCGTACCAAGCTCATGCTAGAGGAAATTTTGACAGATATCTACAAGGCAGATTCAGAATGGAATGTGGTCTTGCTTCGTTACTTTAACCCAATCGGAGCCCATGAGAGTGGTGATTTGGGAGAAAATCCAAACGGTATTCCAAACAACCTCTTGCCATATGTGACTCAGGTAGCCGTTGGAAAATTAGAGCAAGTGCAAGTATTTGGAGACGATTACGATACGGAAGACGGAACTGGTGTTCGTGACTATATCCACGTTGTTGACTTGGCTAAAGGTCACGTTGCAGCTCTGAAAAAAATCCAAAAAGGCTCAGGTCTAAACGTTTATAACCTTGGAACAGGTAAAGGCTACTCAGTTCTTGAAATTATCCAAAATATGGAAAAAGCAGTGGGACGTCCAATTCCTTACCGCATCGTAGACCGTCGCCCAGGGGATATCGCAGCCTGCTATTCAGATCCTGCAAAAGCCAAAGCAGAACTGGGCTGGGAAGCAGAATTAGGCATCACCCAAATGTGTGAAGACGCATGGCGTTGGCAAAGTAAGCATCCAAATGGATTTGAAGACTAAGATGGTGATGTCAATCATAGTCCCCTGTTTAAACGAAGAGGAAGTACTTCCTCTTTTTTATCAGGCTTTGGAAGATTTGATTCCTGATTTGGAAACAGAAATCGAGTATGTCTTTGTCGATGATGGCTCAAGCGATGGAACCTTGGAACTCTTAAAGGCCTATCGGGAACAAAATCCGGCAGTGCATTATCTTTCTTTCTCGCGAAATTTTGGCAAAGAAGCAGCTCTCTATGCAGGCTTGCAATATGCGACAGGAGATTTGGTGGTGGTGATGGATGCAGACCTCCAAGATCCTCCTAGTATGTTGCTTGAGATGAAAGCTCTACTAGACAAAAATGCAGACTTGGACTGTGTTGGAACACGCAGAACCAGTCGAGGGGGAGAACCCTTCTTTCGCAGTTTCTGTGCTAATCTCTTTTATCGTCTTATGCAAAAAATTAGTCCAGTAGCCTTGCCGTCAGGTGTCCGTGATTTTCGCATGATGAGAAGATCTGTAGTCGATGCTATTTTAGCTTTGACCGAGTCCAATCGTTTTTCAAAGGGGCTCTTTGCCTGGGTGGGTTTTAAAACCCACTATCTGGACTATCCAAATGTCGAAAGGCAGGCTGGCAAGACCAGTTGGAGTTTTAGGCAACTCTTTTTCTACTCCATTGAAGGGATTGTTAATTTTTCAGATTTTCCCTTGATTATCGCCTTCGTGGCAGGTCTCCTATCTTGTTTTATTTCTCTACTTATGACCTTTTTTGTTGTGGTTCGGACCCTCATTTTGGGCAATCCGACATCAGGTTGGACCTCTCTGATGGCTGTTATTCTCTTTCTCGGAGGGATTCAACTCTTGACCATTGGGATTCTCGGCAAGTATATCAGTAAGATTTATCTAGAGACTAAAAAAAGACCACTTTATCTCGTCAAAGAAAAAAGTGACCTTCCTGATCTTACAGAAAAAAATAAAGAGAAAAGACTATAATTTTGCATGGAAATATGCTAAACTAGAAGGAGTGGAACGTTCTTATCGATGTTAGAGTTAATCTTTAATCAAGGCACGTGTCGGACAGTTTCTAACAGCTTCTACGACGTCCTGACTAGGAGAGATTTCTTTTTCTAGTTGGTCAGGGTCATCGTAAAAACGCACGATTCCATTATCGTGGTAATCAAATAATTCAGAATAAGTTTGGCAAAGCCCACAGGCAATGCAACGTTCAGGTATAAGTGTGATTTTCATATTTATATTGTAATAAGAAAAGTAAAAAAAAACAAGGAGTAAGGTATGGCAAAAGAACCGTGGCAAGAAGATATTTATGAGAATCAAGAAGAAACAAGATCAGAACGTCGTAAGAGAGAACAAGGTGGAGGAGTGCTGGCTAATCGTATCTTGACTATTTTAGCAAGTATTTTCTTTGTGATTGTAGTTGTGATGATTATTGTTCTTATCTATCTTTCATCGGGTGGGAGTAATCGCACAGCAGCCTTGAAAGATTTTCACGATTCAGATACAAAAGTAGAGCAAGTTTCTTCTACTTCTAGTAGTAGTTCAGAGCAGGCATCTTCTAGTTCAGAGGAGAAGGTAGAAGAGTCATCTAGTAGCTCAGAACATCCAAATGATCCAGAAGGAACTACAAAAGTTATGGCTGGAGAAGGAGAAGCCGCCATTGCCGCTCGTGCAGGAATCTCGATTGCTCAGTTAGAGGCTTTGAATCCTGGCCATATGGCTACAGGATCTTGGTTTGCTAATCCTGGAGATGTGATTAAGACTAGATAGGAGTCATAAATGAAGACGATTCAAATTGCTATCGATGGTCCAGCTTCAAGTGGCAAGAGTACGGTCGCAAAGATTATTGCCAAGGATTTTGGATTCACCTACCTAGATACAGGTGCTATGTATCGTGCAGCGACCTACATGGCTCTCAAGAACCAATTAGAAGTTGAACAAGTTGAAGAACTCTTAGACTTATTGGACCAGCATCCAATCAGTTTCGGGCGCTCAGAAACTGGAGAACAGCTTGTCTTTGTAGGAGATGTGGATATTACCCATCCTATCCGTGAAAATGAAGTGACCAATCATGTTTCTGCCATCGCAGCAATTCCTGAAGTGCGTGAGAAACTAGTTTCTCTCCAACAAGAGATTGCCCAGCAAGGTGGGATTGTCATGGACGGTCGCGATATTGGAACGGTTGTATTGCCACAAGCAGAATTGAAAATTTTCCTAGTAGCTTCGGTAGATGAAAGAGCAGAGCGCCGTTACAAGGAAAATATTGCCAAGGGAATTGAAACAGACCTTGAAACCCTAAAAGAGGAAATTGCTGCGCGTGACTACAAGGATAGCCATCGTGAGACTTCGCCTCTCAAACAAGCAGAGGACGCTGTCTACCTTGATACAACTGGCTTGAACATTCAAGAAGTAGTTGAAAAAATCAAAGCAGAAGCTGAAAAAAGAATGTAAATGTAGAGAAGCCGATAGATTGATATCGGTTTTTTCTAAATTTGTCAAAATGCTGATTTTAGGGTATAATAGTTGCTGTTCGAGAAATTTTGATTTTCAAAGAATAGTGAATGATGATAAGGAGAAACCATGAACAACTTACCAAATTGCCCAAAATGTAACTCAGAGTATGTCTACGAAGACGGTGCCCTACTGGTTTGCCCAGAGTGTGCTCATGAGTGGAATCCTGCTGAAGTTGCAGATGTAGAAGAGGGCCTTGTTGCTATCGATGCCAACGGGAATAAATTGTCTGACGGTGATACTGTAACCCTCATCAAGGATTTGAAAGTAAAAGGTGCGCCAAAAGATTTGAAACAAGGGACGCGCGTGAAGAATATCCGCATCGTAGAAGGCGACCATAATATTGACTGTAAGATCGATGGCTTTGGTGCCATGAAACTCAAATCAGAGTATGTGAAGAAAATTTAAGCATGTCAAAGAACTACAAACTTACATTTTATAGCCGTATCTTCTTGTTTCTAGCGGCTTTTACGGGAGTTTATCTTGAAATCGCCAAGCATGGTGGATTTGGGATGTTACTCTATTATACGGTTCTGTCCAACCTTTTAGTCGCGATTTTTACGCTCTATCTCCTAAAGGTTATGAGCCGTTTAGGTGAAAACTGGCAAAGACCAAGTCTCTTGCGCTTAAAAGGTGGGGTCACCATGAGTATCATGATTACCTGTGTGATTTACCATTTCCTTTTAGCGCCTATTGCGACTAATTTCTATACTCTAGAAAATTTCCTTTGCCACTATATCGTTCCCCTCTGGTTTTTAGCAGATACCCTCTTTTTTGACAAACAGGGTCAATACAAGATTTGGGACCCAATTGTGTGGACGATTTTACCCTTGCTGTATATGATTTTTGCTCTTTTTAATGGCTTGGTATTGAAACTTGATGTTCCTAATTCTAAGGTCAGTCCCTTCCCGTACTTCTTTTTGAATGTGAACAAGGGTTGGGATGTCGTGTTCAAGTGGTGTCTGATTATCTTTGTTGCCTATATGGTGGCAGGATTTATCTTCTACTTTATTAAGCAAATCAAGAGAAAATCATCCTAAGACACAAGGGATTCATTTTCGAGTTTAAGAAGGAGTCTGTACACTAAAGAGGCTTCTTCTTTTCTTGCTTGTTTGATGACTATCAAAAAAGTAGAAGATTAAGAGAAATATAGAAAGAGATTTCATGAAACAATTTTTAGAACGGGCCAGTATTTTGGCTCTCTCCCTCGTTTTGATTACGTCCTTTTCCATCTCGAGTGCCCTGCCAGCCATGTTTGACTATTATCAAGGTTATCCTAAGGAACAAATTGAGCTCTTGGCGAGCTTGCCTTCCTTTGGAATCATGATTATGTTATTACTAAATGGTTTCTTAGAAAAAATATTTCCTGAGCGCTTACAGATCAGTTTGGGATTGCTGATTTTATCACTAAGTGGAACTGCTCCCTTTTGGTACCAAGCTTATCCTTTTGTCTTTGGAACACGGATTCTTTTTGGTTTAGGTGTTGGGATGATCAATGCCAAGGCCATTTCTATTATCAGTGAACGCTATCAAGGAAAAACGAGAATTCAGATGTTAGGGCTACGCGGTTCTGCAGAGGTCGTTGGGGCTTCTCTCATTACCTTGGCAGTCGGCCAATTGTTGGCCTTTGGTTGGACAGCTACTTTCTTAGCTTATAGTGCTGGATTTTTAGTTCTGATCCTTTATCTGCTCTTTGTACCTTATGGAAAAGAAAAGAAAGAAGTCAAGAAAAAAACGAAGGAAGCAAGTCGCTTAACTCGGGAAATGAAGGGCTTGATTTTTATCTTAGCTATTGAAGCGGCGGTTGTAGTTTGTACCAATACAGCTATTACCATCCGTATTCCAAGTCTGATGGTGGAAAGAGGACTGGGAGATGCCCAGTTATCTAGTTTTGTTCTTAGTGTCATGCAGTTAATCGGGATTGTGGCTGGTGTGAGTTTTTCTTTCCTGATTTCAATATTTAAAGAGAAACTGCTCCTATGGTCTGGAATTACTTTTGGCTTAGGGCAAATTGTGATTGCCTTGTCTCCATCCTTGTGGGTGGTAGTGGCAGGGAGTATTCTAGCTGGTTTTGCCTACAGTGTAGCCTTGACGACGGTCTTTCAACTTGTCTCTGAACGAATTCCAGCTAAACTCCTCAATCAAGCGACTTCATTTGCTGTATTAGGCTGTAGTTTCGGAGCCTTTACGACCCCATTTGTTCTAGGTGCAATTGGGTTACTAACTCACAATGGCATGTTGGTCTTTGCCATTTTAGGCTCATGGTTGATTGTAACCTCTATCTTTGTCATGTACCTACTTCAAAAGAGAGCTTAGGATTGGTTTCCTAAGTTTTTCTTTTTGTGAATTTTGTACCCAGACAATATTTGATTTAGACCCTTGTTTACAGACTAATTTCTTGATAAAATAGGAGTTATGACAAGATATAAAGCAACTATTTCCTATGATGGTTACGCTTTTGCTGGTTTTCAGCGCCAGCCTCATGCGCGTAGCGTTCAGGAAGAAATTGAAAAAACCTTGACCAGGTTAAATAAAGGGCAAGCCATTACTGTTCACGGTGCTGGTAGGACAGATAGTGGAGTTCATGCCCTAGGCCAGGTTATTCATTTTGACCTACCTTATCAGATGGATGAGGAGAAGCTCCGTTTTGCTTTGGACACCCAGTCTCCTGAAGATATTGATGTGATTGCGATTGAGCTTGTGGCGGATGATTTTCATTGCCGTTATGCCAAGCACAGTAAGACCTATGAGTTTATCGTGGATAGAGGCCGTCCCAAGAATCCTATGCGCCGTCACTATGCCACTCACTTTCCCTATCCACTCTATGTGGAACGGATGCAGGAGGCTGTCAAAAAGTTAGAGGGAACCCATGATTTTACCGGTTTTACAGCCTCTGGGACTAGTGTAGAGGATAAGGTTCGCACCATCACAGAAGCTAGTTTAACAGTTGATGAGACAGGTCAGTTTTTGACCTTTACCTTTTCAGGAAATGGTTTCTTGTATAAGCAGATTCGCAATATGGTGGGGACACTGCTTAAAATCGGCAATAATCGCATGCCAGTAGAGCAGATTGACCTCATCTTGGAGAAAAAGGACAGGCAGCTTGCAGGTCCCACTGCAGCACCAAATGGTTTGTATTTAAAGGAGATTCGTTATGAAGAATAATCGTATTTTAGCACTTTCAGGAAATGATATTTTTAGTGGTGGTGGATTGTCCGCTGATTTGGCTACCTATACCTTGAACGGCTTGCATGGTTTTGTAGCAGTGACTTGTTTGACAGCCTTGACGGAAAAGGGCTTTGAAGTCTTTCCAACTGACGATACCATTTTTCAACATGAATTAGATAGCTTACGTGATGTGGAGTTTGGGGGAATTAAGATTGGTCTCCTACCAACTGTCAGTGTGGCTGAGAAGGCATTGGACTTTATCAAGCAACGCCCAGGAGTGCCTGTGGTTCTGGATCCTGTCTTGGTCTGCAAGGAAACGCACGACGTAGCAGTTAGTGAACTCTGCCAAGAGTTGGTTCGCTTTTTCCCTCATGTCAGTGTGATTACGCCTAATCTTCCTGAAGCAGAATTACTAGCAGATCAAGAGATTAAAACCCTTGAAGATATGAAAACTGCAGCACAGAAATTGCATGAATTAGGAGCGCCAGCAGTTATTATCAAGGGAGGCAATCGCCTTAGTCAGGACAAGGCTGTAGATGTCTTTTATGATGGACAAACCTTTACAGTGTTGGAAAATCCTGTCATCCAAGGGCAAAATGCTGGCGCAGGTTGTACCTTTGCCTCTAGCATTGCCAGTTACTTGGTTAAAGGTGATGAACTTTTATCAGCAGTAGAAAGCTCTAAGGCTTTCGTTTACCGTGCCATTGTACAAGCAGATCAGTATGGAGTAAGACAATATGAAGCAAACCAAAACAACTAAAATCGCCCTTGTATCCCTATTAACCGCCCTTTCTGTGGTTCTAGGTTATTTCTTAAAAATTCCAACACCGACAGGCATTCTAACTCTTTTAGATGCGGGTGTCTTCTTTACGGCCTTTTACTTTGGTAGTCGTGAAGGGGCTGTAGTCGGAGGACTAGCAGGCTTCTTGATTGACCTCTTATCAGGCTATCCTCAGTGGATGTTCTTTAGCTTGGTCAACCATGGCTTGCAGGGATTTTTCGCAGGATTTAAAGGAAAAACTCAGTGGTTAGGCCTTATCTTAGCAACGATTGCCATGGTAGGGGGTTACGCCTTGGGTTCTACATTGATGAATGGCTGGGCAGCAGCCCTACCAGAAATTTTACCAAATTTCATGCAAAATATAGTAGGGATGATTGTAGGATTTATTCTTAGTCAAAGTATCAAGAAGATTAAGTAAAGAGACTGAGTCAAAAGTCTTTCAAATAAGAAAAACGCATAGTATCAGGTGTTCAAAACTTGATACTATGCGTTTTATTGTGGGAAGATTTTATACTCTTCAAAAATCTCTTCAAACCGCGTCAACGTCGCCTTGTCGTAGATATGGTTACTGAC
>NZ_VMMU01000016.1:82606-90944 GCF_013277385.1 Streptococcus sp. 544
ATTTTCATTGAGTATTAGATGAATATTAATCAAAATAAAGCAAGTCTTTGCTGGTGCTTGTAAAGAGGTCAAAGCCATCCTTGGTAACAACACCGCAGTCTTCGATACGGACACCGACTTTACCAGGGATATAGATACCTGGTTCAACAGAGAAGCACATGCCTTCTTCGATAACCAAGTCATTTCCTTCCATGATAGAAGGGAATTCGTGGACATCCATACCGATACCGTGACCGAGACGGTGGTTGAAGTACTCGCCGTAACCAGCTTTTTCGATGACCTCACGGGCAGCGCGATCCACTTCATGGGCAGTCACCCCTGGCTTGATAAAGTCAAGAGCAGCTTGTTGGGCTTCAAGAGTCAAGTTATAAATGTCTTTCTTGAATTGGTCTGGTTTGCCGACAGCGACCGTACGAGTCATATCTGACGCATAGCCGTTGACTAGAACACCAAGGTCAAAGAGGAGAAGGGCGTTATTTTCAACTTTGTTTGCTGCTGGAATACCGTGTGGATTTGCAGCATTATCACCAGTCAAGACCATGGTATCAAAACTCATTTCATAACCTTCACGCTTCATAGCAAAGTCAATTTGGGCGATGATATCTGTCTCAGTCTTATCAAGAGAAATATTGTCAAAACCAACATTAACAGCCTTGTCCGCATAGAGACCTGCAACCATCATTTTTTGCACTTCATCAGCTGATTTGATGAGGCGCATGCGTTGGATACGAGGAGTGAGGTTTTCAAACTCAGCAGTTTCAAAAACGGTTTTTAAACCATGATATTTGGTTAAGATGAGATTGTCAAACTCAACAGCGACACGTTTGAAATCAAGCTGTGGTAGAGCATGTTTCATTTTTTGCCATGGATTTTCAGAATCCACATAGCCCACAACTGGGAAGGAAACAGTGCTAGTAGCACGCTCAACCTCAAGGGCTGGGACAAAGAGGAGGGGTTCTTGATCCGCTAGGATAAAAAGGAACATTTGGCGTTCATGGGGATCACTGTAAAAGCCAGTGAGGTAATTGATTGTGACGGGGTCAGATACGACAGCGACGTCTAGTTTTTCTGATTCAAGATATGTTACGATTTGTTGTAATTTAGACATATGCTACCTTCTTTCTACTCCTCTATTTTGGCAAAAAATGAGAGAAAATGCAAGGGAGAAGGGTAAAAGAACAGACAAAAAGAACTCCGACAAGATAACAGAGTTCTTTGATATAATTTCCTTTTGTTTAAGAAAAGTCAGCCTTGCTTTTGACATCACTGTATTCTTCAGCGATTTCTTGGCTGAGAATATCTTCATAGGCAGGGAGTTGGATGTCCTGACCATATTTCTTCTTGAGGGCTGTAGTGACTAGGCGATAAGCCAGATTGGCATTACGAGAGAGGATAGGCCCGTGGAAGTAGGAACCAAAGACATTCTTATAATGAACCCCTTCGCCGACTTTTTCTTCGTTATTTCCATTTCCATAGACAACCTGTCCCAGTGGTTTTTGATCATCTGAGAGGAAGGTACGGCCCTGATGATTTTCAAAGCCATAGTAGGTTTCATTGAAATCTTCATTGTGAATCTTGATGTCACCGATAAAACGGTTATTGGTCTGGTTGAGCGTGTAGTGGCCCATGACACCTAGCCCTTCGATACGTCTCCCTGAAGCTTCAATATAATATTGACCCAATAGTTGGAAACCACCGCAGATAGCCAGAACCACACCGTCATTTTGGATGTAGTTGTCAATGCTCTCTTTTTTAGCAGGTAGGTCGTCTGCAATGATACTCTGTTCAAAGTCTTGACCACCACCGAAAAAGGCGATGTCGTAGTGATTTTCATCAAAGTCATCATGGAGAGAAACGATGTCAACCGTCACATGGGCTCCCAGCTTTTCAGCCACATACTTGAGCATGAGGATGTTTCCATTGTCCCCGTAGGTATTCATGAGATTTCCGTAGAGGTGGGCAATGTTGAGCTGATAAGGGTAATTGCCATCTTTTGAGGAAAGTGAAGTATAAACCATTAGTTCATCTCCTTTCTAAC
Source organism: Streptococcus sp. 544 (assembly GCF_013277385.1). Lineage (NCBI taxonomy): Bacteria > Bacillati > Bacillota > Bacilli > Lactobacillales > Streptococcaceae > Streptococcus > Streptococcus sp. 544. Next base: position 84,645 of record NZ_VMMU01000016.1, read on the forward strand.
AATCTGACGACTAGCCAGCAGTTCGCGGAATTCCAGCATAGCAGTATAGGTAGCCAGGATATAGGCATGCTTGCAGTCTTGGTTTTCAATGGTCTTAAGAACTTGTTCCAGATTACTTGTCTCAGTAATTTTCTCAGCTGGGTAACCAGTCACACGAAGACGGCGTGCGATTTCAGAATGGCGAACACCGCCAGCGTTGATTTCAGGGATGTCCATGTCAGTGATTTGTTCAAAATCAGCATCCCAGATCCAGCTTGTGTCAATCCCATCAGCATAGTTGGCATTAAGGAGGACGGATAGGCTAAATGGATAAGGTGCTAGTTTAATCATCTCGATAGCTTGGGTTGCACCGACTGGATTTTTAATCAAAACAAGGGTGCATTCCTTGTCACCGATATGGAAGGTTTCCTGGCGTCCAAAGACAGCACGGCTCTTGTCAAATCCCTGCTTGATGAGTTGGGAATCGGCGCCGAGAAAGCGGGCGATGGCAACTGCAGCTAGGGCGTTGTAGATATTATAGAGACCACCGATTTGGATACCATATTCTTGTCCGTCTATGACAAAGCGAGAGCTATTGTTGGTCAACTCAACTAGTTCTGTCAAGCGATAGTCGAGATCAGGACGTTTACATCCGCAGCCTTCACAGATATAGGCACCCAAGTTTGCATAGGTATTCTGCTCATATTTGAGGATTCCTTGGCAGTCAGGACAGAGAATCCCTTCTGTATTATAGTGAGCCAGCTGGGCTGGTCTTTTCTCCAAGTCAAAACCAAAATACTCTACAGGATTTGGAATAGCTGGCTTGTAGAAAAGTGGACTGTCTCCATTAAGGAGAACAGTAGCCGTAGGCACCTTACGAATGGCATCCAAAATCATCTTGTAAGTTGTGTAAATCTCACCATAGCGGTCCATCTGGTCACGGAAGATATTGGTGATAACAAAAAGGCTTGGCTGGATATAGTCACAGATACGAGATAGACTGGCTTCATCAATTTCTAAGACGGCAATATTTTTTCCAGTTTTAGAAGATTTGGCTGTTAAGAAGGTTGTCGCAATTCCTGTAATCATGTTGGCACCGCTTGGGTTGGTCAGAACTTGACCATAAACCTCTTTTAAAATACCGACAGTGAGGGCAGTTGTCAAGGTTTTTCCGTTGGTTCCAGTGACCACGACAATCTCGTAGTTCTTAGCTAGGTTTTGTAAAATATCTTTATCAAATTGAAGGGCAAGTTTTCCTGGGAGCGTACTTCCACGGCCAAGACGGCTTAAAACGAAGTGGGAAGAGCGCCCAGCAATAAGGCCCAAAGTAGTTTTTAAGTTCATGTTTCTATTATATCACAAAAGAGTGAAAAGACAGATTTGGTGTTTCGCAGAAGCAAAAACAGCCCAAAGAGGGCTGTTCGATACGATCAAATCTCAACTTAAATCGCAAACAAGTCATTCAAGTTCTCAGCCAAGGTTGGGTGAGTGAAGATTTGTTTTGTGAAGTAAGTATAAGGAATCTTGTTGTCCATAGCAACAGTAATGATGTTGATGATTTCTTGAGAACCTTCTGAGAAGATGCTTGCTCCAAGAATTTCTTTTGTTTCAGTATTCACAACAGCTTTGAAAGCTCCGCGAAGGTCTCCATTTACGTGACCACGAGGCATGGCTGCAACAGGGATTTCTTTCACTGCGTATGGAAGTTTCAAATCAGCTGCTTGGCTTTCAGTTAAACCAACTTGTGAAAGGGCAGGTGTGATAAACATGGTGTTTGGTACATTGAGACGGTCTTCAAGAGTGTAGCTGCCATCTCCAGCAAGGTAGCTGTAGACAACACGGAAGTCATCAAGTGAAATGTAAGTAAATTGAAGGCCACCGTTGACATCTCCAACTGCAAAGACACCAGGAACGTTTGTTTGACAGTGTTTGTCTACTTTAATAGCGCCACGTTCAGTTAGTTCAATATCTGTATTTTCAAGTTGAAGTGGTTCTACATTTGGTTTGCGTCCAGTTGCGTAGAGAAGGGCATCGAAACGGTAAGTTTCGTTTTCAGTCACGACAAGGACTTGGTCACCGTCGTTTTTGATTTCAGTAGTATGGATATTTTGAAGCAATTCAATACCGTCTTCTTCCATATATTGTTTAGCAAGAGCTGCGATGGAAGGTTCTGCACGAGGTAGGAAAGTATCCAAGGCATCTAGGACTGTGACCTTGCTTCCAAGTTTGTTGTAAAGGCCAGCAAATTCAAGACCGATATTTCCGCCACCAAGGACTCCAAGTTTTTCAGGCAACTTGTCCAAGTTTTGGATCCCTGTTGAGTCAAAGACGTTTTTGCTTGTAGCAAGTCCAGGGATTGGCAAGACGTTTGAAACAGCACCAGTGTTGATGACGATTGTTTCAGCAGTCAGTTCTTTCTTTTCATCACCAGCTTGGATTTCGATGACTTTATTTGAAAGGAAGTGAGCTTCCGCATCAAAGATATCCACGCCTGTACCAGCAACAGTCGCATAGTTTTTACCGTTGAGGCGACCAGTGATAGTATTTTTGGTAGCAATGACTTCTTCAAAAGACAAGCCCTTCTCAGCAGCAACTAGCAAAGTCTTAGTTGGGATACAACCGATGTTGATACAAGTTCCACCGTACATAGCTTTGCTACGTTCAACGAGGGCAACTTTTTTGCCAGCTGAAGCCAATTTACCAGCTAGTGTTTTACCAGCCTTACCAAATCCGATAACGATTAAATCATAAGTTAACATTTAGAGTTCCTCCTATTCGAATTACATTCTAGCACAAGAAAAAAACTTTTGCACAATTCTGCTACGAAAAAGACAGAAAAAAATAAAAACGCTTTCCAGACAAAAAGCTAGTAATTTTTTGACAAGCTTGATAAACTAAAATCCTATCTATTTTTATATAAGATAGAATAAATGTTCGAAAATAGGAGGTTTTATGAAATCGAATCGTTATATTATTGCCTTTGCTGGGGTCATTTTACACTTAATGCTGGGTTCGACTTATGCTTGGAGTGTTTATCGTAACCCTATTATTGAAAAAACGGGATGGGATCAGGCTTCTGTTGCCTTTGCCTTTAGTCTAGCAATCTTTTGTTTAGGCTTATCGGCTGCATTTATGGGGCGTTTGGTAGAAAAATTTGGTCCGAGAGTCATGGGGAGTCTATCTGCTTTTCTATACGCAGGTGGAAATATCTTAACAGGATTTGCAATAGACCGTCAGGAACTGTGGTTGTTGTATCTGGCTTACGGCATTTTAGGTGGGCTTGGTTTGGGAGCAGGCTATATTACCCCTGTGTCAACGATTATAAAATGGTTTCCTGATAAACGTGGTCTCGCAACAGGTTTAGCGATTATGGGGTTTGGTTTTGCTTCTTTATTGACTAGTCCCATAGCGCAACATCTCATCGCAGGGATAGGGCTTGTAGAAACTTTTTATATTTTAGGTGCAAGTTACTTTATTATCATGCTCCTAGCTTCACAATTCATTAAGCGTCCAAATGAGCAAGAGCTTGCAATTTTATCTGCTTCAGGGAAAGAAAAAACAGCCTCTTTGACGCAAGGAATGGCTGCAAATCAGGCTCTGAAAAGCAATCGGTTTTATATACTTTGGATTATTTTCTTTATCAACATAGCTTGTGGTTTAGGCTTAATTTCAGCGGCATCGCCAATGGCACAGGAGATGGCTGGCTTGTCTACAAGTCATGCAGCAGTAATGGTGGGCGTTTTAGGGATTTTCAATGGATTTGGTCGCTTGCTCTGGGCGAGCTTATCTGACTATATCGGTCGCCCCCTAACCTTTAGTATATTACTGCTTGTCAATCTTTTCTTTTCTCTCTCACTTTGGCTCTTTACAGATTCCGTTTTATTTGTAGTCGCTATGTCTATTTTGATGACTTGCTATGGAGCTGGTTTTTCATTGATTCCAGCTTATCTCAGTGATATTTTTGGAACCAAGGAATTGGCCGCTCTGCATGGTTATATTTTAACAGCTTGGGCAATGGCTGGTTTAGCAGGACCTATTTTATTAGCAGAGACTTATAAAATGGCTCATTCTTACACACAAACCTTGTTCGTTTTTATCATTTTATATAGTATCGCCTTGGCTTTGTCTTATTATCTAGGTCGTTCCATCAAAAAGGAAAGCCAAAAACCGCTTACATGATTTTCTAGAGAAATTAGGCTATCTTTTGCTCTGGTCTTGTGTTATACTAGATGGGTTGCAAAGAAAACAGTACTTTTCTTTTGTGGAAAAGAAGCAACACGATTTTGTATCCAGTATATGAAAATACGTCATAAAAAGAAAAGTATACACTAAGCCCTATAGGGTGGCTTCGCACCACCTTTAGAAAGAAGAATAACGTGAAATTTAATGAATTAAACTTGTCTGCTGATTTGCTAGCAGAGATTGAAAAAGCTGGTTTTGTAGAAGCCAGTCCGATCCAAGAACAAACCATTCCTTTGGCCCTTGAAGGCAAGGACGTTATCGGTCAAGCTCAGACTGGTACAGGAAAAACTGCAGCTTTTGGCTTGCCTACTCTTGAAAAAATCCGTACAGAAGAAGCGACCATCCAAGCCTTGGTCATCGCTCCAACTCGTGAACTCGCTGTCCAAAGTCAAGAAGAACTATTCCGCTTTGGTCGTAGTAAGGGAGTCAAAGTTCGCTCAGTATATGGCGGATCAAGCATTGAAAAACAAATTAAGGCTCTTAAATCTGGTGCCCATATCGTGGTGGGAACACCTGGTCGTCTCTTGGACTTGATTAAACGCAAGGCCTTGAAATTACAAGATATTGAAACTCTCATCCTTGACGAAGCAGATGAAATGCTCAACATGGGCTTCCTTGAAGATATCGAAGCCATCATTTCTCGTGTTCCTGAAAACCGTCAAACCTTACTTTTCTCAGCAACTATGCCAGATGCTATCAAACGTATCGGTGTTCAGTTTATGAAAGAACCTGAGCATGTGAAGATTGCGGCTAAGGAATTGACAACAGAATTGGTTGACCAGTACTATATCCGAGTTAAGGAACAAGAAAAATTTGATACCATGACTCGTCTTATGGATGTGGAACAACCAGAACTTGCTATCGTATTTGGTCGTACTAAACGCCGTGTAGATGAATTGACTCGTGGTCTTAAAATCCGTGGTTTCCGTGCCGAAGGAATTCATGGTGACCTGGACCAAAACAAACGTCTGCGTGTCCTTCGTGACTTTAAAAATGGCAATCTTGATGTTTTGGTTGCGACAGACGTTGCTGCGCGTGGTTTGGATATTTCAGGTGTGACTCATGTCTATAACTACGATATTCCACAAGATCCTGAAAGTTATGTTCACCGTATTGGTCGTACAGGTCGTGCTGGTAAGTCAGGTCAGTCTATTACTTTCGTATCACCAAATGAAATGGGTTACCTCCAAATCATTGAAAACTTGACTAAGAAACGCATGAAAGGTCTCAAACCTGCAAGTGCAGAAGAAGCCTTCCAAGCTAAAAAGCAAGTAGCTCTTAAGAAAATCGAACGTGATTTTGCAGATGAAACCATTCGTGCCAACTTTGAGAAATTTGGCAAGGATGCTCGTAAACTAGCTGCCGAATTTACTCCAGAAGAATTGGCAATGTATATTTTGAGTCTGACTGTTCAAGACCCAGATAGCCTTCCAGAAGTGGAGATTGCGCGTGAAAAACCACTGCCATTTAAACCATCCGGTAATGGCTTCGGTGGTAAAGCTAAGGGAGGTCGTCGTGGAGATGACCGTCGTGATAATCGCCGTGGAGACAACCGTCGTGGTGGCCGCCGTGATGATTTCAAAAAAGGAAGTCGTGGCAACGATCGTTTTGATAAGGAAAAACGTTACCGTAAGGATAATAAAAAACCACGCACTACTTCAAGCGAAAAGCAAACAGGCTTTGTTATTCGTAACAAGGGCGATAAATAGGAAAAAGCGGTTCAAAATGAATCGCTTTTTTATATAAGGAGACCGAATGTGAAAAAAGATAAATAAAATTGTTGTATTATCTTTTTATAATGTTATGATACACAAAAACAGGCAACTTGTCAATAGAAAAGGAACAATTTAATTAAAAATATTCTGGTTTTTAAAAATGGTAAATTCCCAAACTAAGTTCCACCGCTAGTAGAAGTGGAAGTTAATCTGATAAAAATTGTAAAAACCAGTGGAAATCCATGTCAGGGTAAGTTCCACTGGTTTTACTAATGCTTGATTTTATTGCTTTTGTAGCCAAAATGAATCGAAAAAAAGAGCGCACAAAATCCTCTTATCTGAAAGCGTTTCAGATTAAGTTCCG
>NZ_VMMU01000017.1:0-11552 GCF_013277385.1 Streptococcus sp. 544
ATGGAGAAGAAATTCCTAAGCTTCTCGGCATTTCTAAAATACCTGCAGAAGACGTCTGTCAGTCTTCTAAATTACTCCAACATAAGTTCTAAAAACTAACCTAAAACCCTATTCAAACGTCTCACACTAACTTCCACCATAGCGGAACTTAATCTGAAACGCTTTCAGATAAGAGGATTTTGTGCGCTCTTTTTTTCGATTCATTTTGGCTACAAAAGCAATAAAATCAAGCATTAGTAAAACCAGTGGAACTTACCCTGACATGGATTTCCACTGGTTTTTACAATTTTTATCAGATTAACTTCCACTTCTACTAGCGGTGGAACTTAGTTTGGGAATTTACCGGATTTTTAAAGTTTAGCAAAAGTCGTCACAATTCGCTGACAAACTTCTTGCAACAGAGATTTAGGCATGGCTACATTGAGGCGGGCATGGAGACTCCCTTCCTCTCCAAAATCCAAACCACGGTTGAGGATAACCTTAGCTTCATTTCTCAACAGCTCTTGCAATCTTTCATCAGTCAGATCATAGGCTGAAAAATCAAGCCAAATCAAGTAGGTTCCTTGCGGTTTCATGACCTTGATTTTAGTCTCTTTTCCAAATAAATCTACCACATAATTGATGTGGTCTTCAAAGACTTGCTTGAGTTCCTCTAGCCAATCCTTCCCATAGCGATAGGCAGCTTCTGTCGCCAGATAACCCAGACCTGAAATTTCATGCTGATTATTAGCCAACTGACGTTTCTGGTAAGCCAGTCTCAACTTAGGATTTTCAATGACTGCATAGGAATTTTTTGTCCCAGCGATATTAAAGGTTTTAGTGGCACTGGTCAAGACGATAGCAAATTCTTTAAAGTCAGGATTGATGGTATTGAAGGAATGATGCTTGTGACCAAAGAGGACCAAATCTTGGTGAATCTCATCTGAAACCAAGAAAACACCGTGTTTTTGGCAGAGTTGGCCAATCTTCTCCAACACTTCTTTTTCCCATACACGTCCACCAGGATTGTGAGGATTGCAGAGAATATAAAGTTTGACATCCTCTTCCACCAAATCCTTTTCAAGTCGGTCAAAGTCAATCTCAAACAGACCATCCTTTTCCACCAAAGAATTGGTAATCAATCTACGATTATTCAACTTGACACTGCGAGCAAAAGGTGGGTAGACAGGTGTGTTAATCAGAACTGCCTCGCCTTCTTTTGTAAAGGCTTGAATAGCTGTTGAGATAGCTGGTACCACACCCTCGATAAAGACAAGAGCCTCTTTGTCAAAGTGGTAACCGTGTTGTGTGGCTTCCCACTTTTGAACTTCCTTAATTAACTCTTCACTGGCATAGGTATAGCCATAAACCAGTTGATCCGCATAAGTCTGCACGGCTTGGCGGATTTCAGGCAAGACTACAAAGTCCATATCCGCTATCCAAGCTGGTAGAACTTCACTATCCGTTTCTGTTTCTTTCCATTTATAGGTATGGTGCCCTAAACGGTTGGGCAGGCTTGTAAAATCATATTTTCCCATCTTTGTCTTATCCTTCCAAGGCTTGGTGCAAATCTGCAATCAAATCTCTAGCATCCTCAATCCCAATCGACAAACGCAAGAGGTCATCTGTCAAACCATAGGAATGGCGCACTTCTGCTGGAATATCAGCATGGGTTTGAGTCGTTGGATAAGTAATGAGACTTTCTACCCCACCCAAACTTTCCGCAAAAGAGAAGACCTTGAGACTGTTCAAAATATGTGGAATGCGCGTTTCATCGGCTACTTTAAAGGAAATCATGCCCCCACGACCAGTATAGAGAACTTCCTTAACTGCTGGAGAATCCTTCAAAAAGGCAACCACTTCTTGGGCATTAGCTGTTGAGCGCTCCATACGAAGAGACAAGGTCTTGAGACCACGAATCAATTGATAGCTGTCAAATGGTGACAAGACTGCCCCTGTCGTATTGAGATTGTAGAAAAGCTTCTCGTATAGTTCTAAACTATTGGTCACAACCACTCCAGCCAGGACATCATTGTGGCCTGCCAGATACTTGGTTGCTGAATGGAGAACGATATCTGCTCCATCTTCAATCGGACGTTGGTAGATAGGGCTGTAGAAGGTATTGTCCACCACCACTTTGGCACCCTTAGCATGAGCCAATTTTGCTAGTTTTTCGATATCAAATTCCAACATCAAGGGATTGGTTGGCGTTTCGATATAGAGAACATCCACATCCTTCTCCAACTCGACAATCAATTCTTCTTCTGTGTTGGCATAGGTAAAATGGAAACGACCTTCCTGCTCCACTTGATTGAACCAGCGGAAAGAACCTCCATAAAGGTCACGCACCGCCAAGACCTTACTTCCTACTGGAAAGACGCTAAAGGCCAGTACAATAGCTGACATTCCTGAGCTAGTCGCTAGGGCATAGTCTGCTGACTCAATAGCTGCCAAGACTTCCTCAGCCTTACTGCGAGTTGGGTTTTTGGTGCGCGTATAGTCAAATCCAGTAGATTGACCAAACTCTGGATGCTGATAGGTCGTTGAAAAATGAAGCGGTGTCACCAATGCACCTGTCGCTTCATCTGACTTAATACCCGCCTGGGCCAAAATTGTGTTAATGTGTAATTCCTTGCTCATACAATTCCTCCAAATCTATAGTAACTATTGTACCACTTATTTTCATCAACTCATTTTCTTCTTTTCAAGAGCTAGTTATAGTTTTAAACTATATACTTAGATAGTAAAGCTAAAAAGAATCCAGAAAAGCTTCCAGATTCTTTTGTGAAAATGATTGCTAGGGCTTACTTAGACTGAAAGAAATCCTGTTGGGATAAATAATCATAATGCTCTTTGTTAAATTGATATTGGCCCACATGCTGACTAATCTGACCGACATCCACGGAAAAAATATAGGCTTCATTTTGATAGTTCCAGTTCAGCCTAACTGTATTCAAGACTGGCTTATAAGTAAAATCTTTGACTTGATTCCAAGGCATCTCTACGACATGATTAGAATGATTTTCTGTTACATCACTGATGTCCATCAAGTAGATTCCCTTAGGTGTGAATGCCAGAATCTTAGGCTTCACACTCGACTGAACATAGTAACTACCTCCTATAATGAAAAAATCAATAAAGGATTTGAACCATGTCTTTTTCTTGAAAGCCATCAGAAAATTCTTTTGCCCTTCAATGCGACAAGTTGAAAGAAATGATGCAATCTGTTTTTCTGTTGCAAACTCCATAATAGCGCCCATGATGATACCTCCATAAAAATCACTAAATAGGCAGATAAGGACTCTTCACTCAAAGAAGAACTTATCATTTGTTGCGTTTTATCTTACTTTTCCAGTAGATGACATACCTCCTATAACATTACCCTAGCATATGCATACTTCAATCAACATTGGGTAGATTTTCGAAAATAGCGTCTCACATTTATGTTATATTCATTATAACATAAACTCAAGAAACAAAGAAAAAAATGTGAGATTTTTCTTCCAAATTTACCATCATTCTATTAAAAAACGACAGCTTCTTTCGAAACCATCGTTTTTCTTGAAAAATCCTTATTTGACATGTTTCGCCAATTCTTCTTGGGCTTTTTTATTAGATTCTTCTTTTTCTTTCAACCATTTTTCTCTGGCTTTTGCATATTCGTCTGTTGTGACTGTCTTATCTTGTAATTTGAGGTATTTATAGGATTCAACCCCTTTATTACCAGCCAATGAATATGGTGTTGAGAAAGGAACGATTTTTCTCAATGTTGGTGTTCCACCAAGTGAAACATTTGGAATTGCTAGAGAGCTATCTACTAACCAAGCTTGGATTTCAGCATACTTTTCATAGCGTTTTGCAATATCTTGTTCCTTATTAGCTTCTTCCAACATTTGAGTGTAGACATCCAATCCAACAGCCTTGGCCTTGTCATTGGCTTCACCTGGCTCGAGTCCAAGACTTTGTAGAACCCCACCATTCTTGACACTAAAGATATCAAGATAGCTAGATGGATCAAGATAGTCCGCACTCCAACCACCATTGTAGAGATCGTAGTCTTTTTGCGCAGCTGTTTGAGCTAGATAACCTGAACTATCATAGTCCTCTGTAGAAAGTAGGTGGACATCAATCACAACATTTTCTGCACCTAAGACAGACTCAATTGATTGCTTCATGGAATTGATTCCTTGAATTTCAGCCTTATTGGTCAACTCTATATTTTTATCTAAGTGGATAGGGAATGTTACCCCCTTAGCTTCTAATTCTTTCTTAGCTTCTGCAAATTTGGCTTTGGCTTTCTCTGGATTGTAGTATGGATCTTGGGCATCCGCGAAGTTGATTCCTTGCCATTCCTTACCATAATTGACCATCTTAGAAGCCACTACTTCACCAAAGTCTTTTCCCTTGATACTTACGAAGTTTGGAGGAACAACCAAGTTACGCAAAATCTTAGTTGCACCATCTTCTCCTTGAGATTGAGCCCCGTAAGCTGTCCGATCATAGGCAAAATTAATAGCTTGACGGAAGTTTTTATTAAGAACCGCTTCTTGAGTCGATTTCTTTTCAGCATCACTTGTCTTGGAAGTGAATTTATAAGATTGTCTATCCAGATTAAAGTTTAAGAAGTAAGAAGTGGCATCTTGCATGCTATAGACGATATCATCTTTGTATTTTTCTTTAATTCCTTCATAACTTGAACTATTCGGATAGAGACGAGCGTAGCTATAGGCTCCGTCTGTAAAGTTACGAACAAGAGCGTCTTGGTCACTACCATCATAGTAGGTCAATTTGACATCATCTACAAAGACATTTTTAGCATCCCAGTAGTTAGGATTTTTCTTGTATTCGATGACAGATTTTGAAACAAAAGCTTTCATCAAGAAAGGTCCACTGTACAAAATATTAGCAGGGTCTACCTTCCCAAAATCATCCCCTTTTGATTTCAAGAAATCTGCATTGACTGGGAAAAGAATGGTTGAGGTTGTTTTTGAGTTCCAGTAAGGTTCTGGTCGAGCCAAGGTGTATTGAACCGTTTGCTCATCAAGAGCCTTGACTCCGACAGTTGAAAAGTCGCTTGTTTTCCCGTTAATATAGTCATCCAAGCCTGCAACAGAGTCCTGCACTAGATACAAGGCTTCTGATTTTTTATCAGCTGCATATTTCAAACCTGTCACAAAATCCTGAGCAGTTACAGGAGCATATTCTTCTCCCTCAGAAGTAAACCACTTAGCATCCTTACGAAGTTTGTAGGTATAGGTTAAACCGTCCTTAGAAACACTCCAATCCTCTGCCAAGGATGGCACATAGTTCCCATACTGGTCATTTTCCATGAGACCATCTACCAGATTGGTCACAATATCATTGGTTGTTGCACGGTTTTCTGCTAGATAGTTCAAACTAGATGGATCACTTGAATAAACATAGTTATAGGTTTTTGACCCTGTGCTAGAATTTCCACAGGCGCTTAACAAAATACCTGCACTTAACATGACACCTGCAAGTGTTGCATACTTGGCCTTAGACTTTTTCATTTCCAGAACCTCCTGCTTTAAATATTTGTTTTATTATACAACATTTAGTTTGTTTAGTCAATGATTTTTTCCAAAAAAATCGAAAAAGACCTCATCTTCTACTTTCAAAAGATAATTTTAGCTATTTTGACGCTAAAAAAGGAATAAGTTTCAAGTTCTCCTAAAAGATTGTTCAACTTATTCCTTTTATTTATAAATGCTATCTTACGAAAGATTAAATTTTGCTCGCATGCGATCTGCTTGGGCTTTTCCAATCACCTTATCCAATAAACGAGTACGGAGACTCATGACTCCGTATACTCCTCCACCCATGGCACCGACAAGAGCTACATAAAGGAAGCTCCACAAACGTCCACTCGGTTGGAAGAAAAATCCTAACAGCCACTGGATGGTTCCTATTAACAGAAACATGACTAGGGTCAGCAAACTGATTAAAATGGTTCGCTTCAAAATCACCTTGCGCTTGACACCCGTTACCTTACAAATATCCCGATACATCAAGACATTAGGAATGATGAGAGCAATGGTTGTGGAAATCAAAGGTCCGTAACTGTGGAAGAGAGCGATGGTAGGTAGTTGCAAGACTAGCTTGGCAATAGAACCATAGATAAAATAGAGAACGGCCTTGCGGTTGCGGAACATGGCCTGAAGCATTGGAGACAAGACCATGTACAAGCCTAAAATAATAGACTGCAAAACTGCAAAGACAAATAAGCCCAGAGCCAAACTATCTGGCTTACCATAGAAGACCGTATAAAGAGGTCCCCCTACCATGACCACTCCAACCGTTGCTGGTAGCAGGAACATAAAGAGTAAGGTGAGACTATCCTGAACGAGACGAGAAGCTGCTTTCAAGTCCCCCTTGACATAGTTTTCAGTCAAAAGTGGCAAACCGACACCCCCAATTGAAACTCCAACAGAAATCAAAATCATAGTGATTTTATTAGGATTGGCTGAGAAATAAGAAAACATGACAACCAAGTCCTCGTTGCTGTAGTTGGTAAACCAGCTCATACTATTGATAAAGGTCAGCTGATCCAAAATCTGGAAGAGCTGGATGGCAGACCCTGTTAAGATAAAAGGAATGGCTTCCTTAATAGTATCGACCAAAAGACGCTTGCTGTTAATCTTATCTCCTGTTTCAAGGACTCTTTTGAGTAATCCCTCTTTGGCAAGGAAATAAATCAAGACTGCAAAACTGGCGACCATGCCGACAAAGGCAGCAAAGGTGGATTGGGTAACCGCTGCTAGGTAATCTCCCGAACCGAGCTTCATAATGATAAAGGTTGCTAGGAGCATCCAGATAACACGAATGACCTGCTCAGCAATTTGACTCATGGCATAAGGTTTGAGGTTATTCATCCCTTGGAAAAATCCTCGGATAACACTCATAGACGGGAAAATCAAGACTCCCCAAGCCAAGCTTTGCATGATTGGGATCAAGTCTTTGCCCACGCCAGACAAGTCTGCTAGCCAAGGAGCAAAGACATACAAGATTAAAGTAAAAACCAAACCTAGTCCCGTCATAAAGCCTAAAAAGCTCCGAATCAGGGCAAAGCTATGCTCTTCTTCTCGCATGGTATTATACTTGGCAACTTGCTTGGCCACTGCAACCGGAATACCTGCTGTTGAAACCAGTAAGAACCAGGCATAGATATTGTATCCCATGGTAAAGAGTCCATTGGCTGTAGCCGCATAAGACCCCATCCAGATGTACCAAGGGATAATGTAAATAGCCCCAAGTAGGCGACTGATAAAGTTACTAGCCGTTAGCCAAGCAGTCCCCCGTAACATCTGGGCCTGCTGGTGATTGTTTTCGTGCGACATAGATTCCTCATTCAATTTTGATAACTAGGAAAAACTCCTTATCTTCCATTATAAACTTTTCCTTGTTACTTGTAAATTTACGACTTTCGGTTTACAATAGAAAGTATGATAAAGATTGAAACTGTATTAGATATTTTAAAGAAAGATGGTCTCTTCCGTGAGATTATCGACCAAGGACACTATCACTACAACTACAGCCATATCGCGTTTGACACCATCTGCTATGACAGCCACAAGGCCAAAGAAAAGAGCCTATTTTTCGTCAAGGGTGCTGCCTTTAAGAAGGAATTTCTGCTTTCTGCCATCTCTCAAGGACTCGGTTGGTATATAGCTGAAAAGGACTACGAAGTCGGTATCCCTGTCATCATTGTGAACGACATTAAGAAAGCCATGAGTTTGATTGCTATGGAATTTTATGGAAATCCACAGGAAAAACTCAAACTCCTCGCCTTTACTGGAACCAAGGGTAAGACAACAGCAGCCTATTTCGCTTATAACATCTTATCTCAAGGGCATCGACCTGCAATGTTGTCGACTATGAATACAACTTTAGATGGCAAGACTTTCTTTAAGTCTGCATTGACAACTCCTGAGAGTATTGACCTCTTTGACATGATGAATCAAGCTGTGCAAAATGATCGTACCCACCTCATCATGGAAGTTTCCAGCCAAGCCTATCTGGTCAAACGTGTCTATGGCCTAACCTTTGATGTGGGAGTTTTCCTCAATATCAGCCCAGACCATATCGGCCCGATTGAACACCCTAGCTTTGAAGACTATTTCTACCACAAGCGTCTCTTGATGGAAAATAGCCGAGCAGTCATCATTAACAGTGACATGGATCACTTTTCTGTCTTGAAAGAACAAGTGGCAGATCAAGACCATGATTTCTATGGTAGCCAATCTGATAACCAAATCGAGAATTCCAAAGCCTTTAGCTTTTCAGCTACGGGTAAACTGGCTGGAGACTATGATATCCAACTGATTGGTCACTTCAACCAAGAAAATGCCGTTGCTGCTGGACTTGCTTGCCTCCGTCTCGGAGCTAGTCTTGAGGACATCAAAAAAGGAATCGCTGCAACCCGCGTTCCTGGTCGTATGGAAGTCCTCACTCAGAAAAATGGAGCCAAGGTCTTCATCGACTACGCCCACAATGGGGATAGTCTGACAAAACTCATCAATGTGGTTGAAACTCATCAAACTGGAAAGATTGCTCTGGTTCTTGGTTCGACGGGAAACAAGGGAGAAAGTCGTCGTAAGGACTTTGGCCTCCTCCTCAATCAACATCCTGAGATTCAAGTCTTTCTGACTGCTGATGACCCTAACTATGAAGACCCAATGACCATTGCAGATGAAATCAGTAGCTACATCAATCATCCTGTTGAAAAGATTGCGGATCGCCAAGAAGCCATCAAGGCAGCAATGGCCATCACAAATCACGAATTAGACGCAGTTATTATCGCTGGTAAGGGAGCAGATTGCTACCAAATCGTCCAAGGCAAGAAAGAAGCCTATCCTGGAGATGCAGCTGTCGCAGAAAATTATTTATAAGATAGAAAAAATCAAGGGAAATGAAACCCTTGATTTTTTATCTTTATTTAAAAGCGTTTTTCAAACCTTCAACGGCACCTTCTACAGCACCTTTAGCGTCTTCAACTACGTCTTTTGCCTTAGCAACTGTTTTTTCAACAGCTCCTTCAAGTTCTGTCTTGCTGTCTCCAGTAACTTTACCAAATCCTTCTTTGATAGCGCCTGTTGCTTGTTCCAATTTGTTTTCAAGTGACATATGATTGTCTCCTTTAGTTTTATTCCGATATGTGTTATCGGTTACATTAGTATAAACTTATCGATAGATAAAGTCAAACAATGTGCTCAGAAAAAGCAATCACACTAAATAGAAAGTTAATTTTTCCTTATCAAAATCGATAGCCAACTCATACTTTCCATCTGCATTTTGGACAATATAACCTAGGACAACTAAACTGTCCACAAAGATGTCACGACGTTTCTGCATAAGCTGATCTTTTTTAAGAAATTTTAGCAAAAAAGTCGTCATATATTTGAGGGCATACTCAGGATTGACATCTCCCAAAATGGCATAGAGTTCCTGCTGTTTTTCTGTCAAAGGATACTGATTTTTGACCTTGTAGAAATAATTAGACAGGGTCATTTTAGTGCGCGCAAAGTCCGTCTTTTCAACTAAAATAGCTGCATTGGTTTGATTGCGCAATTCCGTCTCAAAACTCTTCTCCAACAAAGTTTGATAAATTGGACTAGCTTCTCTAACAAAAATCTCTTGATCCAGTTCGAGACTATCGAGTGTTTTAAGCATAGGAAAATTGAGGTAATAGCGCTTATTTTCCCGTAGAATAAAGCCAGCCTTTATATACTCTTCCATGAGTTTATCAACTGCTAGATCTGGAAATTGAGTCTTAATTTCCCGTAGAATCACATCCTCATGCTGGTCCAGATAGCGGATCAATTCTCCAAAAAATGGCTGTCTCGTCAAACGAGATGGATTAAAAATCTGAATCATGAAGATTCCTTTCTTTACATTCTAACAGAGGCGATGCTGCCAACTGACTAGGATTGGTCCCAGCTTGGTTTAGAGGAACAGGAAGACCTAATTCTCTGTAATACTCCCTCCAAAAATCACTAATCTCTTGCTTCCCATCCCCAAATTTCATGGGAATAGTTTCAAAAATCGGTAGGATTTCTGCTATATACTGGGAACAATAGAAACCAACTCCATCTGGATAGAAAGAAGCATTGTAGGGAGCCCCTAGATATTTGCAAGCTCTTTCCTTCACCGACTGGATATCCATTTCTGGGTAGACATAGAGGTCGTACAAGTGATTGGGCTCAAAGAAGGCTGCTGGTTCCTGACAGATAACACCAGCCTGTTCACTAGCATGGTAAATCATCCCATCCAAATAAATGGCTACATGGCTATAGTTGCCTGTTGAAGTCTGGATGGCCTGTCCCATATCTGACTCATCTCTCACAAAAATCAAATCGCCATTTGCTAACATGCTTCACTCCTAGAAAAAAAGGAGCCGAAACTCCTTTCGATATAAGGAAACTAACATTTCCGATTTTGAACTGACACCCAAAATCTTACGCATTAAAGCTTTCAGTCAATTGAGGTACCACTTGTTTCTTACGTGAAACGGCACCAGCAAGGAAGGCATGATTGTTTTCAAGTTTGAAGTTGAAAGCCGCTTCGACTTTGCCCATATTGGCACCAAGCGCCAAGATTTCTGAGTTTGAGTTGACGATATCTGTAATCATCAAGACAAAGTCAGAGTAGCCGTTTGCTTCGTTAGCAGCTTGCATTGCAGCTTCAATTTCTGCTTGGCGTTCCAAGACTTCAGCGATGTCAACTGTGTTTACTTGAGCAACACGGACATTATTTCCGTTCAATTCAAAAGTCTTAGCATCGATGTCAATCAATTCGTCAGCAGATTTGCTAGCCAAGTTGGTACCAGCTTTCAACATTGCCAAACCATATTCTTCCAAGTTTACACCAGCCAATTCAGCCAATTCAGGAGCAATGACTGTATCTGTTGGGTGTGTTGTTGGTGATTTCAAAAGAAGGGTATCTGAAATCAAACCTGAAAGCATCAAACCAGCAATCTCTTTAGGTACAGCTACACCATGTTCTTTGAACATACGGTAAACGATTGAAGACGCAGATCCAACTGGCTCCAAACGCATGTAAAGTGGGCTTGCGGTTTCAAAGTTAGCCACACGGTGGTGGTCTACAACACCATAAACTTCTACTTCAGCGATATCTGATACAGATTGTTGGAATTCATTGTGGTCAGTCAAGATAACTTGCTCTGCACCTTCTGCTTTGGCAGAAGTAATAACACGCGGCGCTTCCACACCAAAATAGTTCAAGACAAAGGCTGTTTCTTCATTTGGAGTTCCAAGGGCAACAGCTTCCGTATCCAAACCATAAGCTTCTTTTGCAAGGTAGGCAAAGGCTACAGATGACCCGATGGCATCTGAGTCTGGATTTTGGTGACCAAATACTAGAATCTTAGACATGATAATACCTCATTTTGTTTATTCTCTTTATTGTAGCATTTTTTTCGCTTTTTGACAAAAGTAAGAGGAGTCAAAGGGCTCCTCACGATTCTTCTCGAAAATCTCTTCAAACCACGTCAGCTTCGCCTTGCCGTAGGCATGGGTACTGACTTCGTCAGTTCT
>NZ_VMMU01000017.1:11559-16652 GCF_013277385.1 Streptococcus sp. 544
GCAGTGCTTTGAGCAACCTACGGCTAGCTTCCTAGTTTGCTCTTTAATTTTCATTGAGTATAAGTAAATTTCTATCTTGATTTTCAGATAAAAATCTTTCCTTCTGTGGCCTCTTCTTACGCTTGAGCAGGGCTTCTGCCGACATGGCTTCTTCCTTACTGGCAAAACCTTGAGCATAGATGAGTTTGACTGGCAAGCGTGCTCGTGTGTATTTGGCTCCCTTCCCACTATTATGGACAGCGAGGCGTCTCTTCACATCAGTCGTATAGCCTGTATAGTAGGATCCGTCACGGCACTCCAGCACATACATATAAGCCTTATAATCCATAATAAATCTCTTCGAGTTCCGGCGTATAAGAGCCATCATCATTGTGAACAATGAGAGGTGGTAAGACCTTAAAGCCACTTGTTGAACCATCCTTGATAGCTTCAATCAAGAGCATATTGGCTTCCTTTTCCCGCTTTGGATAGACAAATTGCAGACGCTTAGGGGCTAGATTATGTCGTTGCAACATATCCAGAATGTCCAAGAGTCGGTCAGGACGATGAACCATAGCCAACCGTCCATTGGACTTGAGAATACTCTGGGCACTACGACAGATTTCCTGCAAATTGGTCGTGATTTCATGGCGCGCCAAGAGATAATGCTCGCTCTCGTTCAGATTAGAATGAGGATCCACCTTGAAATAGGGTGGATTACACAAAATCATATCCACTTTACTTCCCTGGATGTATGCAGGCATATTTTTCAAATCATCACAGATGACCTGCATCTGCTCTTCCAAACCATTCAAACGGACAGAGCGTTCAGCCATATCCGCCAAACGCTCCTGAATCTCAACAGCCAAAATCTGTGCCTGAGTACGAGTGCTAGCAAATAGCCCCACTGCTCCATTCCCAGCGCAGAAATCCACTATCAAGCCCTTTTTAGGAAAACGTGGAAAGCGTGACAAGAGAACACTATCCACCGAATAGCTAAAAACCTCTCTATTTTGAATAATTTTGATATCTGTTGAGAAGAGCTGGTTAATGCGCTCCCCTGATTTTAATAATTGTTCTTCTTCCATGGTTCTATTATAGCAGATTTATATTAACATTACAAAAAATATAAAATTCTAAACTACTTCTTCTTTTTTAAATAGTGCAAGGCTTCTCTAGTCCAAATTGGCATCATTCGTTTAAGAGGCGCAAAGCCGTAATTAAAGCGGTCGCTTGAAAAGCGTCTCCGTCTCGGAAACTGGTGCTTTTCTTCCTCCAAAGTGCGGATAGAAAGACTAGCTTTCCCTGTAAATTCATCTAAATCTACTACCTGAACCTGAACCTCTTCATCGACTTTCAAGGCTTCATGAATATTTTCAATAAAGCCTGTCCGAATCTCTGAAATGTGAATCAGCCCCGTATCACCCGTTTCTAGCTCAACAAAGGCACCGTAGGGCTGAATCCCTGTAATACGCCCCTTTAGTTTATCACCGATTTTCATCTTAGTCCTCGATTTCAATTGTTTCAATCACAACATCTTCAACTGGCTTGTCCATCGCCCCCGTCTCAACAGAAGCAATGGCATCCAAGACAGCGTAAGATGCTTCATCAGCTAACTGTCCAAAAACCGTGTGACGGCGGTCTAGGTGAGGTGTCCCACCTTGGTTAGCATAGATTTCTGCGATCGGTTCTGGCCAACCACCACGAGCAATTTCTTTCTTAGAATAAGGCAGGTGCTGGTTTTGGACAATAAAGAACTGGCTGCCATTGGTATTTGGACCAGCATTGGCCATAGAAAGGGCTCCACGGATATTGTAAAGTTCTTCTGAGAATTCATCCTCAAATGATTCACCGTAGATTGACTCGCCACCCATACCAGTTCCAGTTGGATCTCCACCTTGGATCATAAAGTCCTTGATAATACGGTGGAAAATGACACCATCATAGTAACCATCTTTTGAAAGAGCTACAAAGTTAGCCACTGTTTTAGGAGCATGTTCAGGGAAAAGCTTGATACGCAAGTCTCCATGATTGGTATTAATAGTCGCGATAGGACCTTCTACTGTTTCAATGTCTACTTGTGGGAAATGCAATTCTTTTTCTACCATACCAAATCCTTCTAAGGCATCAAAAATGCCATCTTCTTCTAGTGTTTTTGTTATATAATCTGCTTTTTCTTTGATGTTATCATGAGAAATTCCCATTGCAACGCTGATTCCAGCATAATCAAAGAGTTCCAAGTCGTTGAGCCCATCTCCAAAAACCATGACGTTCTCTGGTTTCAAGCAAAGGTGTTCCACAACCTTTTCCACCCCCGTCGCTTTGGAGCCTGAAATCGGCACAATATCAGACGAATGCTCATGCCAACGAACCATGCGAAGTTTGTCTGAGAGACTGTCAGGCAAGTGCAAGTCATCTCCTTTATCTTCAAAAGTCCACATCTGATAGATATTTTCTTTTTCATGGAAATCAGGATCTACATCTAAATCGGGATAAATTGGATTGATAGCTTCACTAATCATATCGGTACGAGTCGACAATTTGGCATCATGACTCCCAACCAAGCCATACTCTATTTCCTCTTGCTTGGCCCAAGAAATATACTCCTCAACATCTGACTTCTCAATCTGATGTTGATAAATAACCTGACCTTTTTTATCTTCGATATAAGCCCCATTTAAGGTCACAAAAAAGTCAGGATTCAGTTCACGAATCTCTGGTACAACACCAAAAATCCCCCGTCCAGAAGCAATACCTGTCAAAATTCCTTTCTCACGTAATTGCTTAAAAACAGCTGGGATTGAAGACGGAATAAAACCAGTCTTTGAATTCCGCAAGGTATCATCAATATCAAAAAAGACAATCTTAATCTTTTTTGCCTTGTATCTTAATTTCGCATCCATCTCACTACCTCTTTCAATCTAACTCTTTCCATTATACCATAAAGTAGCTAAATCCCCTATTTTCAAAGAAATTCGCTATCTCTTATTCGAACTTCTTGGATAAGTACAGAACTAAATCATCATTATTTTGAATAGTAGCATTCATTTCCAAGGGTTGATTTCGATACCAGACACCTGTCCCATCTGGAATATAGCCTCGTTTGATGTACAATCTCTGGGCAGGGCCATAGCCTAAGTGTAAACCTACACCAAGAGTGACCTTACTCGAAACAAACTTGACTCGTTTTTCTGCTTCTTCTAGCAGTTGACTCCCAATCCCTTGATTTCGAAAAGGCTCAAACACATTAAAATCTGATAATTCTGGATAGACTTCTGCAAAAGGACCATGTTTAGCCAAAGGTAAAATGGTAACGTAGCCCGCTACAGCACCATCAATCTCTGCAACTAAGACTTCTCTCTCCCCACTTTCCTGTTCCAGAAAATATCTAGCCAAAATTTCCTCTCTACCAGGCCAACCTTGATTCATAAAGCCATGAGATAAGGACTCAATATCAGACTTAATCATATTTCTAATCGTACAATTCATCTTTGACTTACCCACCTTTACTCTTTCTATTACTATTATAGCACGCCAAGGTCAGAAAAAAACTATCTCGTGAAAAAAGACCCGTCGGGGTCTTAATTCGCATTCTTGTTTTCAAGCTCATAAAAAAGAGGTCCCCCTGACCTCAACTCGCTCTCTCATTTCAAGGCTCGTGAAAAAAAGACCCAACCGGGTCTTTTCTTTAATCTTCGTTTACGAAAGGCATCAAAGCCATTACGCGAGCGCGTTTGATAGCTGTTGTTACTTTACGTTGGTTTTTAGCTGAAGTTCCTGTTACACGACGAGGAAGGATTTTCCCACGTTCTGAAACGAAACGGCTAAGAAGCTCAGTATCTTTGTAATCAACATATTCAATTTTGTTTGCTGCGATGTAATCAACTTTTTTACGGCGTTTGAATCCGCCACGACGTTGTTGAGCCATGTTTTTTCTCCTTTATAATTTTAGTTGTCCATTAGAATGGTAAATCATCATCTGAAATATCCAATGGATTTGTTGCTCCAAATGGATTTTCATCACGTGAAAAGTCTGGTACTGAATTTGTAGGCGCTGAATAGTTTGAACTTGGTGCAGAATAAGCTCCACCTGTGTGTCCCTCACGCACACTACGGCTTTCCAACATTTGGAAATTCTCAGCCACGACCTCTGTCACGTAGACACGTTGTCCTTGCTGGTTATCGTAACTACGAGTCTGGATACGACCTGTCACCCCGATGAGTGAGCCTTTTTTAGCCCAGTTAGCAAGGTTTTCAGCCTGTTGGCGCCACATAACGACATTGATAAAATCAGCCTCACGTTCGCCATTTTGACTCTTAAATGTACGGTTTACTGCAAGAGTAAAAGTCGCAACTGCTACATTTGATGGGGTATAACGCAACTCAGCGTCACGTGTCATACGCCCTACAAGTACAACATTGTTAATCATAGTTTACCTTCTTACGCGTCAATTTTGACGATCATGTGACGAAGAATGTCAGCGTTGATTTTTGAAAGACGGTCAAACTCTTTAAGAGCTGCATCGTCGTTTGCTTCAACGTTAACGATGTGGTAAAGTCCTTCACGGAAATCTTTGATTTCGTATGCAAGACGACGTTTTTCCCAAGTTTTTGATTCAACAACAGTTGCACCGTTGTCAGTCAAAATAGAGTCAAAACGTGCTACCAAAGCGTTTTTAGCTTCTTCTTCAATGTTTGGACGAATGATATAAAGAATTTCGTATTTAGACATTGATATGTTCCTCCTTTTGGTCTAATGACCCCAAGACTTTGCAAGGGGTAAGTGAGGTTCGCTCACAATAAACTATTATACTAGAAAAAATTTTTTTACGCAAGTAAAAACTCTGAAATCATAACCACCCGTCAAACGGGTGGTTTGTCCCAGGGCTATAAGCCCAAATTACCAGCCAGCGCCTAAAGACGCTGGCTTTCACTTTGTTCAAGCCTCATTGCTCTTGACTCGTCACTTGCCTCTTAAAGAGGCTTTAGTATTACTTACCACTATCCCTAAAGGGATCCTCATATTCTTTTACACTCAATTTATCTAGTGCTATATCATGCTTTTCCTGTTCTTGGATATATTTCTTAATTGTGGCTTCATTAAGCCCTACTGT
>NZ_VMMU01000019.1:0-102324 GCF_013277385.1 Streptococcus sp. 544
TTGGGAATTTACCTTTTTTTACAATGAAACTGTTTTCCTATTTTTTCTTTTTAAAATTAGGGATTTTCTTCTATATAAACTGACTCCTCTTGGCATCAAATTTATCTTCTGATTGGTCCACTAGAATGTCCGCCCTTGACTCAGTTTCTTTATAGTATCGCAGATACTGCTCCCGTCTCATCTGATGGCTAGCCAATATAAAGGATGCATCGCGATTTCTCACTGTCGTATCTCGATCTAGACGCCTTTTTAATTCGGTCTCCTCATCCGTGTAGAAACAGATGGTTTTGTCAAAGAGTTCTTTGGGTAAAAAGCCAACAGACATCCCTTCGACAATCAGAATTGGCTTTGCTCCAGACAAGACCTCACTAGCCTTCCAAGGTTCTTCAATTGTTAAGATATCCATACCTGCCTGCAAGGCAAGGATATCTCTCCGCAAACTCGCCAATTCATGCGCCACTGGCAGACAAGCTGTCACCTTTTGATCTGGTGCTTGCTTTGGTACTACCAGATGACGTTCTGAAGTGATATAAGGATCTGTTTCTAGCAAATTCACTGTAGTAGAATCTAAAGATTGGTACAATTCCTGGGCAAAGGTTGATTTACCCGAAGCCCCATGACCGTATATCCCCAGTGTCCTAACTTTTCCAGCTTCTATCTCTGAAACCAGTTGTTTTATCAGGTCTTTTTTCTTCATTCTCTCTTCACCTGTTCATAGCTTTCTTTTCCGTCATTAAGTTTGTCCCAAATCACTACTTGCCCACTTTTGAGGGATTTTTGAACATCGATAATTCGTTGATTGAAAGAACCTCGAAATTGGAGCATGAGATTCCTCTTAGTTCGATCATATCGTCCATCGACAAGAATGTCAATCAGTGACAAGAGTTCCAGTTTATCTTGTGTCTCCAACATCATTTCTTCCCATGTATAGCCCGTCCAAGACCAGATATCTTTATCTGGTAATTCCTTCCGAATCCGCTTAACGAGTGGCAAGAGAATCCCCGTATTAAGAAAGGGCTCCCCTCCCAGCAAGGTCAATCCTTGAACATAGGGCTGGGCAAGGTCTGCCATGATTTGTTCTTCTAATTCTGCTGTATAGGGAATGCCAGCATTGAAGGACCAGGTAGCTACATTATAGCACCCCTCGCAGTGAAACATGCAGCCTGATACATAGAGGGAGTTCCGCACACCTTCTCCATCCACAAAGTTAAAGGCCTTGTAGTCAATGATACGCCCTTGACTGAGTTCCTCGCTTTTCCATTCTTGTGGTTTTGGATTATTCATTCGCTACCTCTATCCAATAACGCTCCACACCATTACGAACATCCTCAATGAGCCCACCATTTGCTAGAATGACTGCTCTGCTAGCAGGATTATTTACGCTACAGGTCACAAGAGTTCTCTTGATGTTCTTTCCCTTAGCAACTTGCAAGCCCTGACGGAGAGTTTCCTTAGCATAACCCTTGCCTCTTTCTGATGGACGAATGGAGTAGCCAATGTGGCCAGCATAATTCAGTAACCCCTCATTCAGTCTCAATCGCAGATTCAAAAATCCTAGAGCACGACCTACATCATCAAATGATACAAATTGAATAGAAGGAACACGATTTTCAGGCAAGTTTATTCCCATCTCTTTTTGCATATTTGTTTCCAACCACTCTTCATACACAAAGTTCTCTGTATCCCAAAATCCTCCATCATGGGCTGATTGGCTCTTTTCAAACTCTGCCATCATCTCTAAAACTGTTTCTTTATCTGCTAATCTTGGTCTTCGTAGTTCCATCCTTACCTCCCACTATTAGAAAAGTGAGAGCTGACTCTCATACTCTTCGAAAATCTCTNNTTGAGCAACCTGCGGCTAGCTTCCTAGTTTGCTCTTTGATTTTCATTGAGTATCACTTTTATTTTTTCTTATTCTTGTTTAAAAATTGTTCTTTGAGGTTGAGCAAGCGTTCTTTTTTACCAGCTCCACCTTTAGAGTGTTTCTCGTGATAACGGGTCACTTGTGCACGCCCCTTATCGTCTAATTGATATTTTCCCATTTCATTTCTTTCTAATTTGTTACTTGATGCCCAGCTATTTTAATCGTTGAACCATTCATATGTTTGACACGCGCTGCGATTTCCTTGTGACGCCCATTGACCATAGGTCTCGCTTGAGGATTACCTAAATAGCCACAAGTCCGTTTAACAACGTCTACTGTTTTAGGATCGCTATTGCCACAGTTTGGACAAGCAAAGCCCCTCTCAGTTGGTTCAAAATCCCCTTCAAAGTCACACTTGTAGCAACGGTCTATTGGTGTATTGGTCCCCAAATATCCCACACGGTCATAGGCATAGTCCCAGACAGCTTCCAGGGCCTTAGGATTTTGTTGAAGAACTGGATACTCACAATAATGGATGAAACCACCTGACGCACCTGCTTCTGGATAGACTTTCTCAAAGTCCAATTTTTCAAACGGTGTTGGATTTTTACGAACATCGTAGTGGAAAGAGTTGGTGTAGTATTCCTTGTCTGTGATATCAGGAATAGAGCCAAACTTGTCTGTATCTAATCGACAGAAACGGTCTGTCAAGCTTTCGGACGGTGTTGAGTAGATAGAGAAATGATAACCATATTGGTCTGACCACTCTTCTACACGGCGTTTCATATCTCGAATGATGTCTAGCGTGAATTCCTTGGCTTCTGGATTGTGTTCCCAGCTATTTCCAAAGAAAACTGTCGCTACTTCATACAAGCCGATATAGCCCAGCGAAACGGTTGCACGACGATTCTTAAAGAGCTGGTCAACACTCTCTTCTTTACCTAGACGATGGCCAAAAGCACCGTACTGATAAAGAATAGGAGCATTTGCCGGTGTCGCTTCCTTGGTTCGTTCGACACGGTAAACCAGAGCATCCTCAGCGATATTCATACGCTCGTTGAAGATTTCCCAGAACTTATTCATGTCGCCCTCAGACTCGAGGGCAATACGAGGCAGGTTAACCGTCACAACGCCTAGATTCATCCGACCTGAATTGACTTCTACACCATTTTCATCCTTCCATCCTTGAAGGAACGAACGACATCCCATAGGAACTTTGAAAGAACCTGTCAACTCGATAATCTTATCATAGGACAAAACATCTGGGTACATCCGCTTGGTTGCACACTCAAGAGCCAACTGCTTAATGTCGTAGTTGGGAGTCCCTTCTTCCAAGTTAAGGCCTCTTTTCAGCGTAAAGATGAGCTTAGGGAAGATGGCTGTACGATGCTCCGAACCAAGCCCCTTGATGCGAATGTTTAAAATAGCTTTTTGAATTTCTCGTTCAAAACGACTGGTTCCCATACCAAAACCTAGCGAAGTAAAAGGTGTTTGTCCATTTGAAGTGAAGAGAGTATTGATTTCATACTCAAGAGATTGCATGGCATCATAGATGTCTTTTTGGGTTTTCTTCCAGGCATAATCTTCTCGTTTTTCAGGCAATACCCACTCTTCTGCATCTTTGAGATGTTTTTGATAGTTCTTCTCTGCATAAGGCGCCAAAACTTCATCGATACGGTCAGCTGAACAGCCACCGTACTGGCTAGAAGCAACGTTGGCGATAATTTGGGAAATCTGAGCTGTCGCAGTCTGGATAGACTTGGGACTTTCTACCTCTGCATTTCCAATCTTAAAACCATTTTCCAACATACCTTTAAAGTCAATCAAACAGCAGTTGGTCATAGGGGTATAGGGGCTGTAGTCCAAATCGTGATAGTGGATATCTCCCTTTTGGTGGGCATTGGCTACGTGCTTAGGCAGCATTTGCAGTCCGATTGATTTCCCAACAATCCCTGCTGTCAAATCACGCTGGGTATTAAAGACATCGCTGTCTTTATTAGCATTTTCATTGACAACTGCTTGGTCTTTGTTGAGTAGTTTATGGATACTAAAGTTAATATCTGTCGCTTTTGAGCGCTCAAAATCCCTCTGCGTCCGATAAGTAATATACTCCTCAGCCAGCGCATATTCTTTGGCTTCAAGGAGTTCATGTTCTACAATATTTTGAATTTCGTAAATCTTAACCCCCTGTGGAAAGCGACTATGAATTTCTGTGACAATTCGCTCGGTCAGAGCATTGAGGCGTTTTTCGACCAAGGGTGTCACATCCATAACCTTGTCTGCCGCCTTGTGGAGAGCCTTGTCAATCTTGTCCACATCAAATACAACACGTCTCCCATCTCGTTTCTCGACGAAGAGAGTTGGCAAAATTGTAATTTTTTCTTCTAGTGCAATCATATGCATTCTCTTTTCTAAAATGTTCTTTCTAAAAAGTATTATACCACTCTAAAAAGAAAAATCAATATCTTGTGTTAAAAATCCTAAAATTTTTAAAAATACACAAGATATTGATTTGGTTATTTAATTTTATAGACTTTAAACTCTGAGTAATCCGTCTTTACTGGTTGGTAATTTTCTTTTAAGAGTGTTTCCACTTCAGACCAGACTGGCACCTTGTCATTCACCACAATCACCTTAGGTTGTTTTTCTTTCAAGTCATTGAGTAGCTTATTCCGGTTTTCCTCAGTTGCTGTATAGTGCACGGGAGACAAAATCGCCGATGGCGACAAGCGCTCACTCTTACGATAAAGAGTCGCAGTATCATCCCATGCATAGATAGCATCTTCCGTATTTGTCTCCTCTTTTACCAAATCAGCAAGACGATTACGTTCTTGATAAGGTACCGGATAAAGGACAAACTTCATCAAAAAAGGAACAGTCAAAAGATAGACAAGCCCTAAAACTGGCAGATATAGATTTCCTTTAAAAAAACGACTCCATAGGCTAACTGGCGTTTCTCTTCGTCTTCTTCTAACACTACGCCCCCTCTGTTGACTCTTAATATTGGTTACCAATAAAAGTAGGAAAACAGGGAAGACGACCATCAAATAAGAAGCGTGCAGAGGCTCTTGTGAAAAGAAAAGCAAAATCAAACCTAAAATTGTCACAAGACTTGCAGGAACCGAAATGACGTATAGTTTAGAGGGCTTGGATTGAAAGAGACCTAAAAAGATACAAACCACAAATCCCAAACCAAGGGACAACAAGCCATAAAAAGCCATATTCTCTAAAATTTTAGAAGTGAAATCAAAGCTAATACTGTCAATAGGATAACGAATACCACTAATGGCATCCCCAAAACTTCCTGTTGCAACACTATAGTAGGCAGTTGGATAAAAGATAAGTGAAAAACCTAAAGCCACTGCAAGAAACTGATAAAACCCATGCGCAAAGCGTCTATGCCCAAGGTTAAAGACCAACAAGCCTAAACTCACTACAGCAATAAACAGGAGCGATGACAAGGGGGCAAAGAAAAATCCTCCCGCCAAAGCCAGCCCAATCCGTATAAATCCCTTATCATGGCTTGGATTGCTTAGATAAGCCGCAACTAAACTAAAGGCCGCGAATAAGAAAGGAAGCGCTAAAAGAGTCGCATAGCCTCCACCAAAAGCAAGACCTGTAACTAGCATGTAAAAAATAGTCACCACTTGTCCAGCTTGCTCTCCTTGCTCTGTCAAGGTATCCGCTGATCTAAAGAGGAAAAATCCTCCTGCTACCAAGGCTAACCACTCAAAGATGGCAAAGAAAAATCCGCCCTGAGTCACGTAAGTCAGCAAATAATAAAGCAAACCTTGACTTCCATAATAATCGCTGTAAATCTTCCCTGCCTGATGAAGGGCCCAACCTGTATAAAAATCCTGCACTTCCTGTGCACTCATTAAATCGAGTAATAGCGGTACTCCTAGAGTTATCCCCGTTACAAGCGTACTCCATAGTAAAATTTTCACCAAAGGAAGACGACTTGATTCACGATGATGCGATTCTTGTTTGATTTGGTATTCTAGAGGTTCACGATTCTCCTGATGAACTTCTTCTACTCTACCATACACACTCATATCGTTTCTCCTATTCAATTTATCTGTCTTAGTATATCAAAAAGTCCTAGGATTGTCAGCTTGCGATGGCTGTTTGAGTGATTTTTTGCATAGTTTCACAAAGGTTTCAATTTCCCGAAAACGGTGTAAATGTGTCTGTTTAAATGTTATGATATAATCCAATTCTTTCTGAGTCAGCATCGTCCCTCCCCTATATCTTTCTATTCGTAAAAAGCAAGAAAAAGAGGACTCGGTCATTTCCTAAGTCCTAGATTTCTTATAAGATTGGGGCGAATAACTGGGCGATTTCTTTTACAAGTTTTTGATACCAGCTCGTTTTGATAGAATGGGGATAAACTTCCTGAGAATCTGCAAATATATTTTGAAAATCTCGGGCGATTTCCATTATAGAGGGAGTTTTATAGAGTAAGACTGCATTTTCATAATGGTGTACCAAGCTTCGGTAGTCGAGATTGATTGTCCCCACCACCGCAAAATCTTCGTCTACCAACATCTGCTTACTATGAATAAAACCTGGACTATACTCATAAATTCGAACACCAGCAGAAAGAAGGTCTGGATAAGCGCCTCTTGTGACTAACTGAATGAACTTCTTATCTGGTATGTAAGGGGTAACAATCCGAACATCGACCCCTCTCATAGCAGCATTTTTGATTGTCTCCGTTAAATCATAGTCTATGATCAAATAAGGTGTCGTAATATAGACCGATTCCGTTGCTTGATTGATCAAACTCTGATAAACCTTTTTCCCTACCTGCGTTCGAAAAATTGGCTTGGGTCCACTTCCGTATGGAATGGTTAAACCGTCACTTGGGATAGAATGATTTTCTAAATGATATTGATCAAAATCACTAATCTCTCCTCGATTGATGTACCAAGTGGTTAAAAATAAGCGTGTCAGGGCTTTTACCGCTAGTCCGTCTAAGCGAATTCCACTATCCTTCCAATAACCAAATCTCTCGACGTGGTTAATATACTCATCTGCCAGATTGACCCCACCAGTATAGGCTATCTGACCATCAACAATCAATATTTTTCTATGATCTCTGTTATTATAGGCTACTGTCAAACGAGGAATAACTTTATTGAATTTATGGGCCTCGATGCCCAGCTGACGAAGTCGATGTGCATAATCTCCTGTTAAAGTAGCCATACAGCCAATATCATCATAGAGCAGTTTAACTTCAATGCCTTGAGCGACCTTTTGCTCCAAGATTTCTAGGATACGATTCCACATCAAACCTTCTTCTATAATGTAATATTCCAAGAAGATAAATTTCTCAGCCTTTTTAAGATCTTCTACCATCTTTTTCCACATAGCTTCTCCGTTAGGAAAAAATGTAGAGGCAGTTTGATCATAGACATCAGCATTGGTATCCATACTCAACAAGGACTTGATGACGCCATAAGCTGCCTTGTCACTTTCTTTTAATTCCTCTTTTAGTAGCTGGCTATTTGCTTCTTGGAAATGCATGGAGCCTAGCTTCTTCAGTTGTTTGATTTCTTTTTTGGACAATCGCCTTTCCCCGAACATCAGATAGAGCAGGGGGCCAAATACTGGTACAAAGGCTACTAATAACCAGGTTACCTTATTCTCAGGAGTCGTATTACGGTTGACTATCGAAATGATTGTGATGATACTCAGTAGAATGAGGACAGTAATCCATAAAATGGGAGCCATGCGTCCTAAATAAAGAAAGAGACCAAAAACCAGACAAAGTTCAAGTAGCATAATCGAAAGACTAAAGCCATACTTGGACATCAATAATTGAAATTTTCTATATTTCATATCCCCTCCTTGATATTTTGATACTCAATGAAAATCAAAGAGCAAACTAGGAAACTAGCCGCAGGCTGTACTTGAGTACGGCAAGGCGACGTTGACGCGGTTTGAATTTGATTTTCGAAGAGTATGAATGCTAAAAACAAGTAATTGATACTAGTATAACTCAGGTATTCGACAGAAGGCAAGTATTTATGATTATTTTCTAGGTAAAAGTAAAAAGGCTGAAAAATCCAGCCCTTCCTACTTGCATAGTCTTATTTAGTTAAAACGATTTGGTCCGATGGGTCTCTATCCATATCATCTACGATGATTTGATTACCGTTTACAGTGTAAATTTTGACATCATCGCCAATAATCATGCGTTGATTTGCTGCATCAAATGTAACCTGTTTGACTTTCTGATCCCCGTCAGATTCGAGCTCAGTCCACGTACCAGTCGTTCCAGTGACCACTAAAGTGATACGGTCTCCATCATCTTGGCCTGTATAAGTCCCATCAATATCAGTCGGTTGAGCAACAGGTTGGTTCTGTACTGGAGCCGCTTGATTTTGATTAGTCCCTGCATTTGCAGTATTGGTATTCTGTTGAGCAGGTTGTTGAGCAGGTTGTTGGACCTGCTGCTGAGCCACAGGCTGTTGAACTGGTTGTGTTCTTTGGGAACAAGCAA
Organism: Streptococcus sp. 544; assembly: GCF_013277385.1. NCBI lineage: Bacteria > Bacillati > Bacillota > Bacilli > Lactobacillales > Streptococcaceae > Streptococcus > Streptococcus sp. 544. Next base: position 8,373 of record NZ_VMMU01000019.1, read on the forward strand.
CTAGCAAAGATACACTCGCTAAAGAAATAATAGAAAGTGCTGCTGTTTTGAATGTCATAATAAATGTCCTTTCTCTTGCCATGCTAAAGAAATAGATTTTTCCTTAGCCAGCAATTCATCTAGTATAACAAAGACAAAAGAAGAGGTCAATTTATCTGCTCACGATCCAGCAGGTAGCCCCGTACTTCTGAGATAAAATAGAGAGATCCTGTAATGAATAACAAATCCTGAGCATCTGCTCTTTCTTCAAAACTGCTAATAAATTCTCGGTAAGAGGGAATTACATCGTAACCTGTTACATCTGTCTCGTCCAGAGAACCTTGATAGTCAAAACCAGTCACCTTGAGTTCCACCTGAGGTAAATTTTCAGTCAGATAACTCAACATTCCCTGATAATCCTTGCGTTTCAAGGCCCCAAAGAGGATTTGGGGACGATAACCTTCCTGCTCTTTTTCTTTGATAAATTCAACCAAGCGAGTCAAGGCAGGGAGGTTATGGGCACCGTCCAAGTATATCCGAGGACGAATACGCTCCAAACGGCCAGCCCAACAGGTCTTCTCCAATGCCTGTCTTACAGCTTGCTCATCAACAGCTTCCTTTTCTTCCCTCATAAAGATAAGAAAAGTTTGCAACGCCAAGGCCGCATTTTCCTGCTGATAAGCTCCTTCTAAACCTATTTTCAACTGTGAAAAAGTTCCCAAAGAACTTGAAAAATCCCCATTCAGCATTGAAAAATCTTGGCCCGCCTGATAAAGGTCAACAGCTAAAGATTCGGCTTTTTTCTGACAGACAAGCCTAGCTTCTGGAGGCAATTTCGCAATCACTGCCTTCTTCCCAGCCTTGAAAATACCAGCTTTCTGCTCTGCGATTGCTTTTAGACTATCGCCCAAGGTCTCCTGATGGTCAAGCCCCATGGAGGTGATGACAGCAATCTCTCCAGTTACCACATTGGTCGTGTCAAGTAAGCCGCCAATTCCCACTTCTAATAAAACCAAGTCCACCTCTTGCTCCCTAAAATAGAGAAAAGCAATCAAGGTCAGCAATTCAAAAAAGGACAACTGATCATGGGTTTGCAGAAGCGTTTTCTCCATCTCCTTGACCTGCTCGGCCAAACGGATGAAGTCTGTGTCTGCTATAGGTTGCCCATTAATGCAGATTCGATCATTGATAGAGACGATATGAGGGGAGGTAAAGGTCGCAACTTTTTTGCCATGCCCCATAAATAACTCCCTCATAAAAGCAATGGTAGATCCTTTCCCATTAGTCCCTGTTACGTGGATAATAGGGTAAGACTGCTCAGGATTTCCTAACAAATCCACCGCTTCTTGCATTCGGCCCAAACCTGATCGAAAATTCAAACCAATCCGACTATGGAGCCATTCTTCTACTTCAAACATATACATCTCCTTGACAAAAGTCTAATCAATTATCTAGCAAAATTCCGTAGATAACAAAAAATGAGGTCAGGATTTTCGTCCCGACCTCTTACCTGGTTAGCTAATCACTAGCAACTATGAATATTAACTTGGGCTAAAAACGTCCACAGGACATTCCAACTCTTCCCAATTTCTGGGAGTTGGGCTGATACAGTCTCCCAGATTTACCAGTTCTCTCTTATTTAAAGGAACTGGGGTAAAAATGTTCACTGGATGTGCCTGCGTTTCTAATTTCTAGCGCAGGGCTAAACACATCCACTGGACGTGTTTACTCCTCCATAAAGCTGTTAAAGACTTCTTCAATCATGTTCCATTCGTCTTCTGAGTCTTCTGGGATTGGTTGCAATTCGCCTTCTGTTCCATCTTCGTTTTCGATGAATGAGTAAGCTTGGATTTCAACTTGTCCGTCTTCATCTTCTTCTGCGTTAACTGGTACTAGCAGAACATAGTTTTTACCAAATTCTTCTTTTCCATCAATCGTCAAAAGGATTTCAAACAAGGTTTCATTCCCTTGCTCATCTACTAGTGTGATGAGTTCACGTTCTTCGTGGTCGTGGTTATGATCGTGTGACATAGCCTCTCCTTTATATTAAAATTTTCTATCTAAATAATTTTGTAAAATCAGCTGAGCTGCTAACTTATCAATGACTTTCTTGCGCTTGTTACGGCTGATATCTGCTTGTTCAATCAACATGCGCTCAGCAGCCACTGTTGTCAAGCGTTCATCCTGATAGTCTACTGGTAAACCAAAAAGTTCTTCTAACTTCGCTCCGTAGGCTTGACTAGCTTCCACGCGCGGTCCGCTTGTATTGTTCATGTTTTTAGGCAAGCCCACTACAAATCGTTCCACCTTGTACGTATCAACCAACTCCTTAACGCGGTCAAAACCAAATTGCCCTTGCTCCTCATTGATTTGGATAATTTCAAGTCCTTGAGCTGTAAAACCGAGCGGATCACTGATGGCCACCCCTACCGTTTTTGAACCGACATCCAATCCCATAATTCTCATAGGTTATAGATCGACTCCTTGTCCTTTAAGGTAGTAGCGGACCAATTCCTCAACGATTTCATCACGCTCATACTTACGGATTTGATTTCGTGCATTATTATAACGAGGAACGTAGGCAGGGTCTCCACTCAATACGTAACCTACGATTTGGTTGATTGGGTTGTAGCCCTTATCGTTCAACGAAGCATAGACATCAGTCAAAGTTTCGCTAATTTCTTTTTTATTGGAATCGTCCAATTTAAAACGTACTGTTTCTTCAGTAAATCCCATTCTAACACCCTCTTTCCTTAGAATAGTACCATTATAGCATAATTCCTTACGTTCTACAATTCAGGCAGTCTATTTATTTGGATTTTCTATTGTTCTGTCGCACCATTTGCCAATCTGTCTGAAATATATTTGCTTGGTTCATTTTTCAAAAGATTTTCCAAGCCAATGTTCTTCAAATATTCTAACTGAGAAGCCTTCTTGACATCCAGAACTTGAAAATCAAAACTAGTCGTTGTTTGAAGTTCCGTTGCACTCAATAGTTTTGTTTCAAGCTTAAAGCCTGCTAATTTACGAGCTGCTATGATAGCCTCATCCTTCTCCTCCGCCTCAAGAAGAGCTTTCTGAGTTTCTTCCACTCCATGTTGGTCAATATAAGTCTTCAACTCATCTGAGACTGGACGTTTTTGTTGGATGGTTAGGTTCAAAAAAGTCTTGTCTTTGTAAGTAATGGTTTGGGTTTGCTGGCTACCATCATCTGATTTCGGCAAAACCAAAATCTTGGTTACAACTGTATTCTTCTCAGCATTTTCAATAACTGGCAATGCCGACTGAAGCGTATCCTTTTCTGTTTTTGTAGCTGGTCCAGTTTCTTTTTTCTGTCCACAACCAACCAGGACAAAAAGGAAAGCTAGACTAACAAGAACAATTTTTTTCATTTCTTTCTTCTTTCTTTTTGAAATTAAAATAAGACTGGGAGTTGCTCCCAGCCTTGATGTTTATAGAGCTGCACGTAAACGTGCTTCTGCATTTTCTACATTACGGACAGAGCGTGGTAGGAAGGCACGAATATCGTCTTCCTTGTAGCCAACTTGCAGGCGTTTTTCATCTACAAGGATTGGGCTCTTTAAAATTCTCGGTGTTTCCATAATCAGATTGAGGACTTCATTGACACTCAAATCTTCGATATCCACTCCAAGGGCTTTGGCATAGCGATTTTTAGATGAAACGATGCTGGCTATTCCGTTATCTGTTTTGGTTAGAATATCCAGTAATTCTTCTCGCGTAATTCCTTCTTTACCAAGATTTTGTTCTTTATAACTTAACTGGTGGGCATTGAGCCAGGTTTTTGCTTTTTTACAGCTAGTACAACTTGAGACTGTATAAATTTTAATCATGTACCTACCCCTTTCGCTACATGTTACTATCAGTTTAGTCTATTATACCATAAAAAACATCCGACTTGCGACCTATTTTTAAATTTTTTTGACTTTTTTCGTCATTTTCGTACTTTTTTCTTGACAAAATGAAATTTACAGCCATTCTTTATATTTCTTGATATAGATTTTTTTCACAATTGTCACGCTAATCATATACAAAATAATGATGAAAAGTAAAAAGATGAAATAAATCGATTTTAAAGGGGTTAGATGAAGTAGGATTGCGAGTGGACTGTAGGGAAGGAAGGTCACAAAGGCTGCAGCCAATAAGGTTGTCACAAGAACTAGCCAAGCTGGACGACTTTGTAAAAAGGGAATTTTGGCTGAACGCAGCATATGGATAACCATGGTCTGTGACCACATGGACTCGATAAACCAACCTGTCTGAAACAAGACAATAAATCCTACGGCAGACTCCGCTCCATGAACATAGGCTTGACCTGTCGTCATGGGTACAATGATAAAATAGAGCAAAATAAAGGTCAAAATATCAAAGGCAGAAGAGATAGGCCCCATCCAAACCATGAAACGTGTGATAGACTTGGCTTCCCAAGTATGCGGATTTCTCAAAAAATCTTTATCCACCTTGTCAAAAGGCAAGGCAATACAAGACAAATCATAGACTAGATTTAGGATAATCAAATGGACTGGTGCCATTGGTAAAAATGGCAAAAAGATTCCAGATACCAATAGGGATAAGATATTTCCAAAATTAGAACTCACTGTCATTTTGATATATTTGGTCATATTGGCATAGACCTTACGCCCTTCAACAAGTCCTTTTTCAAGCACCATGAGATCCTTATCAAGCAGGATAACATCAGCTGTTTCTTTAGCAATATCTACTGCTGTATCAACAGAAATTCCCACATCTGCAACTTTCATAGAAGGAGCGTCATTGATTCCATCCCCCATATAGCCTACAGCATGACCATTAGTCTTAAATTGCAAAATAATCCTTGCTTTTTGGTCAGGAGAAAGTTTGGCAAAGACTGTTACCTCCTCCACGGCTTGAGCCAATTCTTGATCACTCATCTGATCAATTTCGGACCCCAACAGCATCTGATTGATATCCAAACCAACCTTTTCACAAACTGCTTGGGTAACTTTTTCGTTGTCTCCCGTCAAAATTTTTGTTTGAACTCCATGTTCTAACAGAGCCTTAATTGCTGGTGCAGCAGATGGTTTTGGTGGATCTAGAAAGGCTAAATAACCAGTTAGAATCATGTCCCCTTCGTCATCAACTGTATAGGCATGACCTTCCCTCAAACCTGACTTATAGGCCACTCCCAAGACACGCAAACCTTGTTGATTTAGTTGTCTGACTTCTGCTAAAATTTCTTCTCTAATAACATCTGTCAAGGGAGTAATCACTCCTTGGTATTCCGCATAACTGGAAATCGTCAGCATTTCCTCTAGGGCACCCTTGGTTACCAAACTAACAACTTCGTGTTCATCCTTAACGATAACACTCATACGTCTACGTTCAAAATCAAAGGGAAGCTCATCTATTTTTTGAAAAGTTCGAGCCAGATTTTGCAAGAGGGCGTGTTCTTTTGCTTCCTTTTCAGTCCGTTTGATGATGGCTCTGTCCATCAAATTTTTCAAGCCCGTTTGAAAATAAGAATTGAGATAAGCTCGTCTCAAGACGGTCAAATCCAAGCGTCCGTGGATGTCCAAGGGATATTCAAGGACAATTTCGTCTTGGGTTAGAGTCCCTGTCTTATCTGTACACAAAATATCAATCGCCCCTAAGTCCTGTATGGCATTGAGTTTCTTGATAACCACTTTTTCCTTGGCCATAATGATGGAGCCTTTTGCTAGACTGGCCGTGATGATCATAGGAAGCATCTCAGGTGTAAGCCCAACACCAACACTCAAAGCAAATACGCCAGCTTCCAACCAGTCGCCATCTGTTAAACCATTGGACAAGAAAACGATGGGCACCATGACCAGCATCAAACGAATCAAGAGCCACGAAATACTATTCATTTCCCGCTCAAACGAAGTAGGCTCGTCATAGGTGTTCAAAGTCTGCTCAATGGCCCCCATCATGGTATCATCACCAACTGCTAAAACCACGGCCTTGGCACTACCAGACAAGACATTGGTTCCCATAAAGGCGAGCGCTTCTGCTTCTAGCAGACTATCAGATTGTTGAACTGTTGCCTTGGTCAAGGCCAATTTTTCAACCGATTCACTTTCACCTGTCAAGCCTGACTGTTGTACAAAGAAATCGCGCGACTCAAATAAAAGAAGATCTGCTGGAATCATATCTCCAGCGCTTAATTTAACCACGTCACCCACTACCAAATCATCGATAGGTACTTCTTGGATTTCTCCTTGACGAATGACAGTCGCTGTGTTGACAATCATTTTTGATAGATTGGTCGCAGCCTTATCACTACGGAGTTCTTGGACAAAGCGTATGCCACCAGAAATGAGGACTAGGACAACGATGATAATAGAAGTCGTCGGATCCTCTTGACCTGGTTTTGCCAACCAGACATTGGTCACCAAGGAAATCACGGCGATGACCAGTAAGATGATCGTAAAAGGATTGATAATGGATTCGTAAATCTTTTTGAGGATACTGTCTTCTTGACCCTTTGTGATGGTATTTTCGCCATATAGGTCACGATTTTTCTCCACCTGCTCCTCAGTCAAGCCTGTTAGACTTGTCTTATAAAAAGATAGAGTTTCGTTTAAAGATGTATGAATAGCTGTTGCTAATCTTTCTTTTGTAGTTTTCATTGGTTTCTCCTATCTGTATGAATGATGTGTTTCATACACAGAGACCAATCACTTTATAAGGGCAGAACGACACAAATCAGCGATTGGCTGTGTATGTGCGGTTCCGGATGATCGTCAATTTGCATCGTTTATCTCCTTTCTTTGATTTAAACAGTAGAAAATCCCACCATAAAATGGCAGGATTAAAAAACTAATTATCTGTTTTTCGTTCAAGCTTTAACTCCATAGGGCAATGTAATGAGCTTAGTCTTGGCCTTCGCGACCAGGACTGTTGACCAACGAGTAGTGTCTCCACTGCTTTGCGGTAGTCATCCGTATCCCTATGGTAGCCTCACCTACCGTTTTCGTCTTTCAGTATAAACCTTTAAAATTTAAAAGTCAATCATTTGAGTTGTTTAACTCTTAAATAACTATCAACTCTTTTGGAGCAAGGGTCAATAATTCACAACCTGTCTCTGTAATCAGGATATCATCCTCGATACGAACGCCATATTTGCCTTCGATATAGATACCTGGCTCATCTGTCAAGGCCATACCTGCCTTAATAGTTTCTGTAGAAGTCTGGCTAAAGTATGGTTCCTCATGGATATCCAGTCCAATACCGTGTCCAATACCGTGGGTAAAGTAGTCGCCATAGCCTGCCTCGATGATAATATCACGAGGGATTTTGTCAAAGTCACGGAAACCTAATCCTGCCTTAGCCTGGTCAATCAAGGCTTGGTTGGCTTTCAAAACCGTATTGTAAATCTCTGCTTGCTCGTCGCTAACATGCCCTAGATAGATAGTCCGTGTCATATCACTGACATAGTGGTCATAAAGGCAACCGAAGTCCATAGTAATGGCTTCTCCTAGCTCAACTGGTTTATGCATAGGATGGGCATGAGGTTTCGAAGAGTTGATGCCACTTGCTAAAATAGTATCAAATGATAGGCCTGAAGCTCCCAACTCACGCATGCGGAAGTCAAGGAAGTTGGCAATCTCAATTTCAGTCTTTCCTGGCTTAATAAAGTCAAGCGCATCGCGGAAAGCTTGGTCTGAGATAGAACAAGCCTTGCGAATAGCTGCAATCTCCGCTTCATCCTTAATCATTCGGAGACCTTCTACAAACTGAGTTTGTGGAAGCAAGTCAATTCCTTCAAAGGCTGCCTGCATACGGTGATAATAAGAGACTGAAATCTCGTCCTCAAAACCGATTCGAGACAAGCCCATATCCTTAACAATGCCTGCAATGACAGCCAATTCATCACGGTCAGCCACAATCTCAAAACCACTGGTTTCTTGCTTGGCTGCAATGATATAGCGAGAGTCTGTCACCAAGACCTGACGGTCACGGCTGATAAAGACTGTTCCGTTTGAGCCCCAAAAACCAGTCAGGTAATAGACGTTTTTAAGGTTATTGATGATGATACCATCTAGTTCTTTTTCTTGCATTTTAGCTAGAAATGCTTGTACACGTTTATTCATGATGTAACTTTCCTTTCAAATAATGTCCTGTGTAGCTGGCTTCATTGGCCGCTACTTCTTCTGGAGTTCCTGTTGCGATGATGGTTCCACCACCGACACCGCCCTCAGGTCCCAAGTCGATGATATGGTCTGCTGTCTTGATAACGTCTAAATTGTGTTCAATGACGAGGACTGTATTGCCATCGTCTACAAAGCGAGCTAAGACTTTAAGCAAACGAGCGATATCCTCGGTATGAAGCCCTGTCGTCGGCTCGTCCAGAATGTAGAAAGATTTTCCTGTCGATCGTTTGTGAAGTTCACTAGCCAGTTTCATACGCTGGGCTTCCCCCCCAGAAAGGGTGGTAGCAGGTTGCCCTAGCGTCACATAGCCTAGCCCCACATCCTTGATGGTCTGGAGTTTGCGTTGAATTTTCGGAATGTGTTGGAAGAACTCTACCGCGTCGTTAACAGTCATGTCCAAGACCTGCGAGATATTTTTTTCCTTGTAGTGGACTTCTAGGGTTTCACTGTTGTAGCGGGTTCCGTGGCAGACTTCACAAGCTACATAAACATCTGGCAAGAAGTGCATCTCAATCTTGATAATCCCGTCACCTGAGCAGGCTTCACAGCGACCACCCTTGACGTTGAAACTGAAACGACCCTTCTTGTAGCCTCGAATCTTAGCTTCATTTGTCTGGGCAAAGAGGTCACGTATATCGTCAAAAACTCCTGTATAGGTAGCTGGGTTGGACCTCGGCGTCCGTCCAATTGGACTCTGGTCAATGTCAATCAAGCGGTCTACATGCTCAATCCCTGTGATGGTCTTGAATTTACCAGGCTTGTCTGAATTACGGTTGAGCTTCTGGGCAATAGCTTTTTTGAGAATGCTATTGATTAGGGTCGATTTCCCTGAACCTGACACACCTGTCACCGCGATGAATTTTCCTAGTGGGAAGCGAGCTGTGACATTTTGCAGGTTGTTCTCACGCGCTCCTGTCACTTCGATAAAACGACCATTTCCGGTACGGCGCTCGTCTGGCACTGGAATGGCACGTTTGCCTGACAAGTACTGACCTGTGATAGACTTGCTGTTGCGAGCCACTTGCTTGGGAGTACCTGCAGCAACAATCTCCCCACCAAAAACACCGGCACCGGGACCAACGTCAATCAGATAATCCGCCTCACGCATGGTATCTTCGTCGTGTTCCACCACAATGAGAGTATTGCCCAAATCACGCATCTTTTTGAGACTGGCAATCAGGCGATCATTATCCCTCTGATGAAGACCGATTGACGGCTCATCTAGGATATAGAGGACGCCTGATAGGTTAGAACCAATCTGTGTTGCCAATCGAATACGCTGACTTTCCCCACCTGAAAGGGTTCCTGCTGAACGTGACAGGGTTAGATAGTTAAGACCCACGTTATTAAGGAAGGTCAAACGATCCTTGATTTCCTTGAGAATAGGGCGAGCAATGATGGCTTCATTTTCAGATAGAGTCAACTGGCTTACCAAGTTCAAGTGATCTGCGATAGACAGATCTGAGATTTCTCCGATATGTGGCCCTTGCTCGCCACCCACACGGACAGACAAGGCCTGATCATTGAGACGATAGCCGTGACAAGTTCCGCAGGTCAGCTCATTCATGTAGAGGCGCATTTGGGTGCGCGTGTAGTCACTATTGGTCTCATGGTAGCGACGCTTGATATTATTGACAACTCCCTCAAAAGGAATGTCGATATCACGCACGCCACCAAATTCATTCTCATAGTGGAAATGGAATTCCTTGCCATCTGACCCATAGAGAATCAAGTTCTTATCCTCTTCTGACAAGTCCTCAAAAGGCTTATCCATATCCACTCCAAAAGCTGTCATAGCCTGCTCTAGCATGTTTGGATAGTAGTTGGATGAGATAGGATTCCAAGGAGCCAAGGCTCCCTCATGTAAGGTTTTGCTGGCATCTGGTACTACCAAATCAGTATCCACCTCCAGCTTGATGCCCAAGCCGTCACACTCACTACAAGAACCAAAAGGAGCATTGAAGGAGAAGAGACGAGGCTCTAACTCTGGTACGGTAAAACCACAAACTGGACAGGCATAATGCTCAGAGAACAGCAACTCAGAGTCGTCCATAGTGTCGATAATGACATAACCTTCTGCAATACGAAGGGCAGCCTCAATGGAATCAAAGAGACGACTACGGATACCCTCCTTGATAACAATACGGTCAACCACGACATCAATATTGTGTTGCTTGCTCTTAGATAACTCTGGCACTTCGGTCACATCATAGACTTCCCCATCCACACGGACACGAACATACCCATCTTTCTGAACCTTCTCGATAACACTCTTATGTTGGCCTTTTTTCTTGCGGATGACAGGGGCCAAAATCTGCAAGCGCTGGCGTTCAGGCAATTCTAAAACCTTATCCACGATTTGCTCCACAGAAGAGGCCTTGATAGCTCCATGCCCGTTGATACAGTAAGGCGTCCCCACACGTGCGTAGAGGAGACGCAGATAGTCATTGATTTCAGTCGTTGTTCCCACCGTCGAGCGAGGATTTTTACTAGTCGTTTTTTGGTCAATGGAAATAGCTGGGCTGAGACCATCAATAGCATCTACATCCGGCTTCTCCATATTTCCTAAGAATTGACGAGCGTAGGCTGACAAACTCTCTACATAGCGACGTTGTCCCTCCGCATAGAGGGTATCAAAGGCCAGACTGGATTTCCCTGAACCTGACAAGCCAGTCACTACAACCAGCTTGTCTCGCGGAATCTCCACATCAATATTTTTTAAATTATGGGCACGCGCCCCATGAATGACAATTTTATCTTGCATCTTTGTTCTTTCTAGTCCATTATTGCTTACCATTATACCAAAAAAAGTGAGATTCTATTACCCAAAAGGCCGATTTTGTAGTATAATAGTACGGTGTGAAAAAATCTGAAAAATGAGAAAGGATAAGGGATATGAAACAAGTTTTTCTCTCTACAACAACTGAATTTAAAGAGATCGATACGCTTGAACCGGGTACTTGGATCAATCTCGTTAATCCAACTCAAAATGAATCACTCGAAATCGCCAACGCCTTCGATATTGATATCGCCGACCTTCGAGCACCGCTCGATGCGGAAGAAATGTCTCGTATTACCATTGAAGACGAGTACACCCTGATTATCGTAGACGTGCCGGTCACAGAAGAAAGAAATAACCGCACCTACTACGTCACCATCCCGCTTGGTATTATCATCACCGAGGAAACCATTATCACTACGTGTTTGGAACCATTACCTGTCCTCGATGTCTTTATCAACCGTCGCTTGCGTAATTTCTACACCTTCATGCGTTCGCGTTTTATCTTCCAAATTCTCTATCGCAATGCAGAGCTTTACCTAACAGCCCTTCGTTCGATTGACCGTAAGAGTGAGCAAATCGAAAGTCAACTGCATCAATCAACTCGTAATGAAGAATTGATTGAGCTCATGGAATTGGAAAAAACCATCGTCTATTTCAAGGCTTCCCTCAAAACAAATGAGCGTGTGATTAAAAAATTGACCAGCTCAACCAGCAATATCAAGAAATACCTTGAAGACGAAGACCTGCTTGAAGATACCCTGATTGAAACCCAACAGGCCATCGAGATGGCAGACATTTATGGAAACGTCTTGCATTCTATGACAGAGACCTTCGCCTCTATCATTTCTAACAACCAGAACAACATCATGAAAACCTTGGCCCTGGTGACCATCGTCATGTCCATCCCAACCATGGTCTTTTCTGCCTACGGTATGAACTTTAAGGATAATGAAATCCCCCTAAACGGAGAGCCAAATGCCTTCTGGTTAATCGTCTTTATCGCCTTTGCTATGAGTGTCTCGCTCACTCTCTATCTCATCCATAAAAAATGGTTCTAAGAGGAGTTCCTATGTCTCAGATTGATCTACAAAAATTAACTAAGAAAAACCAAGAATTTGTCCACATCGCTACCCAACAATTCATCAAAGATGGAAAAACAGATGCTGAAATCAAGGCTATTTTTGAGGAAGTTATTCCCCAAATCCTTGAAGAGCAAGCCAAGGGTACGACTGCTCGTTCCCTCTATGGCGCACCGACCCACTGGGCACACAGCTTCACTGTCAAGGAACAATATGAAAAAGAGCATCCAAAAGAAAATGATGATCCAAAACTCATGATTATGGACTCAGCTCTTTTCATCACTAGCCTCTTTGCCCTCGTCAGCGCTCTCACAACCTTCTTTGCGGCAGACCAAGCTCTCGGCTATGGTTTGATTACCCTCCTATTAGTTGGACTGGTTGGTGGATTTGCCTTCTACTTGATGTACTACTTTGTTTACCAATACTATGGACCAGATATGGATCGCAGTCAACGTCCACCTTTCTGGAAATCTGTACTGGTTATCCTAGCTTCTATGTTCCTTTGGTTGCTTGTCTTCTTTGCAACAAGCTTCCTACCAGCTAGCCTTAACCCAGTACTTGCTCCATTGCCACTCGCTATTATCGGAGCAGCCCTCCTAGCCCTTCGCTTCTATCTCAAGAAACGCTTGAATATCCGCAGCGCAAGTGCAGGACCAACACGTTATTAAGAATAAGAAAACGATAAAAGCAACTGCAGGTGCGGTTGCTTTTTCACTTACTTTTTTGATTTTAAAGTATTCTTCTGACATCCACATAGCTCTATCTAATCTTTTGTGATAAAATAGGCTCATACTCAATGAAAATCAAAGAGCAAACTAGGAAGCTAGCCGCAGGCTGTACTTGAGTACGGCAAGGCAAAGCTGACGTGGTTTGAAGAGATTTTCGAAGAGTATCAATCTATTTCTAGGAGGATGAGATATGATTTCTACTATTGGTATTGTTAGTTTGTCTAGTGGCATTATCGGAGAAGACTTTGTCAAACACGAAGTGGACTTGGGTGTCCAACGTCTCAAGGAGCTGGGACTCAATCCTATCTTTTTACCCCATTCGCTAAATGGATTAGACTTTATCAAGGACCATCCTGAAGCGCGTGCAGAGGACTTGATTCATGCCTTTTCTGATGATAGCATCGACATAATCCTATGCGCCATCGGTGGGGACGATACCTATCGCTTGCTACCTTATCTTTTTAAAAATGACCAACTCCAAAAGGTTATCAAACAAAAAATTTTTCTTGGCTTCTCGGATACAACCATGAACCATCTCATGTTGCATAAACTAGGAATCAAGACTTTTTACGGTCAATCCTTCTTAGCAGACATTTGTGAATTGGACAAGGAGATGTTGCCCTATAGCCTTCACTACTTCAAAGAATTGATTGAGACGGGAAGAATCTCAGAAATCCGCCCTAGTGACGTTTGGTATGAGGAACGAACTGACTTCAGTCCCAAGGCTCTGGGGACACCTCGTGTCAGTCATGAAAATACCGGTTTTGAATTATTGCAAGGAAATGCCCAGTTCGAGGGAAAAATCCTCGGTGGTTGCCTCGAATCCCTCTACGATATCTTTGACAACTCTCGATACACAGATAGCACGGAGCTCTGCCAAAAATATAAACTTTTCCCTGACTTGTCAGACTGGGAAGGAAAAATCCTCTTGCTAGAAACAAGCGAAGAAAAGCCTGAGCCGGAAGACTTCAAAAAGATGTTACGGACTTTAAAGGACAATGGTATATTCGAGGTAATCAGTGGACTCTTGGTCGGAAAACCTATGGATGAAACTTTCTATGACGACTATAAAGAGGCACTATTGGATATCATTGATAGCAATATCCCGATTGTCTATAATTTGAATGTCGGCCACGCAACTCCAAGAGCAATTGTCCCCTTCGGAGTTCACGCCTATGTAGATGCAAAGGAGCAAATCATTCGCTTTGACTATAACAAAAAATAAATAGTTTCTCTATTTTTGTGCTTTTGTATTCGTTTTCGTTACAATTTGTATCTGAATTTATTGCATTTCGCTAATTTCTATGTTATCCTTTTGAAGGAGGTGTATATGACAAAACAAAAAATTAATCGAATCGTAGGTTCTATTGGTGCCTTTATTGGAATTATAGTATTTATTGCCTACATACCTCAAATTATCGCTAATTTACAGGGAAATAAAGCTCAACCATTTCAACCTTTATCAGCTGCTATATCTTGCTTAATCTGGGTTATTTATGGATGGACAAAGGAACCTAAGAAGGATTGGATACTAATCATTCCAAATTCAGCTGGTGTTATTTTAGGTGGAATCACTTTTTTGACTTCACTCTAACAAATCTAATAGTATATATAAAAAGCTGGGAAAAATTTCTCAGCTTTTTTCTATATTCTCAGATATTCTAATTACCTATACTCACTAATTGCTGCTTTTCCACTCACAATCATTCTCGTGGTCATCAACTAGCCCTGCAGCCTGTAGAAAAGACAAGACGGCGACTGGGCCTGTGAACTTGAAGCCTCGTTTTTTGAGATCTTTGGCTAATTTCTCAGACAAAGCGGTTTTAGCTGGGGATTGGCGATAATCAGGAATATCATTAACGACAGTTTTCCCCTCAACAAAAGACCAAAGATAGGCATCAAAAGAGCCATATTCTGCCTGTAATCGTAGAAAGGCTTGGGCGTTAGCGCGTGTAGCAAAAATCTTGGCTCTATTTCGGATGATGGCTGGATTATCCAGCAAGTCTTCCAATTCAGTATCGGTCATTTCTGCGACCGCTTGAATTTGATAGCCATAAAATGCTTCTCGGAAAGCTTGACGTTTGTTGAGCACCGTTTCCCAAGACAGGCCTGCCTGATAAGTTTCCATACACAACAACTCAAACAATGCTTGGTCATCATGGAGGGGCTGCCCCCACTCCTCATCATGATAGGTGATATAGAGAGGATTGGTCATCTTGACCCACGAACAACGTTTTGTCATGCTCTGCTCCTATTTAACCAACATTTTAAGAGCCGACTTGATATAGTTTTCAGCTGTATCTGTCGTTCCTTCAAAGAATTTCTTGATTTTCTTAAGTTCGGTTGCCTTGTAGCCCAGTGCCAACATGGCCTCCATAGCTTCTTCCAGTTCTTGGTTTTCAGCGCTTGCTTGCACTGCCACCTTGGCAGGAAGGTCATCTCCTGCAACTACTACCTTGCCTTCCAAGTCCAGCACCATCTGCTGGGCTGTTTTCTTGCCAATTTTAGGAAACTTGGTCAAGTAGGTGATGTTCTTGGTTTCGATGGCTTGAACCAAGCCAGCATTGTCATCAGCAGCGATAATAGCAAGAGCTGATACAGGACCAATCCCAGAGACCGAAATCAGACTGAGAAAGAGTTTTTTCTCGTCTTCTGAGCGAAATCCATAAAGCAGATGAGCGTCCTCACGCACGACTTGATGCACATAAATCTGAGCCTCCTGATTGACCTGTCCCGAGTAAGCATAGGGATTGGCCACATGCAGGATATAACCGATACCGTTGGTTTCAAGAACAATGTATTTAGCAGTGATTTTGGTAATGATTCCTTTTAAATATTCGTACATAGTTTTCCTTTTCTCGTCTACTATTTAATCTACTTTATAGTATACCATACTTTAGACCCTAACCTTCAATATCATAAGAAAGTTCCTTTTATAGAGTAATAGTCCGAAAAAGAATATTTCAAAAAAGTATTATTTTGACATAATCAAAATAATTAGCGACAAAATTTAAGAACAAAATTAAACGAACGAATTGCATTCTTAAAAAGCTTAGAATACTTTTCGTTCGTTTTTTAACTTCTGTTTTCGGAGTTGTGATCATTTTTCAAAAATAATTTTTTTATAAATCGATTCATGACTTCCCTTTCAATTTTTAATATATATCATTTTAAATTTTCATTTTTATATTAGCGCGCAAAATCTACTCTAAAACCACTGCAAATAAATTATAAATATTTAATGCTAAAACAGCGACAACAACCAGTTGAAAAACTATCGCAATTTTATCTTCTGATAGAATTTTACTGAATTTAGCTCCAAAAATTCCTCCAAAAATAGCAGCAATGATAATCACCATAAGCATACGGCTATCATACTGATTAAATTTAGAAATCAACACTAACGAAATAATTTTAGAAAGTTGAGAGAAGAAAATAGTGGCAATAGAATAAACTGTCGCTTTTTTTATAGGTAATCCAAATAAAATTATAAAAAAAGATACATTGATTGGACCACCACCAATCCCTAAAAAACTAGATATAGCTCCCAATAAAAAACCACAGAAAAAATACCATGTCTTGTGAATAAAATTATATTGTTTAAAAAACTTTTTTGAAGCCAATAAAGCAAATAGCAACATAAGTACTGTGATAATTACTTGAACAAATTGTGCTATTCTTGACCCAGATAAAACTAAAAGGCAGTCAAATAGTAGACTACCTATATATCCTCCAAAAATAGAACCTATAGCAAGATAACTTAGTTCCATAACTTTTAACTTTTGACCAGACTGAATCTGTCTGACTGTTGATGAAATTGACATAACAAATACAGCAACAGAGGAATAGAAAGAAATAGTTGCCACATTATCCCATGCAATAAAATCAAGTACCGGTTTTATAATAACGCCTCCTCCCATACCGGATACCGCCCCTATTGCATTAGCTACTATGATGACAAGGAAATATAATATTTTTTGTTCCATATATACATCTCACTTCCTTTATTAGCTGATGTCCTTTACACAACGAAAACCCATATTTTGACTACTTGTCATAGCTGTTGTAGAATTTCTAGCAGACATTCTATAGCGATTACAATAACTATAATGGCATAAAAAGGAGCCTCCTTTTATAGCATACTGTTCATCATCACAGATTTGATGTTCTCTCCAAAAATCTTTACCAGACACAATCTGAAAAGATTGCAGTTCTATTTTCCCTGGATTTACACACCACTCCCAAACATTCCCTATCATTTGATAAAGCCCATAAGGGTTCGGTTCATATGTCTTAACAGGAGCAGTCCCCGCATATCCATCATCTAATGAATTAAGAGTAGGGAACTGCCCTTGCCATGTATTGCACATATGCTTATCACTAAAGATAAGATTATCACCCCAATAATAATGCTCATACTCGGTTCCACCTTGAGCTGCTATTTCCCATTCTGCTTCTGTAGGTAATCTTTTTCCAGCCCATTGGCAATAGGCTAGTGCATCGTTCCGAGTAACATGTACTACAGGATGATCCATACGAGTACGGATATCTGTCAGTGGTCCTTCCGGATGGCACCATGATGCTCCTGCTATTGCTAACCACCAAGGTGTCTTCTGCATCTCTATAGAAATTTGATTTATATCCTCTATAAAATATTTGAACACATAAGACCAACCAATCTTTTCAGCGTCAGTAATATATCCAGTTTGTTTCACAAACTCTGAAAATTCTTGATTTGTTACTGTTGTCTCATCAATGTAGAAAGGAGCAATAGATATTTCAGTACGGGGACCTTCATAATCATACTCAAACCCTATCCTTTCATTTGTTCCGATACAATAATTACCACCAGGAATATAAATCATAAACATGTCCCTTCTTTTATAAGATATCCAATAAATCTAATCTTTCAAACTGTTCCTCTGGAGCTTCGAGTTTCTTCATTTCTTCTACCAGCAAATGCTTCATACGGTCTTCTAATTCATCATCCTTAAGTGGAGAAGTTTGACCTTCATCAATTTCCAAATCAAAAAGTAAACTATCCTTTGTATACCCTGACATATCCCCTAAACCATCTAAAATAGCTGGTTTTTTTATAGGAATCTTATAAACTGGAAAAGGAGTTCGTTCAAGAAACTGTCCCATTTCAATTTCTGAAGGATTCTGCTCTCCTAAATAATGACGAATAGTTGTTGGGATTCCAGCATACTCATTTAAAGGAGAATTGTCTGGTTTTGGAGCTCTGAAATAGGTATACCGTCCATCTGTAATATTCACTGTGATGCCATGAGCACCATAAACAGCATACTCTTTTTCATTTTCTTTCCCATCTAATAGCGGTAACCAGGATTTTCCCTGTACTTCATCTGGAGTTGGGATATCAAAATAATCCAATATGGTTGGCATGATATCAATATTCTGTGATACTGTTTTTATTCTTTCGCCTTGTTTACGATGAACTGGGTCCTTGACAAACAAAGGAATTGCTGCTAATTCATTAAAATTATGCATATAATTTTTTCCGAACAGCTCTCTTTCTCCCAAGAAATATCCATGGTCAGATGTCACAATGATTAAAGTATCATCGTATATTCCTAATTCCTTCATTTTATTAATTAGGCGACCAAAATGTACATCTGTCATAGTCATAAGTGCAGCATACCGTTTTCGAATATAGTCTACCGCCTCTTCTGGGACATCTACTTCCCCATAATTTGGAGTTTCAAAATATGGACCAGTATATACTTTATCATACAACTCCATGTATTTTTTAGGTACATCAAACGGTTCATGAGGATCAAAAACTTCTACTTGAATAAAGAAATCATCCTCATCTTTATTTAATTCTAACCATTCGCATGCCGATTTAAATGTCCTAGGAGTAGGATATTTATCCTCATCTTCATACCAATATTCACGATTCGCTTGATATTGACGTCTTAGCTTACCATAATATTGTTCTGGCATCCACTCTGGATCTTTTATTCGTGAAATCCATGGATCGCCTTCTTGACCGCGATGAAAATCCCAAGTTGTAAATTGGTTAATATAGCCTTCTCCACCAAGTCTAAAATAATGTGTATGATCTGTCGTTAAGTGTGAATATACTCCATGCTCTTGAAGCACCTTTGATACAGTGATGTCAAATGGTTCAATTGGTCCCCATGATCTCTCTAAAAAATTTAAACGACCAGTCATAATATCACGTCGTGCAGGCATACAGGGAGTTGAGCCAATATAATGATTATCAAAAACAGCCGAATCTTGAGCAAATGCATCTAAATTAGGTGTCGCTACAAAAGAATTTGTATTATATGTTTTCAAAAAATCCTTTCGTAGCGTATCCATTAATACTAGAACAACCTTCATTTCCTACCTCGTTTTAATCTAAACAATGATTCCAAAATATGATAAGAAGATAGAAACTCCAATAATCACAAAAATCATTGACACAACGTATTTACCATTCCATTTTTTCATTAAATACAAACAAACTAATGTAAGAATTAAAGGCAACATATTTGGTAATACTTTATCAAGAGTATCTTGAAGCACTATAGCCCCATCGCCTTCACCAAATTGTAACCCTAATTTTAACTTAACTGTAGATGTAATTAACGCACCCGCTACCATTACACCAAGAACATTCGCCGATGTTGAAATTCTATCTAAAATCTTTTTCCCATTTGCCGATGTTAATAATTCTTTCCCTTTACTATATCCTATGTGAATACTGTAATATTTCAAAGGGAAATATAAACCATTTATCAGCAAGAACATCAATATTGGCCCCATCCAATTTCCTTGAACTGCAAATGAAGCCCCTATACTTCCTGCAATCGGAAACCATGTAAAGTTCAATAAGCTATCACCCAAACCAGCCAAAGGCCCCATCAAACTTGTTTTTACAGCAATAACAGATTCTTTTTCATCTTCAGTAGTGGTTTCTTCTAATGCAGTTGTAACACCTAATATGAACGGAATAAGTACTGGATGGCTATTAAAAAATTCTAAATGGCGTCTTTGAGCATTGACACATTCTTCTTTACTTTTACCTTTGTATAATTTAGACAAAACTGGTGTCAATGCAAATAGAGTACTTAGACTTTGTAAT
The DNA here is from genome assembly GCF_013277385.1 of Streptococcus sp. 544. Taxonomy (NCBI): domain Bacteria; kingdom Bacillati; phylum Bacillota; class Bacilli; order Lactobacillales; family Streptococcaceae; genus Streptococcus; species Streptococcus sp. 544. The sequence continues at coordinate 28,226 of NZ_VMMU01000019.1, forward strand.
CGCTCATAATTGTGAGAGAATTGAATCATCTGACAACGCCAAAACATTTTATTCAAATCTTTTTTTGTTATTTTATTTTCGTTGGTCATAAATCAAACTCTCCTTCCCCATCTGCAACAACTACACTCGATTCCTCAGAATCTCCGTTTTTTTCTATTCCACCACGATTCATTAAAATATCATACAAGGCAGCTGCTGCAAGAGCAAAAATTGCAATGCCAACAGTTGGTATTTGTAAAAATGTTGCTAATGCAAAACCTAGTGTAAGAAAAATCCACATATTCTTTTTCAACATCATTGAAAGTAGCATAGCAAGACCAACTGCTGGAATAAGTTTAGAAGCAACTGTCAATCCAGTTAAGGCAAAAGCTGGAATAACACCTAGTGCAGCTTCTACTGCTGGAGCACCTAACCATACTGAGATAAACACTGGCACAGCTCGACTTAAAAAGAAGAATAAACCGCCCAAATACTGCAACTTATCAATTTTTCCAAATTCACCCGATTGAACAATTTTATCTGCCGTATGTACTAATGATACATTAGTAGTCATTATAATCATACTTAGTTGTTGAACTAGAAGCGCAACAGGTACTGCAACTGCAACACCTGCAGCCTCACCACCACCTGATAAAATACCGATAGCGACACCAACAACAGCTCCTGAAATAACATCAGGTGGTTGATAGGCTCCTACATTATTTGTTCCTAACCACAATAGCTCAAGAGTACCAGCGATAATCAATCCCTGCCCTGGGTCTCCCAGCAAGAATCCTACTACTACACCTGCTAATAATGGTTTTCGAAAGCCAAGGTGTGGTCCGAACTGGTCAAGGGCACATAGCCCCGCCCAAATCGCCACAATAAGCGCTTTGAAAATCATAAGATTTTCTCCTTTCTTTTATTTTTCTTTTGAATTTAATTTAATCAATAAAGGTCTTAAACTAACGTTTTATAATCCACCCTAGGATCTTTAGGAACCATTTGTACATTGATATGAATTCCTTCATTCATCAAATCAACAAAGGCTTGATGTTCCTCGTCTGTTACAGAGATTGCTTTCTCTAATCTTTTACGTCCTTCTTTAAATCTCATCCCTCCTGCATTAACTTCTTTAATTTTCAATCCTTCATCTACTAAAAATTTAATATCTATGGGATTTGTAAATAATAACATCGTTCTCTTTTTGATTTCACTTTTCTTCATAACCTCAGCAAATTGACGAACTCCAAAAATAACAACCTTAACACCAGGGGGAACGGCAAAATTTGCAACACTGTGCTGAACTGGATCATTTTTAGCTTCATCATTAATAATTAAGATTTGTTCAATTTCATAATTACGAGTCCAAGTAGTTGCCACTTGACCATGAATCAAGCGGTCATCAATTCTAACAAGTTCTACTGCCATTTCTATGTCTCCTTCTATAAATCAAATGAATCTTCCTCAATAGGTTCGGAAGTTATTGCCTTATCAACAATTGACATTGTATTTGGTAATATATTTTTTATTACTTCTGTTGCCTCTAACAAGCGTAACTCCGAGTGCATAAACAACTCAATTAACAAGGGTAAATTAAAGCCTGTTACGATCAATACATTTCCATTAGTTTCTAAAAAACGATAAGATGCATTAAACGGAGTTCCACCAATAATATCTGTCAGAATAATCCATTCCTCATCTGGATATACAGACGTAACTGTCACAATTTCTTCATACATTGATTCTATCGTCGAATCCATTGTCACTGATAACGTATTAACACGATTTTGAGAACCTAAAATCATTTCTGCACTTTCTACCGCAGCTTTTGACATCGGTCCATGACTTATAACAAGATATCTCATCTTTTCCCTCCTAAATTATATTTATGACATCGCTTACAATATTAATTATAATCTTTTTTAATCATTTGTCAACACTTTTTGTTCTATTTTTGTTATTTTTTTGTTAACAATGTTATATTGTGTTATTTTTTGTTATTTTATAGTGTTATTTCATGTCCTTTTGTGCTTTTTGATTGAAAAAATGACATTTTAATGATATTATAAATTCAAAAGAGAACCAGAAGGAATCTACTATGAAAAAAAATGAGCGAATAAAATTTATCCTAGATACAGTAAACGTTAAAGGCTATGTCTCAATCCAAGAACTTGCTCAACATCTCAATGTATCAACTATGACAATCCGACGCTATTTAACTGAACTAGAAGAAAAAGATGAATTAATAAAGGTTCATGGCGGAGCAGAAAGTAAATTAGTTCGAAACGAAAAATCACAATTTGAAAAACAATCCTTATACATGAACGAGAAAAAAGAAATCGCAGATATCGCTTCTCACTTTATCAAACCTGGTGAAACTATCTTTATCGGTTCTGGAACAACATTAGAACAATTAGCATATAAAATCACTGAAGAAGATATACGAGTTGTTACTAACAGCTGGCCTGTTTTCGTCATACTAAATCAAAAAAATTTTAAGGAATTAGTATTAGTAGGCGGAACATATCGTGAACGAACAGGTGCATTTGTCGGAAAAACAGCATTTAATTGTTTAGAATCAATGAATTTTACTAAAGCTTTCATCAGCTGTAATGCTATATATGGTACAAACATCTCAACATTCACTGAAAGTGCTGGGGATATACAAACCGCAGCCTTAAATAAAGCACAAGAAAAGTTTTTACTAGTAGATCATTCAAAGTTTAATAAAATCGATTTCTATCAATTTTACAATTTAGAAGATATTAACTATTTGATTACTGACCACAATATAGAAGAGAAAACAATTGCGAAATACTCTCAATTTGTTAAAATTTTATCATCTAAAACAATAGATTCTCCTTTGTAAATTTAAAGTAGGAAATAGACATGAAAAAGATATCCGTACTAATCAAACCATCTTCATCTCTTTGTAATATTCGGTGTAAATATTGTTTTTATGCTGATGTAACTTCATTACGAGAAGTTCGTTCCTATGGAAAAATGAAACCCGAGACTACTGAAAAAATGATTGAACATTTATTTATAGATTTAGCTGATGGAGATGAGTTGTCCATAGGCTTCCAAGGAGGGGAGCCTACCTTAGCAGGATTATCTTATTTTAAGCATCTTATCACTTGCGTACAAAAACAGACAAAAAAAGTTTCTGTACATTATTCAATACAAACAAACGGAATTCTTATCAACAAAAAATGGTGTGAATTTCTCAAAGAGAATAACTTTTTAGTCGGTTTATCAATAGATGGAACACCAATTCTACATGATATGAGTCGACTTGACCCAAGAGGTAGAGGAACATTCCAAAAAGTAATACAGACAAAACGTCTTTTTGATGATTATTCAATCGATTATAATGTGCTTTGTGTTTTAACACAAGAATTAGCTCAACACGCAAAAGATATCTTTATTTTTTTAAAACAAGAAAATATCCACTATGTCCAATTTATCCCTTGCTTAGATGAACTAAATCCAAGCGAAAAAAGTTCTTATGCACTTACTCCTCAGAAATTCTTTCAATTCTACCATGATATTCTACCTCTTTGGCTAGCTGAATTAGCTAGTGGACACTATATATCCATTAAATTATTTGATGATGTTTTTAATTTAATTGTAAGAAAAGAAGTAAACGCTTGCGGGCTTGTCGGAAATTGCAGTATTCAATATGTCATAGAAGGAGACGGAAGTGTCTATCCTTGCGATTTTTTCGCTTTGGATGAATACAGAATGGGCTTCATCCAAGAAATGGGATTGAAAGAACTCTTTTCTAGCAAAATTGCTAAACAATTTTTATATTCTCGTCCACTATCGAAAATTCCTTCCAAATGTACATCCTGCCCTTTTCTAAACATATGTCGTGGTGGATGTAAGCGAATGAAAAATTCAATGTACGTTGATGAAAAAAATGAGTTCTGTGGCTATCAATCCTTTTTAAATGAATTTATACCTAAAATAACTAACATAATGGATTTGATAAATAATTATTAATCTATGCAAAAATGAGTGACTGAAATATTCTGGAGAACAGATTATTTCAGTCACTCATTTTCATGCTAAATTAAAATCCAATTTTTGTATATCTAATAATCTCAGCAAATCTTCTATTATCTCACTTCAAACATCATTTAATATTTCCCCAACTCACGGAGACTGGTGTGATTTTCCTGAATGCGTCGGAACATCTTTTCCATATCCGACTTAGTAAAATGCACCAAAACAGGACGTCCATGAGGACAGTTATAGGGATTGTCACACTGAGAGAGCTGATAAAGGAGCTGTCTGGCTGAGTGGTCATCGATACGATGATTGGCCTTGATAGATCTCTTGCAGGACATCATGATAGCTAGCTCTGCTCGATATTTCTTGATAGAAACTTCCTTGGTTAAAAGGAGCATGTCGCACATTTCATAGATGCCTGACTCAATCTCCTCCTCTGCCATCCAAATAGGATGTTCACGCAGGATAAATTGATTTTCCCCGTACTCTGCTAGAAAGACGCCCACTTCCTCCAAAAGTGCCATTCTTTCCTTGAGACGCAGGGCATCATCCGCAGGAAATTCAAAGATATAGGGCACTAGGAGTTGCTGCTGGCTCTGGTCAACATTGCCAATGCTTTCACGGTACTCCTCGTACTTAACCCGTTCCTGAGCTGCGTGTTGATCTATGATGTAAAGCCCATCTCTCCCCTGGGCAAAGAGATAGGTTCCATGCATTTGACCGAAAAATTCCAACTCTGGGAAGCTGGATGATTCTTCTCTCTCCAGCTTGTCATAAGCCTTATCGATGCTAGCAAGATCTAACTCTGGATGGTCTAGTTGGTCGTAGTTAGCAGGCTTTCTCTCTGCAAAATGCAGTTTTGCAGGCTTGGTCAGCTGATCCAAGGTTTCCTTGGCAAACAAGGTCAAGTCTTGTCCTGCATCAGTCAATTCCACCTGATAATCAGCTACTTCAGCTTGACTAGGTCTTGTCGACTCAGTTTTCTCATAGTAGAGCATATTTTCTTTGAGTGGGAGAATAGTTTGTTCCACCTTCTCACGATTTCGCACAGTCGATTTGGCAAGATTTTCCAAGGCATCAGGTATCAAGGTTTGCTCCTTGAGACTATTAGAAATAGCTTCTGAAACCAAGGCCATCAATTCTTTTTCCTTGGAAATCCGCACCTCTTGCTTGGTCGGATGCACATTGACATCTGCTAGATAGGGGTCGATATGGATATGAATGATAGCCAGTGGAAAACGCCCCACCATGAGCTTACTGCCATAGCCGTCAAGAATAGCACGATTAAGCAGGAAATTTTTGATATAACGGCCATTGATGAAGAGGCTGATATAATTGCGGTTAGCCCGAGTCAACTCAGGCAAGGACACAAAACCAGAAATTTCGAAATCAAGGTCAGAATTCTCAATTTCAATCATCTTCTTGGCACTGACCAAACCATAAATTCCTGCGATTGCTTGTCGCAGTTGACCAGTCCCAGCTGTCCGCGTCATTTCCTTGCCATCACTAATCAAGCTGAAAGAAATCTCAGGATGGGCCAAGCCCAGACGGTTGACAATATCAATGATATGAGACAACTCTGCTTGCTGGCTCTTCATATACTTGAGGCGAGCAGGCGTGTTGAAAAAGAGGTCCTCCACACAAACCTTGGTTCCCACAGGACTCGTCGCTGGGATGACTTCCTCAACTTCACCCCCACGCGCGACTAACTTGGTTCCATGACTAGCACCATCCACCGCCGTCAAAAGGGTCAAAACACTAACAGAAGCGATAGAAGGCAAGGCTTCACCACGAAAACCAAGCGTCCGAATCCGAAAGAGATCTGCCTGATTTTTTATCTTACTGGTCGCATGACGACGCAGAGCCAGCTCTACCTCATCGTGGGCAATTCCATGACCATTATCTGTGATTTGAATCTTCTTGAGACCAGACTCTTCAATCTCAATGATAATCTGACTAGAACCCGCGTCAATAGCATTTTCTACCAACTCTTTGACCACACTGGCAGGACGTTCAATGACCTCTCCAGCCGCGATTTGGTTTGCCAGCACCTCTGGCAATTCAATAATATGAGACATTTTTCAGCCCCTTTCTGTACCTGTTTTCCTAGAAATTGATTAGTGCTATTATACCATATTTCAGATAGGACAGAAAAGCAAGCGCCACATAGACAAGGTTCCTTGCCATGGGCTATAAAATAGTGTTTAATAAGGATATACAGGAAGTGATCACAACCTTGTATAACTGAAAAGGAGAGAAAACTATGAAAGTAGAACTACAGATTAGTGAGACTTACGAGGAGGAAAAGCTGATTGTCCAAGCACCTCAAGAAACCGAAAAAGTCCAGAAAGTCATCGAGTTCGCAGAAAATCTGGACCAAAGAGAAAAAATCAAAGGAAAAATCGATGATCAGGTCTATCTAGTTGAGATTGGCAAGATTCAGCGCTTCTATATCGAGAATCGGAAGGTTCTAGCAGAAACCGCGAGTCAGACCTACAGCATTGATTTGCGACTCTATCAGGTTCTTAAACTCTTGCCAACCAATTTTATCCAAATTTCCCAATCAGAAATCATCAATATCGATTCCATCTCTCACCTCAAGCTCACGCCAAACGGTCTGGTAGAAATTTTCTTGAAAAACGAAAGCTTCACCTACTCTTCACGCCGTTATCTAAAAACCATCAAGGAGAAATTAGAACTATGAAAAAACAAGTATTTCACGATGCAGCTGCCGGTGTTCTTATCGGCCTCATCCTCTCTATCCTCTTTTCACTCATTTATGCACCAAATACCTACGCACCACTAAATCCCTACTCTCTCATCGGTCAAGTGATGGATCAGCATCAGGTTCACGGTGCCTTGGTCTTGCTCTACTGCACACTTATCTGGGCAGCCATTGGTATGCTCTTCAACTTTGGCAACCGCTTATTCAGCCGTGACTGGAGCATGCTTCGTGCCACTCTGACTCATTTCTTCCTTATGCTGGCTGGCTTCGTCCCACTAGCAACTCTTGCTAGTTGGTTCCCTTTCCACTGGATTTTCTACCTCCAGCTCATTATCGAGTTTGCGATTGTCTATCTCATCATCTGGGCTATTCTCTATAAAAGAGAGGCTAAAAAAGTAGATCACATCAATCAACTCTTGGAGCATAGAAAATAGGCACCTCATAATAAGCAAATCCGAGAAAGAAACTTCTCGGTTTTTCTTTATCCTGCTGCACCTTACTATAGTGAAATGAAATAAGAACAGGATAAATCGATCAGGACAGTCAAATCGATTTCTAACAATGTTTTAGAAGCAGAGGTGTACTATTCTAGTTTCAATCCGCTATATCATAACAGTTATTTCAGATCTTCTTTGTAAATTTTCTATCTTTTTTCAAAATACTCTTGCATTTTTCCAAAATTTTTTGTAGAATATAGATTACATATCCAGATTATTCTGAAAATTCAAAAAGGAGTATTTATCATGTCGCAAGCTATTTCCTTAAATCAATCAACCTGGGCAAGCAAGCTAAAAGCAATGGGACCTGGAATCCTAATGGCAACTGCCGCTGTTGGCGGTTCTCACATTGTATCTTCCACTCAAGCTGGCGGTTCTTACGGTTGGTCTCTACTTCTCTTGGTCATCTTAGCTAATGTCTTTAAATATCCATTTTTCCGTTTTGGTGCTGAATACACCGCTGATACTGGAAAGACTTTGGTTGAAGGTTATGCCGAAAAAGGAAAACTCTATCTCTGGATTTTCTTTATCCTCAATGTCTTTTCGGCTATGGTCAACACGGCTGGTGTTGCCATTCTGTGCTCAGCTATCATCGCCAGCGCCTTCCCAATGATTGGTCTTAGCATCACTCAGTGGTCCCTCATTCTCGTTGCCATCATTTGGGCTATGTTACTCTTTGGAGGCTACAAACTTTTAGACGGCATGGTCAAATGGATTATGTCTGCTTTGACCATTGCGACTGTTCTTGCAGTTATCATTGCGGCGGTCAAGCATCCCGAATACAGCTCTGATTTTGTTGAGAAAACACCTTGGCAAATGGCAGCTCTGCCCTTCATCGTCTCCCTCCTAGGATGGATGCCGGCTCCTATTGAAATTTCAGCTATCAATTCACTTTGGTCAGCTGAAAAGAGAAAGACCGTCAACTTTAACACAGAAGACGCTCTGTTTGACTTTAACACTGGTTATATTGGAACAGCTATCCTAGCCGTCTTCTTTGTGGCACTGGGAGCACTGATTCAGTATCCTACAGGGCAGGCGGTTGAAGCCGCTTCAGCCAAATACATCTCTCAATTCGTGGGCATGTATGCCTCTGTTCTTGGCGAATGGTCCCGTTACTTGATTACCTTTATTGCCTTCTTATGTATCTTTGGAACAGTTATCACTGTTATCGATGGCTATTCTCGCGTCAATCAGGAATCTCTCCGACTGCTAATCAGTCAAAAAGAGGACAATCGTAAATCTTTGAACATCTGGATGACCATCACTGCTATCATCGGTATCGTCATTATCAAGTTCTTCGCTGGTCAGGTATCAACCATGCTCCGCTTTGCCATGATTGGCTCTTTCCTGACAACACCATTCTTCGCTCTTTTGAATTATGCCTTGGTAACGCGTGAAAACAAAAATCTTCCTTCTTGGCTCAAACACCTTGCCATTGCAGGATTGATTTTCCTCTTTGGCTTCGCCATCTTCTTTATCTACGCACTCGCAATCGGAAAAGCAGGGTAAGGGACAAGCGCGAGATGAAGATAAGGTTTCATTTCAAGAGAAAATTCAGCAAATATTTCTATGATAAAAAGCATAAGAACAAGGTTTTGAAGACCTGAACTTATGCTTTTTTACGTTCTTAAAGACTGTTTATACTCAAAAAACAGTTGAACAACTTCAACCACCTCTTATAAGAACTTTATACTATTCGAGAATCTCTTCAAACCACGTCAGCTCTATCTGCAACCTCAAAGCTGTGCTTTGAGCAACCTGCGACTAGCTTCCTAGTTTGCTCTTTGATTTTCATTGAGTATTAATTCTCCTTTTCCAACTCATACAAATCTGCGATAATCGCTGCAACACGTTTGATATCTTCCAGCATGCCTCTCATTTCAAAGTCAGCCAAGACAGGGAAACCAAAACGTTGACTGTATTGCTTAGCTGTCAGGCAGTATTGGTTATTAAAGTTACGATTTCCTGAGCCAACCACGCCAAAACACTTACTAGCATTGTCACCATAGGCGATAAAATCCCCCACTGGTGTCGTCAATATCTCGACATCTCCGTTATCCACGCCATTCCCACCTTCTAGGTAGGTTGGCAAAAAAGCGACATAGGGATGGTCCATTTCATAGAAATCTTGGCCTTCCTTGACCAAATCTTTGATATGAATCTTTTGGACCTCAATCCCCTCGTACTGGGACAAGAGATAGTCTTTCAAGCGCGTCACAAAACTCTCAGTATTGCCACTCAAACTAATATAAACTAAAGAAATTGTCTTCATATTTTCCTCCATGATTTTATTTTTAATCGAAAAAGAACTACCAAGATTGTAACTTGATAGCTCTTTTTTGTCAATACTTAAGCAAGATTTTCTGCTTCCTCTTCTTCTGCCAAGGCTTTCTGCTGACGCCATATCTTGTAGAAGACAAGGGCTAGGAAAAGAACATTGATGACGATAGAGAGAATGCTAACGGCTTGTGAAATAACACTTATCCCTAAACGCATGGTTTCATCGTGAACTAACTGCACAGCATCCTGTAAACCAACATAGCCATAAATCGAACCAATAATGGCTAGCAAAACATAGCCGACATAAGTATAGTTTGCATATTGCAAATTCTTACGAATAAGGAAGACAATCGCTACAACCACTAAAATAGCAGATAGCACAATCAAGGCCATATTAAAAATAGAATGAGTTGATTCTGCTACTCTATAGCTGTAATTGATGTTGTCTTCTAATTGCTGAGCACTGACCCCTGCAACTTGTTTCTGAGCGGCACGAAGGGCTTCTTTGCTAGGTAAGGGACTCAACATTCCAAACAGAGACATAGCTGAAATAAGGGCAGACAAGATTAGCAAGACCCATAGATAAATTGGTTTCTTTTTCATAATAGAACCTCCTGATAATATTATTCATATTATAGCACTTTTTGCAAAGGAATACAAATCTTATAGTATCGTTTCTACCTGTTTTCGGTAAGCTTTTGGCGATTTTCCGCACAATTTTCGGAACACTTTATAGAAATATCCAAGGTTACTGTAACCAACAGCATAACAAATATCTTCGATACTGTCACTGGTTGAAAGCAAGAGCTGCTGGGCAGCCTTAATACGTTGTTTGTTTAGTAACTCTGCAAAGGTCGAATCGGTTTCTCGCTTAATCAACTGCCCTAGATAGACAGGATTGATAAAGAGAGCCTTACTGATATCCTTGAGGGAAAGCTCTTTTTGGTAATCACGACCAATGACTTCCAGCACACTGACCACATTTTCATTCATACGGTATTGACCGAAAAAGCTGGTCAGAGTTTCCTTGATATAAGAAACCAATTCATCGAAGGCTTGAATAGCATGAATGGTTTTGACAATGTCCGTCATATCATCAGCTTTGAGATGTTCAAACAAGTGAAAGACATCCATGACAAACTGGATAAAAAGCTGTTTGGTAATCGGAACACGCGGTGTATTTTCAAGAACCACTTTCTCCAAGAGGTTTAACTCTTCCACGATTTGATTGAGATTCCCCTGAATGATAACCCTATAAATCGGTTCGTAATAGGCAAAGAGACTCTGAGACTGTTGTAGATTTACAGAGCCGTAAAAGAGGGCTTTCTCAGCATTCAGCTTCCAGCCTTCAAAGTGTTCTTGATAGGGAGCTTCAAAGGGAGTAACGACTAAACCATCTAGGGGTTGGTCAGAAATGAAAATCTGCCAGTCTTGACCCAATACATAGTAGGGAATGGTGAAGGAACCTTGCTTTTCCTTGGATAGACCTATCCACCAATTCTCCTTACCTCCTAAATAACTGACAAATCCAGCCTCATCTAAATCTTGACTGAGGGTCTGACTTTTCTTTCTTCTCTCTCCAAGCTGACCTGCAATCTTCTCCAGCAGATTTCCTAACTCTACCTTATCAACAGGCTTGACCAAATAGTCCACTACACTAAGGTTCATGGCTCTTTTTACATAATCAAACTCCTGATAACCTGAGAGCAAGATATAGGCAGCATCTGGTAAGATTTCTTTCATCTCCCGAATCATATCAAGCCCTGTTTTGTCGGGCATATTGACATCGGAAATGACCACATCTACAGGATTTTCCTGAACATATTCTAGGGCTTCATCGGCATGACTGGCTGTTGCGACGACCTCCATATCCCACTTATCAAAGGGAATCAAACGTTTCAGACCTTCTGTCACCATGTACTCATCATCTACTAATAATACTTTATACATTTTCTCCCTTTCTACTCATCTTGAATTGTAATACGATACTGAACACCTGCTTGCTCTGCAGACTCTATAGTAATGGCATAGCGGTCTCCAAAATAGAGCACAAAACGCTCATGGACATTGACAATCCCGATAGACTGCCTTTGATCACTGTAGCTGTCTTGGTGTTCAAAATGTCTCTGACTTAATTTTTTTCGGATATTTGCCAGCTTTTCAACCGACATTCCTCTACCATTATCTACCACTAAAATTTCCACAAAACCATCCTGTTTAAGCGCCTTGATGCTAATCACATTATCTGTCCGCCTGTGGTCAACACCATGCGCGAAATAGTTTTCTACCAGCGGTTGCAAGGTAAACTTAGGAATCTTCATATTCTCTAACCCTGGGTCTATCTTGAAACCATAGGCAATGGACTTGGGATAGCGAACCATGCAGAGATAGCTATATTTACGGCAAAATTCTAATTCCTGTTTGAGAAGAGTTTCTCTTTCGTCAGAAATATTGTTACGCAAGAGACTACTGAATTCATAAATGATATCTGCCAACTCATCTTGACTCTGCATAACTGCATACATGCGCAAGAATTCCAGCGTATTATACATAAAATGAGGATTGATTTGCGCCTGCAGGGCTCGCATATTGGCATCTTTTTGACTAAGCTCTAACTGGTAAATATCATGGATATTCTTTTCCAATCGATCCAACATATCATTGGTGGTCTCTGCGATTAGGAGCAATTCCTGATCCTTTTCAAGTGTGTCAATGCGAAGACCTTCTTCCCCTTGGGCAATAGCCTGAATGGAATCCACCAAATCCACTACCTGCTTTTGGTAGTTAGCAAAGGTCTGCCTCAAAGTCAGATAAAGAATGACAATAAAGAGAAGGCTCAAGCTCACAATCAAAGCAGAGCTAGTCACTGTTCCTTGTAAAACAAAGTTTTTGGGAACTGCCACCTGAACCTGATAACCATGAGAAGTTAAGCCAACTAGCCAATTTTCACTCTCCTTATCAACTGTTTCACCAATATGAAAAATCTCCGTATCAAAAGGTGAAGTCACTGTTACTGCCATCGGAGTATGACCTCTAGTATTATCAATGGCATGGTATAAAACAGCAGGATCCAAGGAGATGTAAATCACTCCTAAATCTTGATCTGACACTGGGTCTGACACTGGAATGGCAAAACTATTTCCTGCTGGTTTGAAATCCTCAGCCCTGATTTTTTCTCCACTACGTTTGTCTTTAGTAGAAACATAGACTTCCTTGTAATCTTGAAAAGCAATGGCCACTCCAGTTACAAAATCATTTCGAACATAGAGATCATCAACATTTTCATGCAGAGAGACTGATACATAAGGCGAAGCTTTCCGCTCTAATTGCCAGTAAAAATAGTCTGGCATGCTAAGGCTAAAGTATTTATAGATTCCCTCAATACGAGCTTGATTTTCAACTAAAGCCTGAGCTATCTGGGTTGACTCTCTATGGTAATATTCAATTTCACTCACTGTTCTAGCAGTTACACGCTGGGCTACTCTCTGGGCTTCCTTTTCCCGTGAATCCCAGTCAGCGTAAGAGAGTAAGATTGCAAAACTCGCAATAATAATGATCATAACTGAACTGTATGTTCGCAGAAGCGTATGTAGCCAAAACTGCTTCATCCTACTTTGTCGCCAATTTTTCATGGATACTTTCATAGACCGGTTCCAACATATCACTGATAAAGAAATGCCACATCCCAATTCCTACAAAGAAAAGAAGAGCAGGCATATAGTAACCAATTGCCACAAGTAACACTGTCCCAAGGAGAACCTTGGCCACAGCTGCTAGACTCATAAAGATGCCAATCAAGGATAGTTTGAGACTATTTCGATAAGACAAGTCAAAATAAACTTGTAATTTCAAAGATACTGTATAGGCTAAAAAGAGCAGGGCAACTACTAGGACATTCAAAAAGGTCGCAATCAAATGAACGATGGTCTGATGAGGCAATTGAATCAAGAGATACAAACCATAGACCAAAACTAAATCCAACCCTAAAAAGCTATAGAAAATCAGGTTGCTTGAGACAAAATTTTGCTTATAAAGAGACCACGCCTCCTTCAAACTGTATTCCCGAAAGCTATAACCATGTTCTGCATACAAGCTCATCAAGGTGGCACTAGCCGGCGCTAGACCAAGGATAATCCCTCCTGCTAAAGTTAATAGCCAAAAGAAGGCTGTCGCAATCATCCCTAAAAAGAAACGATTAAAGACAAAGTCTAAAAATCTCCCCATGATATCCCCCTAAAAATAACTATGAAACCATTATATCATATTTCAAGCGTTTTCAAAAACTTCTAGTATCCATTTACAATCCCACCAAACCATGGTAAAATGAGAATTGTGAAAAAATGATCAGGAGACAATTCATGAAAAAATCTATCTTAACTACACTTCTTTTTGCAGTTCTTTACTTCCTCTGCATGGGGATTGGTGTCCTTTTGGGCAATCTCTTTGACCAAACTGGAAACATGTTTTATGCGCCTGCCTTTACTGCCCTTGTCGGCGGTAGCGTCTATATGATCCTAGTCGCAAAAGTTCCGCGCTTTGGAGCCATTACCACTATCGGCCTTGTCATCGCCCTCTTTTTCTTGGGAACTAAACACGGTGCTGGTGCATTCCTTCCTGGAATTATCTGTGGTCTCCTAGCAGATGGAGTAGCTAACCTCGGAAAATACAAGGACCAAACAAAGAACTTCCTTTCTTTCATTCTCTTTGCCTTTAGCTCAACAGGTCCAATCTTGCTTATGTGGATTGCGCCCAAAGCCTATATGGCTACCCTTCTGGCAAGAGGAAAATCCCAAGAATATATCGACCGTATCATGGTTGCGCCAAATCCTGGAACCATCCTTCTTTTTATCGCAAGTATTGTCATCGGAGCCCTAGTGGGTGCCTTGATTGGACAAGCCTTGAGTAAAAAATTTGCACAGAAAATCTGATTACTAAAAAAGAGCCAGGCGGCTCTTTTTTATTTGGCTCTATAATATTTGTAGTGGGTAAATCCCCTATGGATATTATGGAGCCTATTTTATTTATGGCTCAAGACTTAGTCAAGAAGTCTCCCAAGAATTGGATTGCAAAGATAATCAAAATGATAATGATGGTTGCCAAGATGGTCACATCGTGATTGTAGCGGTTAAATCCATAAGCGATGGCCACGTTACCGATACCACCAGCTCCAACCGCACCAGCCATAGCTGTTTCCCCAACAAGTGAAATCAAGGTCACAGTCGTCACACGGATCAAATCTGGAAGACCTTCTAGTAAGCCTGATTTTCCTAGGTTAACATTTTTTACCTGAAAAACTTCTTTTTTCTAGTGATAAAATCAACCCTATCACACTCACTACCAAAAACACCCACCAACAAAGGCTGATATCTTGCAAAGCTAAGAAGGAAAATACAGACATCCCCAAAGGTAATGTTAGGGAAAAAATCATACTCAAGAGATTATTACTTCTAGCTAATACATCCGCACTCAAATTAGACAATAACAGAGTATCTAATTTAGGCATTGATTTCGACATCAAATACATGACAAAAGCTAAGCAGGCAACACCTACTAGAGGAGAAAAATCTAAAATATTAGCAGTAGCAAGCAAGACAAACAGAATTGCATTGAGCGATAGCAAACTTGAAAACGACAATTTCCCAAAATAATCATTTGGGGTTAGGCTACCAAGAATAGCTCCTCCCAAGCTAACACATTCAATTAAAAATAGGGCTTGAGCATAGCTGAGATGATAGATAGTATGCTCTAATAAGTAAAAGTGATAAATACCTCCAACAGCTCCTCCCAAAGTATTCATTACCAAAATGACAAGAATAATTTTAAGCAATGATTTACTTTCTCTCTGTCTAAATATATTATCCATGTCCGCATAGATTACCTTAACTTGTTGAAATAAACTAATCGACTCATTCTCTACACTTACAGACAAATGCGTCAATTCTCTGCTATTTTTGAACAAAATGAGAGAAGATAGTAAAAAGAAACCAGCATTCACAATCGCAACAAAAGAAAAATTTTGATTGCTTGTTGTGAGTAACCACACTCCTAAGGCTTGACCTCCTAGATTTGATAAATAGGAGCCAAACTGAGTAAAGGAATAAGCTTCATAGAGCTTATCTTCCGAAATATTATGCTGGATAATCGGCATACGAAGGCCTGCTGTATAATCTGATAAAATATCTGAACAGATATTAACCATACAGATAAAAGCAAACGTTACGAAGTTCTGGTCATGAATCACACTAGCAATCAAAAGAAATAGTAGGCTTTGCACACAACCAACCCAGATAATTGTCCCTGCTTTATTTCGAGTATGATCAGCCTTAATCCCAACATAAAAAGTAAATAGGAAAGGTAAAATCGTAATCATATTCGCCATAAATACAGCTATATTTTTAAAGGGTAGACTCGCAGCATAAACGATAAATACCAGATTATAAATATAAGCTCCACTTGAGCTTAAAAACCTTGATAAGGTCAGTATTCTAAATAAATGATGTCTTAAGAATAGTTTCATAACAGGCCTTTCTCACATTTCAAAGAGTATTCTATTGAATTCAGTCTAACAAAAAAAGCGGGACTCCCCACTTTTTTGTAATATATTTTTTTTTGAAAATAGAAACTCTAGCGCCTAGAAACTGCTAATTATCAATCCATCTACAAGCCTATTTATTTTTCATCAATAGATGTAACGAGAATATATTACAAATCTTCATTTGAAAGCTGATTTGCAAAATAGTTTTCATAATATCTTGCACCATCTACATACTCTAAATCTTGTAAGATTGTAATGCCTCTCTGAATTTTTTCAAGACCCTTATTTTTTACATTAAAAATAGTATCATAATACCCTTTAGCAATCATATAAATGATTTTAAGATAAGCTTGAGATTCTGGCAAGTCTCGTTTTTCAATCTGAAAGATAAAATAATCTGCTTTTAATTTATCCTTTTCCTCTATCGCTTTAAAAAGTCCATTCATCAAAATGGTATCAATACCAGCTTTGTTACTAGGTAAAGAGCCTAATAAATCCGTCTTTTGTAACATCTCCCTAGAATATTTAAAATAGAGGGGCAGAGGAAACAAAGTAGAAATCGTTGAAAATAGTTCCAATTCATAATTTCCCCAGATGTCAATAGTAAAAAAATAGTCATAGAGAAAAGTCAGTTCTTCATCCGTTGCCCTTATTTCTGAATCAAAAAACACGAGAAGGCTTTTGATACGAATCATTTGTAAGAGATAGCTCTTTTTACCACTTGAACTATACTTTTGAGTCGTCTCTTCATACAAGGAGTGGAGAGAATCAATCCCTTCTCTGTCATATAAATCCCAAAGATTTTCTTGAAAAGCCAAAACCTTTTTCTGAGAAAAACCACGTACCAAGTACATAAATTCATTCAAATCAGAGTGGATGTTATCTAAGGCAGTAATCAATTTCATAGATGATAAGTCTGCTTCTCCACGCTCAAATTTGCTCAGCATGGAATAAGTAAACTCTCCTCCCGTCGCCTCCTGTAGAGATACATTCCGACTCTTTCTCAATTCTTTAAAAACTTCTCCCAGATTTTGCATATTGACTCCCCACAATTCTTAACTCTCTAACTCATAAAAGTAACGGTTGATAGCAACCAGTACAGAGAATTTTAAGTCTTGACGATAACGACAACTCCTATGAATGATGTACAGATTTCCTAGCTCTTTTTTATTTATGGCTCAATTTCTTGGTCAAGAAGTCTCCCAAGAATTGGATTGCAAAGATAATCAAAATGATAATGATTGTTGCCAAGATGGTCACATCGTGATTGTAGCGGTTAAATCCATAAGCGATGGCTACGTTACCGATACCACCAGCTCCAACCGCACCAGCCATAGCTGTTTCCCCAACAAGGGAAATCAAGGTCACAGTCGTCACGCGAATCAAATCTGGAAGACCTTCTGATAGGTAAACACCCACGATGTCCCAGAAAGTCGCTCCGCTCGCTTGAGCCGCCTCAATGACACCACCATCTAGCTCAGCCAAGACAACCTGCACTTGACGGGCAAAGAAGGCAAAGACTGCAAAAGATAGCGGTACGATAGCCGCATTTGGACCAATGCTTGTTCCTACGATTAGATGAGAGAAGGGTGACAAGACTGCCAAGAGAATGATAAATGGTACCGCACGGAAAATAGAGGTAATCTTATCCAAAATCCAAAAAACAACTTTATTTTCCAAAACACCACCCGGCGCTGTCAAGACAAGGAAAAGACCTGCCACCAGTCCCAAGAGCCCTCCGATGATAAAGGAAAGAACTGTCATATAAAGGGTTAGGTAGATGGCTGTTCCCCAGCCTGCTTGACCAGCCCAGCCCATCTTATAGACATTTGGTAAATAGGTTTGAATCAATGATTCCATCTTACTGTCCTCCCTTCAATACTTTTAGTTGTACACCTGCTTGACGAATGGCTTCTTGGGCACCTGCCAAGGCTGCTTTTTCACCTGACAAGACTACAACCAATTCTCCAACAGGAGTGCCATCGAGAATTTCGATATTTCCATAGAGAATATTAGCCGTTACTTGGTAGTGCTTGTACAATTCATTCAAAAGTGGCTCGTCTGTTGAAGCTCCAGCGTACTTGAGCTGCACCAATAGACTGTTTTCAGACAAGTGTTCCACGATTTCTTGTTTCTCAATCTTGACCATGGCTTCGTCAATACCTGTAGCTGTTGAGATAAAGTCTTGGGTCAAGGGTTGTTTAGGGTCTGAGAAGATTTCAAGGACACTACCCTCTTCAATCAAATGTCCGTCCTGCATAACTGCCACACGATTGGCAATATCTTTGACAATCTGCATTTCATGCGTAATCAAGACAACCGTCAAGCCTAATTTTTGGTTCAAATCTTGCAACAAGGCCAAAATCTGCTTGGTTGTCTTAGGATCAAGAGCAGAAGTTGACTCGTCTGAAATTAAGATTTTTGGATCATTTGCCAAGGCACGTGCAATAGCCACACGCTGTTTTTGCCCTCCAGATAGTTGTGAAGGGTAGTTTTCAGCACGATCTGCCAAGCCGACCAAGTCCAACAACTTAGCAACTTTAGCTTTCTTTTCTTCCTTGCTGAGTCCAGAGTGTTTAAGGGCAAAGGCTACATTCTCCTCTGCTGTCTTTTGGCTCATCAGATTGAAATGCTGGAAAATCATCCCGATATCCTGACGTTTACGACGCAACTGCTCGGCTGTCAAGGTCACCTTGCCATCAAAAATCACATCGTCGTCAATGGTAATTTTCCCTGCAGATGGCTTTTGCAAGAGGTTAATCACCCGTACAAGGGTTGATTTCCCTGCTCCAGAATATCCAACAATTCCGTAAATATCCCCTTCTTGGATGTGAATGGTCACATCTTTGACCGCTGTGATGGTTCTCTTCTTTTGGTGAAAAGTCACATCGATCTGATCTAACTTGATAATATCTCTACTCATAGCTTCTAATCAGCTCCTCTACTAATTCAATATGGGTATAGTAATCGGCGATTCGCACATTTTCATCTCCACCGTGGTCTCGGCTATTGGCATTTCCTAGACCGAAGGCCACCATTGGCACCTCTAGGGCATCAAAGACCGTATGCATAGGCCCTGTCCCCGCTGTCGTCGGCAAGACTGAAACGCCCTGTGGATAGAATTTCTTGGCCAACTCGATTACATTGAGAATGGCTGGTGCGCTCATATCGCTTCGATAGCTCATCTCTCCCAAGGTATAGTATAATTCTACCCTATCAAAGCCATTTTTGTCTAGCTGTTTCCGAATTTTTTCCAGAACATCATGCGGTTCTAAGCCCGGAACCAGACGAACCTCTAGCTTGGCACTGGCTTCTGCAGGCAAAATAGTCTTAACACCCTGACCTTGATAACCAGACTGAATCCCTTCGATATTAAGCGCTGGCTCGAAAAAGAAACGTTTTAGAAAGGCCATCCGCTCCTCCTGTAAGAGAGGCAACTCCAATCCATAAATCCGACTGACTTCCTCTGGGTTTCGTTGACCATAAGTTTCTAGCAAGGCCATTTCTCGTTCATTTGGCTCTTGTACTTCTTCGTACAAGCCTTCAACTAAGATACGGCCATCTGCAGCGCGAAGAGACTGTAGGGCTTGGAGGAGATACCAGGGAGCTGATTCCACAACCCCACCATAACTAGAATGGATATCGACATCCGCACTTTTTACCTTGGCATCAAAGGTCACAATCCCCTTATTTCCACCAGAAATTTCCAGCTGTTCCAAGGCATTTTTGGTCCCTTGTTCCCAGACCAACAAATCTGCACCACGGAGTTTATCCGCATGTTTTTCCAGATACTTATCTAGGTCTGTCGAGGCCGATTCCTCCGCACCCTCCATGATAAAGCTGATATTGACAGGCAGGTCATCGTGGTGCTGCATGTATTTTCTCAAAGCACTCAAACGAGCTGTGATATGCCCCTTATCATCGTCAACCCCACGCCCATACATGAAGCCATTGCGCACCGAAAGCGTAAAGGGATCCTCTGTCCACACTTGATCTCCGTCCGCTGGCACAGTGTCATAGTGGTTATAGAAAATCAAAGTCTTGGCATCTGGGCGCGAACTCTTGAAATGCGCCATGACAAAGGGCGCCGTATAAGTCTCATCAATCTTCACTTCAGCCCCAACACGCTTGAAAATCTCACCCAGATAGTTGGCAACTTCTTTGAGACCCACCTGTTGGGCAAAGACCGACTTCTTAGAAATCAAGGTACGCAAAACCTCAAAATAATGCTGGGCTACATGATCCTTTTCAAATTTTTCAATCTGTTCTTGTTCGCTAGGAAAAACCATATTCTCTCTACCTTTCTATGAAACTATAGTCTTCTTTACAATCCATGCTCTATACAAAAGCAAGAGGTGGAATTCTCTCTCCCACCTCCCTGTTTCTTATTACCAAACTGGTTGATCCAAACCGTCTGATGTTTCTTCGATAACTTTTTTCACGTCATCTGTGTGGTAAACTGCGATCACTTTCTTGATAGCATCAGCTTTTGGTGATGTTTCCCAATCTTTTTTCGCAACGATGATGTTGTACCATTGTTTTGAGTTTTCATCAGCTTGTTCTTTGAAAAGTGCTTTTTTGTAGTCCAATTTTGCTTCTGTAACGAAGGTATTGTTTACAACGGCAGCGTCAACTGATGACAATGAACGAGCTGTTTGGCTAGCATCCAATTCAGTGATTTTCAAGTTCTTTGGATTTTCTTTGATGTTAGCAACAGTTGCAAGAGCAGTTCCTGAAACGTCCAATTTAATCAAGCCAGCTGATTGAAGCAAGTAAAGCGCACGGCTTTCGTTTGTAGCGTCATTTGGTACAGCGATTTCTCCGTTTGCTGGGATATCTTCTACTTTAGTGTACTTGTTTTCACTTCCATTCAAACCTGAGTAAAGGCGGATTGGAGAGATGTAAGTATCAGCAATCGCTACAAGGTCTTTTCCGTTTTCTTTGTTCCAGTTGTTCAAGAAGTTGTAGTGTTGGAAAGCGTTCAAGTCTACTTCGCCATCAGCAGTTGCCTTGTTTGGTTGTGAGTAGTCTGTGAACTCTGTAAATTCCAAAGTGATTCCGTCTTTTTTAACCAATTCTTGAACTTTATCCCAACGCGCTTCTTCAGAACCGCTACGGTTAACAGTTGCGATTTTAATAGTTGTTGCATTGTCTGCTTTCTTTTCTGAGTTTCCGCAAGCTGCAAGAGCCAAACCTGCGACTGTAGCAAGGGCTGCTACACCAAGCCATTTTTTAATTTTCATGATTCTTTCTCCTTAAAAATAATACCGTACTAGTATCTCATACTTTGTTCAATTGCACAAATTGTTATTAGATAATCAGATATATAGTTTAAAACTATATCCCTAAAAACTGAGAAATCACCCATCTTATTCAGAATGGATGACTTCAAGAAATTATTTAATATCAGCTTCTGCCGGTAGGTAAGTGTCTCCGAAGAATTGTTTAGACAATTTTTCAAGCGTTCCATCTTTGTAGAGTTCTTTAATGCGTTTGTCTACAAATGATTTCAACTCATCTTGACCTTGAGCAAGAAGTGGGTAAACGTAAGGTTGTTGGTCGCTTGGAAGTTCGATAACTTTCAAGTTATCCAAACCTTGGTTCTTGATAACTGTTTCAACACCGATTTTATCAAAAATCTTATAGTCAAATTGGCCATCGCTCAAACGTACCATGATTTGTTGGAAGTCTGCCTTAGTATAGTTAAGGATAGTTGGGTTGTCTGGGTGTTCAGCGTTGTATGCTTCTAACTGCTTAGCTGATGTAGTAGCTTGAACGACTTCCGTCGATTTTCCACCGATATCAGCGAGAGACTTGATGCTAGAGTCATCTTTCTTCACTACAAGGACATTAGGGTTTTGGGCAATTGGTGCAGCATAGAGGTATTTCTCCGCACGTTCTTTAGTGTAGCTAAGATTGTTGACAGCCATATTGTAACGATCAGCATCAAGACCTGCAAAGACACCTGACCATTCTGTCTTTTCAAACTTGACATCATACTTGTCAGAGTCTTTAAAGATAGCGCGAACCACTTCAATCTCGTAACCAGTCAATTCGCCATTTTCTTCATAGATAAATGGTTTTGGCGAACCATTGGTTGCAACGATGATTTCTTTCTTGCTAGCTGCTTCTCCTTCTTTCTTAGCACCACCTGAGCAAGCCGCAAGCACACCTGCAGCAATAAGCCCTAGAGCAGCAAGAGATGAGTATTTAACGATTTTTTTCATGTCATTTCCTCCAAAATAGAATACCTTATAATCTTAACAGAAAAAGACTATTTACGCCATTATATGATATCTATCTCTGTGATAAGTTTTCTTTATGGCTGATTTAAAAGACCAAACGCAAGATGGCAATCAAGACTACTCCGAAGAGAACCGTTCCGACTAGATTACGGTAGCGAAAGGCTATCCAAGCCGTCGGAAATACTGCTAAGAAGTCCAGCCATTTGATTTGAGGAAGGTTCCCAACCTTGCCTGTCACTACGCTTGAAAGAATCAAGGCAAAGATAATAGAAACGGGCAAGAACTTCAAAAAACGCTCAACGATTGCAGGCAAACCCTTATACTTGACCAAGATGAAGGGAATCATACGGGGAATCCAGGTCACCAAGCCAGAGAAGAGAACTGCTAATAAAAGATACTTACTGACCATCTAAAACCACCCCCATTGTACAACCAAGTAGCGTCGCAAACAGAACAGCTAGTGACTGAGACACCACTGTCAAGAGCAAAAAGAAGGACACCGCAACAACTGCTAGAATAATAAGCAGATTGCGGACAGGAATCCGTCTTTGCATAATCTGGAATTGCGAAGCAAAAATCCCAATGAACATCCCAACCAGGGCAAAATCCAAGCCAAAGATTTCTGGATTTGGCAGCAGACCACCCAGAGCCGTTCCAACCACTGTTCCCACAAACCAAGCCACATAGCTATTGAGGTTGTTTCCGTGCATCCACATAGGATTGACCTTGTCTGTATGGGCTAACTCGCCCATCAAAACGCCATAAGTCTCATCTGTCAAGATGCTAGACATACCGATATTGTGCCAGAGACTAGTATGACGAAAATAGGTCGACGCATGCAAACTCAACAAAAAGAGACGCAAATTGATCAAAAAGACCGTCATCGCAATAGCTGCTACAGGTGCTTGAACCGCAATCAGTGCCAGCATGGCAAACTGGGCACTCCCAGCATAAACAAAGAGGCTCATCAAGCCCATCTCCACAGGTGTCACATAGGGCGCACCAATAATCCCACAGGCCAGGCCGATACTGACATAACCAAGTGCCGTTGGCATAGCTGCCTGCGCCCCCTCCCAAAATCCTTTTTCTTTCATCTTTCTCCTCATATTGTCTTAATAAATGGGCTGAAAAGGCTCCAGCCACAGCATGGACTATTATAACATATTCAGGAAAGAGAAAAAAGTCTGCTGATTGTAATCAGACAGACTCCATTTTATTCTATAGTATCAAAAACAAGACTTGGTTTGGCATTGAAATCCAAGTCTTGCTCATATTCAGATTCATCCATTATGCGATGCTCATGCCGTATTTTATAATGAATCATATTTTAAAAATACCAGACCACACTACTCCCTGCTTATATTTAGCTTCTTTCTTTTGGACAAATTTTGCCAAATCCAATAACTCTGTCGGTGGTTCACCTTTAAAGCCCAATAATTCTTTAGAGACGGCAAATGAGAGACGTACAGCTAGCAAATCTTCACTAGTACTAGAGAACTGTTTTGCTGTTTCCAGCAATTGCTTCCTAAATTCTTCCGTCAAGCTAATTTCTTTATTATTGTACAGGGAATGAATTAAAATTTGTAACTGACTCTGTTTTTCCATCGTTTACCTCATTTTATCTAGGACGCCAAGGACCATATTTAGCCCAACCATCCACCATAACATTTACAGTGTGTTCCAAATTAGAAATATATTGTACAGACTTCCAGTTGCTAGGTGAAATTTCGTTTCTTTCATGGACACCTCTAAAAATTTTTAGAAGTTCTTTTCAAATAATCATGCAACATTCATATAAAATAAATTTTAACAATTAGTATCATTCTTTTTGAAAAAATTACAAATAACTAATAAATAAATTCCTATAGATAGTGTAAATCCATTTATTAAAATACCCAAAATTTTTATATCTGTATAAAATTGAGGAATAATCAAAAATAGAATGGCAAATAAAGCATATAAACTTGAATTAGTCGAATATATCAATCCCATAGTGTCGTATCTATACTCTGAGTAAATCATTTTTTCAAACATATTTCCTGATATACCTATTAAAATAAATGCTAAAAAAAATAACAACAACTTTATTAACGGAAATGGAGTAATAAATACTAGCATGAGTGCTAATCCAGATACAGTATAATCAATAAAGAAAAACATTTTATACGGAATTCCCACTCTAGGAGCCAAAATTGCTCCTATCAAATCGGCAAATCTTTGAGCTCCTAGTACCAATCCCAAATATTGAATAGGTATGCCTTCTGATAAAAGATACAGTGGCATTAAAGTTAAAAGTAGATCTGTACCCCCACTTAAAATTGACTCTGTAACTACTATAAAAGAGGCAAATTTTGATTCTCGAAAAGCAGAAACAGTTTCCAAAAATTGGAAAGAAGAATTACTTTCCAAATCTACCTTTTCAGGTCGAACACTTTTAGTATTGTTTTTGGAACCGGGCAATCTGATTTTAATCATAAAATAAATAGCAGCCACAAAAAACGGAATACTTAAATTAAAAACAACAAAATAAGATAGAAGCCCTAATAGTAGAGATGCAGTTAAATTACTAATAATATCTAACACATTTGATGCCAAGTATTGAACATCTATCGATTTCTTTATTAGCATGTCATCATTATTTAAAGTTTCTGGAACAATTTTCATCTGCAGTGTATTTAATAAATTAGTTGATAATGCGAACAAAAAATTCAATACATAGATATACACAACACGAAAATGATACCTTAAACACAGAATTGTAATCACAATTATAATAAACTGGAGAATCTGGAAAATCACTAGCCAAATTTTATCTCTCTGAATTTTATTTATAAAACTTCCATAAAAAACAGCAAGCAAATTTGGGATAAAACCAATTAGAGTAAATAGAGATAACTGTCCTGCCTCAATATGATATACACTTACTAACCCTATCGATAAAGCAATAAAGTAAAAACTATCTGCAATATTCCTAGACGATCTACCTAATATTAAATTTATAAAATTTTGGCTAAATTTTCTTAATATCATGCTTATAAACCTCAAAATTCATGCAATCGATTTGAATATAATCCGTTAAATTCAATAATCCTGTTAAAGTATCTAATACTTTATAAGATATGATTGATGCAGCCATATATGATATTGGAGAAATAACACTATACGGTATTCTACTATCCAAAACATGATCATCTGTTATCATAAAGTCCCTATAAAACTCCCTCAATGAAATAGTTTTGCCCGGAATAATATGTAGGTAGTTTATTACCGTAGATGCATATGAGCCAACAATAATAGGTCTCGTATATTTATGAGCTAAATCATCAAACCAGTAGTCTATCTCTATTCTAGGAGTATCTGCACAGCATAAAGCAATGTCAAAATTATAATCTTTAAAAATAGTTTCTAAGTCATTCTGACACTCTAACTTCCTATAAATAGTTGTCACATTTGAATCAGAAATCTCTTGAATATGCTGTTTTATTATGTCTATTTTTAGCTTACCAATATCAGATTTCTTAAAGGATGTTTGTCTAGTAAGATTTGACTCTTCCACAATGTCAAAATCTACTAATATGAAATTACCTATACCTAGACGAGCTAAAATTTCGACTGTTGTTGATCCAATACCCCCTACACCAACAATTAAAACTGTTGAATTTAATAATCTATCCTGATACTTACTAGGGTCTAAATTTTCTGACAAATCAACCCACTCAAAGAAATTAATATTTCGGGAATATTTGGAATTATCATATTGATTACTAGTCACTAATCCCATAGATATCATCGACTCAACAACTTGTTTTTCTCCATTAGACAACAATTTTATATCAATGTCATTATCTAATTTTTTTATTAAATTGATGTTCTCTTCATTAAAATCAATCTCCCTTACAAGAGAAGCATTACCAAAACCAAATTTTATTTTATCTTTAAATATATACGGTTGAAGAGTTCTCTTTATTCTCATTTAGATCCTCCTAATCAAAAACTATTAAAAGATAAACAACAAATAGGAGTTTGGAAAATATTTTCCTAAACTCCAAAATTATAAATACGAATACAACTCATTTATAATTTCTATCCATATAATAAATTAAAATACAAAAAACTTATCGACTTCTAAAATTCAGTTAAAATCTTAATAGCATGCAGATATTAACTTTTAAACATTATGAATATCATCATTCTTCACAATTATTAAGATTTAAGATTTTTTGTATAATATCCGTTGCATTTGCAGCAAAATATATATTAATTAGAATTTTTGTCGTATATGTTTATCTTGATTTCAATCCACTATATCTAATCCAAAGTTTATCTTTTCTATCCTATAGATTGCTATTATTTAACTAACGGCCACCTAAACGATGCCCTTGAAATGAATATGGTACAGCAGACATTGTTTCTCCTCCAATTATTTTTCTTTGTAAACCACTTATGCGACCTAGGATTTGCTTCAAGTACTTTACAAGAACACTATAACACGAAAATTGGCGTATTTGAGAAAATCGCATATTTGATATTTTTTCTTATAGAAATTTCTGATTTGCGATTTTAGTGGATTTGATTATTTCACTGGTATAATAAAGTTATTACTAACAAGGAGGGATATAATGATGAAGAAAAGAAAAATCCAACTGATACTCCTGCTTATTTCGGAGTGGGTTATCGTCTTCCCGTTTCTAATCAATCGATAAGTTCTTTGTATTGCTGAAAACGCAATTCGAAGAGGGCTGTTAATTGTGAATTTTCTAATACTTGCAGAGATTGGATAAAGTGTTCAATCTCTTTTTGATTACTTCCTTTGGTTTGAAGAAATATACTCATTTTCTTTAAAAATTGCCACGATAATTTCTCAAAAACATCGTATGGACGGAGCATACTCTCCAGCTCTGCTTCAAAGATTGGGATATAGGAGAAAAGCTTGCGCTCCATGAGCTCTGATAAGATATTTAATAGTCCTTGCTTCATATACAATCGATTGTGTACTAACTCTTTAAATTCTTTGGATTTTTCAAGCAAAGAGGTTGATAAAAAAATCAGATCTTGATTGCTTAGGAAGGGCATGGTATTGCAAAAAAGATAGAGTTCAAACCAGGTCCAAGACTCAATAGCATAGAGATAAGTAGTCAAAAACTCCCTATCCTCCTCTGTTAGCAGATAGCTCTTATTTAAGGAATGAATAGCATTTTTAATCACAATGGCATTCAAACAACGATAGGTCTCTGCCATCTGTCCTTGCTCGACTTCCTCCAACAGTTGCTCTAAGCCAGCTATATCTTGGTGGGCAAAGCGATCCACAACCCTCCTACCAATCTGCATATGTGGAGATTCTTGATAGTTGTTGAGTTTGTGCCCAAACTCATCAAAATTCATATTGATCCCTTGGATGGCTAGAATCAACTTATCCGCAGATAGCATAGACTGCCCTAGTTCAAACTTGGACAGCTGAGAAGCTGTTAGTCCAGCACAAGCCACATCTGACTGCTTGAGCTTTCTAGCCAAGCGCAACTCCTTGTAAAATTCTCCCAATTCCATTCTCTCGATCATCTTACCACCTCCTAGCTTTTGCATATTATATCATTATTTTTATAGTTTTGTCAAAATATTCTGACACTTTGGTGATTGAAAAAGCCAGCCTTAAGCTGACTCCATTTTATTCCATGGTATCAAAAGCGAGACTTGGTTTGGCATTGAGGTCCAAGCCTGAGAAGTTTTCTTTGTTCCACTCACTGACGCTGGCATAGGCAATCATTCCTGCATTGTCTCCGCAGAGGCGCAGAGGTGGGATGATGACATTGACGTCAGTGATTTCGGCCGCTAGGCGTTCTCTGAGACCTTTATTGGCTGCCACACCACCTGCCACGACAAGGGTTTTAACAGGGTATTTCTCCAAAGCCTTCTTGGTTTTTGCCATAAGAATATCCAAGACAGCTGCTTGGAAGGAAGCACACAAATCCTCTGTGGACAAGCTTTCTCCCTTTTGATCGGCATTGTGGTGAAGATTGATAAAGGCAGACTTCAAACCAGAGAATGAAAACTCCAGATTATCTTCCTTAATCATGGCACGAGGAAAATCATAAATATCCTGCCCCTGATGAGCTAGCTCATCAATCTCACGACCGGCAGGATAGGTCAATCCCATGACACGGCCAACCTTATCATAGGCCTCACCAACCGCGTCATCTCGCGTTTCCCCAACAATCTTGTAGTCACCAGCCTCAGAAACATAAACCAACTCTGTGTGTCCACCGCTTACTAAAAGTGCTAACAAGGGAAACTCCAAAGGCTCCACGCTCTGAGCTGCCATGAGGTGACCAGCCATGTGGTTAACAGGGATAAGTGGAAGTCCATGTGCCCAAGCAAAGGCCTTAGCAGCTGACAAACCAACTAGCAAGGCTCCGACCAAGCCTGGTCCGTAGGTAACCGCAACAGCTGTCACATCCTCTTCGGTAATCCCTGCTTCTGCCAGAGCCTCCTCGATACAGGCTGTAATGACCTCGACATGGTGACGACTGGCTACTTCAGGCACTACGCCCCCGAAACGTTTGTGACTCTCAATTTGACTAGCAATGACATTGGACAAGAGCTCATCGTCGTTTTTCAAGACGGCGACACTGGTCTCATCACAGGATGTCTCAAATGCTAAAATATATCTATCCTTCATCTATTTCTCTCTTCATGATGATGGCGTCCTCGACTGGATCATGGTAGTAGGCCTTTCTCTCAGCGATGACCGCCATCTTTTCTTTCTTGTAAAATGCTTGCGCTCGTTGGTTTGACTTTCTGACTTCGAGGAAAATCTCTTTGTCTGTCGGCAATTGAGCAAACAAGGCTGACGCAATTCCCTGACCCTGATAGGCTCCTTTAACAGCGATTTGCAAGACTTCTGCCTCAAAGATATTTTCCTGAACAGCTAGAAAGCCAATCACTTCTGCCCCATCATAAGCCAGAGCATACCAAGTCTGATCTTGGGACAGGTCTGCTTGGATTTGTTCCAGAGTCCAAGGACTGACTGGGTAAACAACTGCCATGACAGCGTAGATAGCTTGAGCCAGATCAGGTTGCTGTTGGATTCGTCTGATTTCAATCATAGGCGTTTAATGTAAGACTCGCCAGACTCGGTGTGGTTCTTGAGCCAGTTTTCCTCAGCCTCGACTCGTTTGAGGTAGTTCGGCACAAAATCATGCAAGGAGTCTGCTTCCTTGTCCCAGGCCCAGAGAGCTAGATTAGCTGCATTAGGCAATGTTTCTTTATAATTAGTCCTTGGCAAGTGTTCTTGAATCTGCTCCACAAAGGGGACAACTTCTCCGACAAAGGTTACCTGACTAGCACCCTTGATTAGCTCAATCACTCGCTCAAAGGGCAGGTGAGCTTCTGGCATGACAGGTTTAGCATTTTCATAAAATCCTGCGTAAACATTGTTGCGACGCGCATCCATCAAAGGGACGAACAAGCCTTCTTGTTGGTAGGGCACCAGAGCCAAGAGGCTAGACATACCAACCAACTCGATGTTCAGAGTGTGAGCCAAAGTTTTGGCAGTTGCTACCGCAATTCGCAAGCCTGTGTAGCTACCTGGCCCTTCCGCCACCACGATTCGGTCCAAATCCTTGGGCGTCCAGTCCAAACTTGCCATCAAAAAATCGATGGCAGGCATAAGGGTAATACTGTGATTTTTCTTAATATTAATCGTCGTCTCGGCAAGAACCTGCTTGTCCTCTAAAATAGCGAGAGAAAGAGCCTTGCTAGACGTATCAAAAGCTAATACTTTCATAACACATTCCTATCTTTTTGTCTGCTTACTATTATACTACAAAAGCTGGCACATGGGAATTTTCTTTATCCCCAAACAAAAATGCCTATACTTAGCTAAAAAATAATTTAAAAAATGTTCGCTTTTCCTTTTCTTTTCCGAATATAAAAGTGAACAAGAAAAAAGGAGGAAAGTTCAATGACAAATTTTGACGTTCTTGACAATCAATTTTTATCCCTATCTGAAAATGAATTATCAGATATTGATGGCGGTCTCGCTCCCTTGATTATCTTTGGAGTAGCAGTATCTTGGAAAGCTATTGCAGGCGGAACAGCACTTATAGGTTCTGGTTTGGCAGCTGGTTATTTTTTAGGAGGAGATTAATATGATGAAAGATTTGAACAACTATTGTGAAATTTCTAATAAGGAATTGCAAGAAATAAAGGGTGGTTTTGGTGTAGGTGTTGGTATCGCTTTATTTATGGCAGGTTATACCATTGGAAAAGACCTTCGTAAAAAATTTGGTAAGTCATGCTAAATAAAAAACACATTTTTAGAAAGATAAATTTTATTATCTTTATCTCTTACAGTTTGCTCAGCATTCTCAATGATTTAAACATGACTACTATCCCTTTACCAATTGATTTATCTGTTTGTATTGTTTTATTTTTATGCTTCAACTCTATTTTTGAACAGAAGAATCATTAACATAAAACTAATAAGCTATGAAAATTCGATTGTCATGTCATTTTAGAAAAATGCAAAGACCACCTCATCTTGATAGATGGGGTGGAATTTTCGTGTCGTAAATCTACTATCACTATATCCCCAAACAAAAATGCCCCAGCATAAGCAGAGCATCTAAGCATTTAATCCAAAGTAAAATACAAACCAAACGACATAGGTTACGAGGAGGAGAAAAAGCGAGTAGAGAGTCATAAAACTAATCTTCCACAAGAACTTGCTTTGTCGTCGTTCCAGTTTGGCAAATAGAAGATTCCCTCCATAAACGCAAGCAACAAAAACAATAAAAGCTACCAAGCGAGCTCCGATAGCAATAGCAAATAAGTTATACATAGGGCAACCTCCTTGACTTAAAAACTATATGGAATTATGACAAACAATAAATTCCACTTCTGTTATCAATATAACACATTTTCTTCGTTTTTGCAAGCGCTTACTAAAGGAATTATCCCATGACTTTCTCGTTTCCGTCTTTTACTAATTTTTCATTTTGTGGTATAATTGAAATAATTGTAACGAATCAAGGTCAATCTAGACACAAAATGGAATGAAATCAAGCAAATCTATGCTAAAAGTTTGGAATAAGCTGACCTGTAAAATAGAAAGGAACTATATGATTTACAAAGTTTTTTATCAAGAAACAAAAGAACGTAGCCCACGTCGTGAAACAACACGCGCACTTTACCTAGACATCGATGCCAGCTCAGAACTTGAGGGCCGTATCGCTGCTCGCCAACTTGTCGAAGAAAATCGCCCAGAGTACAATATCGAATATATCGAACTCTTGTCTGACAAATTGCTAGATTACGAAAAAGAAACTGGCGCCTTCGAAATTACGGAGTTCTAATATGGCCTATACTCTTAAACCTGAAGAAGTCGGCGTTTTTGCCATCGGTGGTCTGGGAGAAATCGGGAAAAACACTTACGGAATTGAATACCAAGATGAGATTATCATCGTCGATGCTGGGATTAAATTCCCAGAAGATGACTTGCTGGGTATCGACTATGTCATTCCTGACTACTCTTACATCGTAGACAATATCGACCGCGTCAAGGCTGTCTTAATCACACACGGACACGAGGACCACATCGGTGGGATTCCATTCCTACTCAAGCAAGCAAATGTCCCTATCTACGCTGGGCCGCTTGCCTTGGCTTTGATCCGTGGGAAACTCGAAGAACACGGCCTCTTGCGCAACGCCAAACTTTACGAAATCAACCACAATACTGAGTTGACCTTTAAAAATCTCAAGGCAACTTTCTTTAGAACGACTCACTCTATTCCAGAACCTTTGGGGATTGTCATTCATACTCCTCAAGGGAAAATTGTCTGTACGGGTGACTTCAAGTTTGACTTAACACCAGTTGGTGAACCAGCAGACTTGCACCGTATGGCAGCTCTTGGTGAAGACGGTGTACTCTGTCTCCTGTCTGACTCGACAAATGCAGAAATTCCAACCTTTACCAACTCTGAAAAAGTCGTTGGCCAGTCCATCATGAAGATTATCCAAGGTATTGAAGGACGTATCATCTTTGCATCCTTTGCCTCAAATATCTTCCGTCTCCAGCAAGCAACAGAAGCTGCTGTTAAGACTGGACGTAAGATTGCGGTCTTTGGTCGCTCCATGGAAAAGGCCATTGTCAACGGAATCGATCTTGGCTACATCAAAGCTCCTAAGGGAACCTTTATCGAGCCAAATGAAATCAAAGATTACCCTGCAGGCGAGATTCTTATCCTCTGTACAGGTAGTCAGGGTGAGCCTATGGCGGCCCTCTCTCGTATCGCCAACGGAACTCACCGTCAGGTACAACTCCAACCAGGTGATACCGTTATCTTCTCTTCAAGTCCAATCCCTGGAAACACTACTAGCGTCAACAAGCTGATTAACATCATTTCAGAAGCTGGTGTCGAAGTTATCCACGGTAAAGTGAACAATATCCATACATCTGGACACGGTGGCCAGCAAGAGCAAAAACTCATGCTCCGCTTGATTAAGCCAAAATACTTCATGCCTGTCCACGGTGAATACCGCATGCAAAAAGTCCACGCTGGACTGGCGGTAGATACTGGGGTTGAGAAGGACAATATCTTTATCATGAGCAATGGTGATGTGCTTGCCCTCACTGCTGACTCAGCTCGTATAGCAGGTCATTTCAACGCCCAAGATATCTATGTCGATGGAAATCGTATCGGTGAAATCGGCGCTGCTGTCCTCAAAGATCGTCGCGATCTATCTGAAGACGGTGTCGTTCTGGCAGTCGCAACTGTTGACTTCAAATCGCAGATGATTCTGTCTGGTCCAGACATCCTCAGCCGAGGCTTTGTCTACATGAGAGAGTCTGGCGACTTGATTCGCCAAAGCCAGCGTATCCTCTTCAATGCCATTCGTATCGCACTGAAAAACAAGGACGCTAGCGTGCAATCAGTCAATGGTGCCATTGTCAACGCTATTCGCCCCTTCCTCTATGAAAATACCGAACGTGAACCGATTATCATCCCGATGATTCTCACACCAGATGAAGAATAAAGCAAGAAAACAGCCCCGATTTTCGGAGCTGTTTTTCTCTATGCTTTCTTTTGAGATTAAAACTCAATAAAAATCGAAATCAGACTAGAAGGCTAGGCGAAAGCATAACTTGAGTTAGCTCCCATAGTTCGGGGAACTATGGGAGGCTGTAGATGAATCAAAGCCAAGCTTTGAACTCATTCGTAAGAAGCCGACGACGTATTATTTTGATTTTTGAAGAGTTTTAGAAATACTACGATTTTTACCTTCAAGATACACCATCAAAATAGAAATATCTGCTGGGTTTACTCCCGAAATACGGCTGGCTTGGCCGATGGTTTCTGGATTGATGAGTTTGAACTTCTGACGGGCTTCCGTTGCGATAGAATCAATGTCATCCCAGTCTATATTGGATGGAATGCGTTTTTCTTCCATGCGTTTCATCTTAGCAACCTGGTCCATGGCTTTTGAAATATAGCCTTCGTACTTGATTTCTGTTTCAATCAATTCGATAATCTTGTCATCCAATTCCTCTGCAGCTGGTCCGATGAAGGCCACCACATCTTGGTAAGAAACTTCTGGACGGCGAAGGAATTCCTTGGCTGTCACTGCATCGGTCAACGGCTTGAAGCCCATCTCCTCAACCTTGGCATTGGTTTCCTTGACTGGCTTGAGTTTGATGCTGTCTAAGCGTTTCATCTCATTATCAAATTGATTTTTCTTGATTTCAAAGCGAGCCCAGCGTTCATCATCCACAAGGCCAATCTCGCGTCCCATCTCAGTCAAACGCATATCGGCATTGTCATGGCGGAGAATGAGACGGTATTCAGCACGACTGGTCAATAGACGGTAGGGTTCAATGGTTCCCTTGGTCACCAAATCGTCAATCATGACCCCGATATAACCGTCACTGCGCTTCAAAATCAACTCAGGCTTGCCTTGGATTTTCAGAGCCGCATTGATACCTGCGATAATCCCTTGACCAGCAGCTTCTTCGTAACCTGACGTCCCATTTGTCTGACCAGCAGTGAAAAGTCCAGAGATTTTCTTGGTTTCCAAAGTCGCACGCAACTGGTGAGGCAAGACCATATCATACTCAATGGCATAACCTGTCCGCATCATCTCTGCATTTTCCAAACCTTTGATAGAATGAACCAAGTCACGCTGGACATCCTCAGGCAGACTGGTTGAAAGTCCTTGAACATAGACTTCCTCAGTATTGCGCCCTTCTGGCTCAAGGAATAGTTGGTGACGTTCCTTGTCCGCAAAGCGCACAATCTTGTCTTCAATCGACGGACAGTAACGAGGCCCCACTCCCTTGACCACACCTGTAAACATAGGCGCACGGTGGAGGTTATTTTGGATAATCTCATGACTGGTACCATTGGTATAGGTCAACCAGCATGGCACTTGATCTTTGACATAATCCTCATCACGTGAAGTGTATGAGAAGTGATTAGGCGCTTCGTCTCCTGGCTGAATCTCTGTCACATCGTAGTTGATAGAAGAAGCCTTGACACGTGGAGGGGTTCCTGTCTTGAAACGACCAATTTCAAGTCCCAATTCCTTGAGATTGTCAGCTAGGTTAATAGAAGCTAGGCTATGGTTAGGACCTGACGAATACTTGAGGTCTCCGATGATGATTTCCCCACGGAGAGCAGTCCCTGTCGTCACAATAACAGCCTTGGCAGCATACTCTTGGTGAGTAGCTGTACGGACACCGACAACCTTACCATCTTCAACCAAAATCTCATCAATCATGGTCTGACGAAGGGTCAGATTTTCTTGATTTTCAACCGTCTTGCGCATTTCCTTAGAGTAAAGCTCCTTGTCAGCCTGCGCACGAAGGGCACGGACAGCTGGCCCCTTCCCTGTATTAAGCATCTTCATCTGGATGTAAGTCTTGTCAATGGTTTTGGCCATCTCGCCACCGAGGGCATCAACTTCACGCACGACAATCCCCTTGGCAGAACCACCGATAGAGGGGTTACAAGGCATGAAAGCCAGCATTTCAATGTTGATAGTCGCAAGTAAGACCCTACAACCCATACGGCTAGCGGCCAAGGAAGCCTCGACCCCAGCATGTCCCGCACCGATTACAATAATATCGTATTCTTCAGTAAAATTATAAGTCATGTTTCTCTCCTATTCCTCAAGATGAATGTGTCTTAGTTGGTCGTCCCAATCTGGCAGGGCTGTTTTTAGAAAGGCTGGAACTAGATTGATACCCTTAAGCTTGTCTAAGTCAATCCACTCACAGGGCTTCGTTTTTTCGTCTTCCTGCATGGTCAATGGAGCATCTTCAAGCAAGTCCACCAGATAATGAAACTCGATATTGTGATAAGAAACACCGTCCTGTTCAAAACGATTTTCAACTACGAAAGCTAGCTGTCCAGCTTGAGCTTTGACTCCCAGTTCTTCTCTTACTTCACGGACTACCGCGTCTTCCGTACTTTCATTGACTTGAATCGCACCTCCAATTGTGTAATACTTGCCCTTATCTTTGGTAACTAGGAGCTTGCGATTTTGGACAATCAAAGCTGTCGCCCGAACACCAAAAACCGTATTTTCTATTTTTGTCCGAAAGTCTCGTTGAGTCATCTTTTTTCCTTTCCTCTAAACGACACAAAAACAGTCAAAACTCCAAAGAAGTGCAGGACAAAAAAGCCTGCAACATCCATGAGCTTTGACCATCATTTCTATTGCTTTTATTATTGTAGCAAATTGAGAAAATTTGTCAATCTAAATGTACTGACAAACTTGTCCATCGCGGTAAGCATTGTCAATCAAACCGCCACCTAGACACTCATCGCCATCATAAAAGACAACTGCCTGTCCTGGTGTAATCGCGCGTTGCGGTTCTGCAAAGATAACTTCTGCCTTATCTCCTTTGACATGGACGGTCACCTTAGAATCAGGCTGACGGTAGCGGAATTTTGCTGTGCATTCGAGCGTAAACTCTTCTGGCATGTCACGAGTAAAGTGGACTTGGCTAGCCTCTAGGCTGGTTGACATGAGCGAATCATGGTAGAAACCTTGGCCGACATAGAGGATATTCTTGCTTAGGTCTTTTCCGACAACGAACCAAGGGGCATTGTCACCGCCGTGTTGCCCACCGATACCCAGACCGCCACGCTGACCAATCGTATAGTACATAAGACCTGCATGCTCGCCCATATCGCGACCATCCACAGTAATCATGCGACCAGGCTGAGCTGGCAGGTAGTTGCTGAGAAAGTTTTTA
The DNA here is from genome assembly GCF_013277385.1 of Streptococcus sp. 544. Lineage (NCBI taxonomy): Bacteria > Bacillati > Bacillota > Bacilli > Lactobacillales > Streptococcaceae > Streptococcus > Streptococcus sp. 544. The sequence goes on from NZ_VMMU01000019.1 coordinate 64,758, forward strand.
AAGTTCTTTTCTCCGATAAAACAAATCCCTGTCGAGTCTTTCTTCTTGGCAGTCGCAAGACCTGCTTCTTCTGCTAGTCTGCGTACTTCAGGCTTTTCCAAATGTCCTAGTGGGAACATGGTTTTTTGAAGTTGTTCTTGCGACAGTTGGCTGAGGAAATAGGTCTGATCCTTGCCATTGTCCACGCCACGAAGCATATGAACAGTACCATCTTCATCACGCGCTACACGGGCATAATGGCCAGTCGCTACATAGTCTGCCCCTAAAGTCATGGCATAGTCCAAAAAGGCCTTGAACTTGATTTCCTTGTTGCACATAACATCTGGATTTGGCGTACGTCCTGCACGGTATTCCGCTAGGAAATACTCAAAAACGCGGTCCCAGTACTCTTTTTCAAAATTGACAGAGTAGTAGGGAATGCCGATCTGGTCTGCCACCGCAGCCACATCCTTGTAATCTTCGGTCGCCGTACAAACGCCGTTTTCATCTGTGTCATCCCAGTTCTTCATGAAGATACCGATCACATCGTAGCCCTGCTCCTTGAGAAGAAGAGCCGTCACCGACGAATCAACACCACCACTCATCCCCACAACAACACGTGTTTTAGAGTTATCACTCATGGTAAGTCTCCCATCTATTCGTTTATTCACGATTGAAGGTCGTGTGTGCTTCACGATTGAAGGTCGCTTGAGCAGTATTCATTATAACACGCTTGGTTGGAGAAGACAAGGAAGAGGCTGTCAATCGACCAACCTCTTATTCTGAACCTATCAATCTAGCACTTTTTAGCTTCATTCGCTTTCTTAGCGACTGCAATCTGGTATTTCACTTGGTCAAATCCTGTACCTCCCAAGGAATTTCGTCTTTGAACAGCAGTTTTAGGTTGCAAGTAGACATAAATATCCTCGGCAATGAGGGAATGATAGGTTTGTAATTCCTCCAAAGTCCAATCTTGAATATTTTTAGCAGACTTGATAGAGTCTAGCACTAATCTTCCTACAACCTCATGAGCTTCTCTAAATGGCAAGCCTTTCCCTGCCAAATAATCTGCCAACTCAGTCGCATTTGAAAAGTCCTTCTCTGTCGATTCTTGCATTTTTTCCTTGTTTACCTGCAAACTAGATAACATACCGGCCAACACATCCAGAGAATTTAAAATCGTTTCGACCGTGTCAAACATTCCTTCCTTATCCTCTTGCAAATCCTTATTATAAGCTAAAGGCAAGGACTTCATGACTGTCAATAGTCCAAACAGATTCCCATAAACTCTACCAGTCTTTCCTCGAATCAACTCAGCCATATCTGGATTTTTCTTTTGGGGCATAATAGAGGAACCTGTTGTAAACGTATCTGACAAGGTAATGAATTGGTACTCAAAGCTACACCAATTGATCATTTCTTCACAAAAACGGCTCATATGCATCATGAGTATGCTGGCATTTGATAGAAATTCTAAGATAAAATCGCGGTCACTAACAGCATCCAAAGAATTTGTATAAGGTTGCTTAAACTCTAACAAATCGCTAGAAAATTGACGATCAATGGGGAAAGTCGTTCCTGCCAAAGCTGCCGCACCTAGAGGGCATAGGTCTGTATGCTGCTGGTTAAATTCAAAACGTTCACTGTCTCTCTGAAACATATTGTAGTAAGCCATCAGGTGGTGGGCAAAACTAATAGGCTGGGCATGTTGCAGATGTGTATAGCCCGGCATGATCGTCTCTACATGATTTTCCGCCAAGTCTAATAAAACACCCTTGAGATGAGCCAGTTTATCTAGGACATGGCCTAGTTGCTCCTTGAGATACAAGTGCATATCTGTCGCAACTTGGTCATTTCGAGAACGAGCTGTATGTAACTTCCCTGCAAGGGGACCGATTTTTTCTGTCAGCAACACTTCCATATTCATATGAATATCTTCGTTTGCAATATCAAAGTCAAGTTGGCCTGACTCTAGCTCTTCTAGGAGCTCTTTCAAACCTGCTTGAATCTTTTTTGACTCCTTCAAACTCAAAATGCCCGTCTGACCCAACATCTGAACGTGGGCTAAGGAACCAATCACATCAAATTTAGCTAATTTCTGGTCAAAAGATATACTCGCACCAAAGCGCTCTACCCAGTCTTCGACAGTACCTTCAAAGCGACCACCCCATAATTTTGTATTCTTAGCCATATCACATCCACCTCTCTAGTCAATCGCCCTATTTGGCGCTTTTTTGAACCTCAGAATGAACCTTAGTTGGAAGTCCCCACAACTTAATAAAGCCAACAGCTGCATCTTGGTCAAAGGTATCTGCACTAGTATACGTCGCCAAATTTTCATCGTAAAGTGAATTTGGTGATTTCCGAGCCACGACCTGAGCACTTCCCTTATACAGTTTAACTTTTGCAGTCCCATTGACAACTTTTTGAGTCTCTTTAATATAAGCAATCAAGGCTTGTGTAGCCGGACTAAACCACAAAGCATTATAAATGAGATTTGATAATTCATTTTCTATGATTGGTTTAAAATGAGCCACTTCTCTCACAAGCGTCAAGTCCTCAATTTCCTTATGAGCTGTCAGCAGGGTCACTGCACCTGGACACTCATAGATTTCTCTTGATTTAATCCCAACCAAACGATTTTCCACGTGGTCAATCCGTCCAACCCCATGTTTTCCAGCTATTTCATTGAGTTTTTGAATCAAATCTGCCAATTTTAACCCTTCTCCATTAAGGGAAACAGGGACACCTTCACTAAACTCAATATCAATGTATTCTGGCGTATCTGGAGCTTGCTCTGGAGAAGTTGTGATGCCAAAGGCTTCTTCTGGAGCCTGATTCCATGGATTTTCCAAAATACCACACTCATTGGCACGTCCCCAAAGATTTTGATCGACAGAGTAGGGATTGTCAAGGTCAGCAGGAACAGGCACCCCATTTTCCTTGGCATAATGAATTTCTTCCTCCCGAGACCATTTCCATTCACGAACTGGCGCAATCACTTTTAAATTGGGATCCAAGGCTGCAATCGATACTTCAAAACGTACTTGGTCATTCCCCTTACCTGTACAACCATGGGCAATTGTAGTCGCTCCTGTCTGATGCGCTATTTCAACCAATTTTTTAGAAATAAGAGGGCGGCTCAAGGCAGATACCAAGGGGTACTTTTGTTCATAATAGGCATGTGACTGGAGAGCTACTAGCACATAATCTGTAGCAAATTCGTCCTTGACATCAATGACATAAGATTCGACTGCCCCAACCTTAAGAGCCTTATCATGGATGAAATCTAAGTCTTTCCCTTCACCCACATCCATACAAACTGCAACAACATCATAGTCTTTCTTCAGCCAGGTAATAGCAACTGATGTGTCCAAACCGCCAGAATAGGCCAAAATTACTTTTTCTTTACTCATGTTCTTTTCCTTCTTTCTATTTTTCAATGGACGCTTTAAAGGCATCCTCAATGAGTTTGTCTAATTCTCCAGACTCCTTCAACTTTTGAATGGTTTTATCGACTGCCTCTTTTAATTCCTTGCTATCTTTTTTCATGGCGACCGCGTAGGAATCATCTTGCTCTTTTTCAAAATTGAGGTCTGCGATTGCTAAATCAGGATTATTTTCCACAAATCCCTTGGCAACTGGTTCTTCAAAGATAACGGCATCCACTTGTCCTGATTTTAAATCTGTAATTAAATTCCCATTTTTAGGCAGAGATACGAGGGATGAATTTTGTAGCAAATCTTTCGCCATCGTTTCTTGAATCGAACCTTTCTGCGCTCCAACCTTTTTCTGCGCCAAGTCATTTACAGACTGATAAGTGGCCAAGTCAGATTTTTTGACAATGAGCTTATTTTTTGCAGTATAGTAGGGAGTTGAAAAATCGAACACCTTGCTCCGTTCATCTGTCTTAGAAACACCAGATATGGCAAGATCGGCTTTTCCTGATTGAACACTAGCCAGTACATTGTCAAAACTCATGGGAGATAGTTCCAATTCGACACCTAGTTCTGTTGCGATAGCCTTGGCTAATTCGATATCTGAACCCACAATCTGATTTTTCCCATCAACCACTTTTTGGTATTCAAATGGAGCAAAATCTGGATTAAGGGCTACAACCAATTTTCCTTTGGACTTGATGGCTTCAATTCCAGCCGATTGATTGTTACTACAAGCAAATAGTAGGGGGAGCATCACTAAACCAAACATCGTCATCAACACCTTCTTCATCTTATTCATAACAAAGCCTCCTTTATGTTTATTCTTTTTTGTTGTATAAATAATACTCCTATACTCATCCTTTGTCAAGCCTAAATTGAAAAAATTTTCAATTTGAAACAAAAAAACCTAGAAATACTACATAAAAATGTCATTTCTAGGTGTATTTATGCTATTTCTCTCTGGGAAACATGAGTATTCAGCCAGTCAAAATGAGCTGAATGAACTCATTTCCCTTCGCCCAATTCAATGATTCGATGACATTGTTGGGCTACATAAGCATCGTGGGTCACAATAATAACTGTTTTCCCTTCTCGATTCATCTCTAAGAGAAACTTCAAGACCAAATCTCTATTTTCAGGATCCAGAGAACCTGTTGGTTCATCGGCTAAAATCAGCTGGCTGGGTTTTAAGATGGCTCTAGCAACTGCAATTCGTTGTTGTTCGCCACCAGACAACTCGGAGACCTTTTGGTGCAAAGTAGCTGACAAACCTACTCTCTCTAAAATCTCTTCCACCTTTTTGAGTTTGTCTTTCTTAGACAATTTCACATATTTCAGCGCCAGCATGAGATTGTACTCGACCGTTTCATCATCAATCAGGGCAAAATTTTGAAATAGATAAGAGATATGTTCACGGATTATTGTTTGTGACTTGGCAGAATTGACCGCTAGATTTGTCTGACCAAAAATCTCATACCGTCCGCTATAATCACCATCTATCAAACCTAATAAATTTAACAAGGTTGACTTACCACTACCACTTTTTCCAACGATGGCAACCAAATCTCCCTGATCAATCCTGAGAGATAAGTGATCCAAAATCACTTTTCCCCCAATGGTTTTGGTAATATTTTTCAACTCAATCATAAGATGCCCCCTTTCAATAACTCTACTAGACTTCTTTTCTCCATCCTAGAAGCCAAGCCTAGCACAAATAGTATATCCAGACATGTAAAGCCTGCAAACAGCAGAAATGGCAAGAACGCATGGGCAAAGAAAATCAAGACTAGAAGAGGCAGACTATAGCCCAGCAAGAGCAGAACGAGGAGAGGACGGTAGCGATCGACCAGTTTCCACCCCATAAACTTCTTGGTGATAATATCCCTGCGCTTCAACAAGAAAGTAGTAACGAGTAAAAAGTAGGAGACAATCATACTGAGAAGAGCAAATAAGGCAAAAAGAACGTTAAAATTACGAACAGAATCCCGATAGGTATCAACTATCCCCTCTTGAATGGCTTGAATAGATGAAAATTTTAAATAATTTCCATCTGACAATTTCTCAACTAACTCTGTAATCTCTTTTTGATGTTGAACCGTATTTTCAATTTTAATCGGATTATTTAAGCCAGTTGTTGACAGGGAGGCTTTCTCATCCCACATCATATCAGAATCATTGACCAAGCTAATAATTGGATTGGAGAGATTTTCCTTTCGCTTATCACTATATGGGAAAAATGACCAATCTCCTTCATAATAGGCAATCTCGACATCCATCTCCTCTATCGTTCGTTTTTGCTGCTCTTCATACTTCATCGAATGAAAGGCAATTAACTTCCCCAAGAGCTGATTTTTATCTTCTTCACCTTTCGTACTTGCTGGCATCAAAATAACTTTTTTAATACCGGTATCTGGTAGCTTGAATCCCTTGCTCTTTAGAAAATTGCGATTGGCATAGTAAACATCCACCGTATCTGTTAACTGATATTGCTGAATCTGTTCTGATTGGACAAAATTTTTTACAGGAAGACTGCTACTCTGCACATAGCCCGCCTGCGTTTTTTCTACCAAATCCTGATAAAATCGATAGAAATAATCTGTAGATTTCCCTGACCCTGCTAGCTCTTCTTGCCACAGATTATCATTGAGTTTGAAGGTTTCTAAGGTCAGGTAATTACCTTGACTTACCCACTGTTGCTGATAAGCCAATTCTTTGTTTTCTTGTTCTAAACTTCTGCCCACCCCAATCAGTAAGGCCGTCAGTAAAATAGTTGTCCCTATTTTCATCACATAATTGAAGATGAGACCAAGTTTGACAGATGAAAAACCCTTCAACATGGAGCTGACTGTCATTTTCTGAATCATCAGGTAGGTCAGCCAACTGATGAACAAATACAACTGTAAAAGCAGAAATTGGGATAAGAGTAAACTTGGGAACAGAAGTTTTGGTCTGTAGTCCAGCACTAAAAATAGTCCCAAGTCAATGATAAGACTTCCACCCAAGAGAAGATAAAAATTAGTCTTTACAAAACCAGCTAAAATCGCTCTACTTTGGAAACCAAGTAACTTTTGAACCCCCACTCGTTTCATCTCCATCATCGGCTGATAAACTGTCATTAAAATCACAAGCAAGATTGCCAAGATAAAGATAATGATAGATAGTAACAACTCTTGATTTAGCACTCCAACCTGACTTCGGTAAGTGGGTTCTAACAAAATCGTCTTATCTATCTGGAAAAAATCACTCCACTTTTGTAGAATGGTATCACGATCTATCTCTTTGCTGGAGGTAATCATGTAACGTCCATTTACAGTATGGGATTTATCCTCAATATAGGATTGGAAGGTCTGGAGTCGAATGAGTTTCACCTTTAAAAAGGTGGGAATGGTTCCTAGATTATTGGGAAGGTCCTGGTTGCTGTAGACTCCCTTCTCATTCTTTGAAAAATCAAGAGAAGTCAGACCGAACTCCTGATAGGGGAAGGTTTCCTTATTAAAAACACCAGCCTTGACGGCCTCATCGCCATTATCTACTTTGATAATAGAGACCTTGTCTTGACTTGCAACCTCTTCAAAAAACTGGAGAATCGTTTCTGTCGGTTTAGTGACATCTTTCAAGTACAAGTCAAATGAATAAGTTGTCTTGCCCATCTCCTGAATCCGCACTATTTCTCGTGTAACATTTACATTCAGGACAAAAAACGTAGTACACAGCAAGAGCAGGAGCATACAGAGATGACTGATTTTTTTCATAGAGATACCTCCTGTGAAGAGACGAAAGCGAGATAGGTGCAGGTACTTTTTATTTTTTACTAAATTTTAAGTAGGTGTAAATAAATCCTGCACTTATAGCCAGAGTTGTCCACCATTTAAAATCAATATGCAAAAGTGAAAAGATTATAAAACTGATGATTAGCGAGGCTAAAAGATAGACAATGATTAAAATTTTATTTTTCATAGGAATTGCCTTTCTGAATGGATTCTAGTGTTTACAGCTCATTTGTAAAGTTTACAATAAACAACTAGGGCAATTGTCAATCAGAATGTTCTTTTATCTGTCAATAATCCTAGAAAATCTTGTCGTTTCAAGTCGGAGAAATGTTTGGTAGAAAGACTTCCTTTTTGAAGTCCATCATCTCTAACCTGCAAATAATAGCTATGTTGGCTTGTTTTAATTGTCAAAAAATCGCCAAATATAAAAACTCTTTTCCAGTTGCGAATCTCAAATTCTTTCATCTCTGATTTTGGAATGCGGATAAGTCCTTGTCGCAAATCACGATGGTGCTCACTTGTGAAAGTCATCCCATTCCCAAGATTTCTTATCAGTAGTTCATCTGGAGTCACCATCACCAGCGCTATTTTAGTTAAGAAAATTTCAACTGTTGGTGGTAAAATCGCCAAATTAAACCAGGGATGTAGGTAGCGATAGGCTAAGAAATAATGAGGCTCCTCACCCAATCCTAGTTGTTTATATAAGGCCTTGACCTCACTATCTAACCTCGCTTCAAAAGACACATCCGAATGCGCTTCTTCCTTCTTCTGATTAAAATAACGCATCCAGACTAGGAAACCTATAAAGACTAGGACAAATATTCCTGATAAAAGATATTTTAAATTGTAGTTCATTACTTAACCTCCTGATTCACGACTTAATCTAATCAACATAGGGTAGAGACGACTTATATTATAGTATATTGAGGTTAGAACAAGACGAGTCTGGGACAAAAAGATTTTGATTTTACGAATTCTTTATTATAAGTTTTTAAAATCGATAGATTAGACAAAAAAACGAACAAAATAGAATTATGAGTGCCATATAACTTGTTTTTGTTCGCTTTTTATATTTAAGGTTAGACTTTTGTCCCAGACTCAAATATCTTAATTACGTTGTCTCTTCCTAATTCAATCTACTATAAAATACTTTTCCTACTATATGCGAACTAAGTCCCCTAACAAGAGATAGCATTTAATGCTACTCCTGCTACAACAACAGCTACATTAAATTTAGCTAATTGAGATGAGGTAAATTTAGATTATTAACTTTAGTAAACAAGAAAAATTCTTATTTTTTCTTTTTATCATTGAAAAAATAAAAAATAAAATTTTCAATCATCAGTGTTACAATAACAAGTCCAATTAAATCAGTTAATTTTATCCTCATCCAAAACCAAATAATGTAGGCTAAAACAGTACAAACCGTTACTGTATATTTTATTGTTTTAAATATCTTTCTACCTCCAGTCTATCGGTTATTCTATTCAATCTCTATAAGACCAATTTCAAAATATAATTTTAGCCGCCCTATTATATATTATTTAGGATTCCCCATTGGACTCACTTTCCTTCTTTATTAAAAACAAACTCATCACATCGGCCATCTCCATGGGAAAACCGTAGCAATGCTAAATAAGAAAGCAAGAAGAACTAAAAAGCGAAAAACTTTTTTCACACATTATTTTAGTTTTCTTTTTTACTATTCCTGTTACTATGATACAATATTTTTAATTGGATTTTATTATTTGTTAACTTTTTTCACGAAAAGGAGAAAGCCCATGCGTTATGATTTCGGAAAAGTCTATAAAGAAATACGTGAGTCAAAAGGATTGACCCAAGAAGAGGTCTGTGGGGAGGTTCTCTCAAGAACCAGCTTATCAAAAATTGAAAGTGGCAAGGCAACTCCCAAATATGAAAATATGGAGTTTCTTCTCCGGCAAATCAATATGAGTTTTGAAGAGTTTGACTATATTTGCCATCTCTACCACCCAAGTGAACGATCAACTATCATGCAGACTTTTCTAAAAATGGCTTCTATTAGTGGTACGAGCGACTTAAGTAAATTACTCAAAAAATGTCAACATTATCTAAAAACACATCATGATTTCCCCATCCAGCAGTTACAAGATATGCTCGAAATCGTTATCTACATCCGTGAAAATGGGATAGAAAAATTGTCAAGTAAGGTTGACAACATTGTAAATAGATTATGGGATAAGATTGAGAAACAAGATACTTGGTATGAGAGCGACCTCAAAGTCCTTAATACCATTCTCTTTGCTTTTCCTATAGAGTATATTCATCAGATTACCGAAAAAATTCTCGAACGACTAGAGGTTTATAAACACTATAGTTCTATCTTTCAGCTTCGTATGATGTTACTTCTGAATCTCTCAACTCTTTATCTTTACAATGGTGATAAGTTGCTTTGCAAACAGCTTTGCTACACTCTCTTAGAGGAGGCAAAAGCAAGCAAACAGTATGATACACTTGCGTTTGCCTATATTCGTATCGGCATTTGTGCTAATGATGCTCAGTTAATAGAGAATGGACTCTCCTTAGCTAAACTAGTAGAAGATGAACACTTACTAACAGAGCTAGAGCGTGAAGTTAACATCTTTGTAAACTAAAAAGAAAGCCATTGAGACTTCCTTTTCTATATTTTCTTAATACCAGCCATTGTTAAGCCAGAAGTTTTTAGCGGCTGTCCATGAACCGTAACGTCCTGCAACGTAGGCATCTGCTACACGTTCTTGGTTTTCAGCTGAGTAGTCACCATTCAAGTATGAATCTGTCAATTGGTAACGTCCGATGTAACGTCCGTTTGTAGCTGTGTAGCTACCGCCTGATTCTTTTTGAGCGATCCATTCTTTAGCTTCTGCTTCAGATCCGCTTACAGTTGAAGCAACTGTTTCTTCTGCTACTGTTTCACTTACTACTGGAGTTTCTTCCTCTACCTCTGTAGTTTCTGCCACTGGAGCTGAAACAGCCTCATCTTGAGCAGCTGGAGCTTCATAAGTCGTTGAAGCTGGTGCTGCTGGCGCTACAGGGCCATCGATAACCAACTCTTGACCAACATAAATCAAATGAATGTTGTCAATGTGGTTGTTTTCTGCCAATTTCTCAACAGTTGTGTTGTGAGTTTCAGCGATTTCTGAAAGTGTATCACCTTCTTTAACAGTGTAAGTTGATGATTCTTGAGCAGATACAAATGATGGAGCAAATACTGCAAACAAGGCAGCTACTCCTGCAAGAGTTGTTTTAATCTTTTTAGTTGTTGATTTCATATTTGAAAATTCTCCTTCTTTCTATACTTCTATCATACCCTTTAAATATTACTGTTTCTTGACACTTTTATGTAGAAATATTACAAAATTATTTTTTATTTCCCTAAATAAGGTGTTTTTTGTCATAAAAGATACTATTTTTATGCTATTTGAGGTATTAGAAAGGTTTTCATCCGCAATTAAAGCCAAGACCCTCATTCTTTGATATAATAGAGATAAGAATTTTTATAAGGGGAAACTGATGAAATCACTTCGTTTTCAATCTGTCTTTGATATCATCGGACCAGTTATGATTGGCCCATCTAGTAGCCATACAGCTGGTGCTGTTCGTATTGGGAAGATTGTCTCTTCCATTTTTGATGATACTCCGACAGAAGTCGAATTCCAACTTTTTAACTCATTTGCCAAGACCTATCGTGGTCACGGAACAGACCTAGCCCTTGTTGCAGGTATTTTAGGCATGGATACAGATGATCCTGAAATCCCAAATAGTCTGGAGATTGCCCACAAGCGTGGCATCAAGATTGTCTGGACCATTCAGAAAGACAGCAATGCTCCTCATCCAAACACCACTAAAATTACCGTTAAAAATGCCCACAAGACCATCAGTGTGACTGGTATTTCTATCGGTGGAGGAAATATTCAGGTAACCGAACTCAATGGCTTTGCCGTCTCTCTCAATATGAATACACCGACTATCATCATTGTTCATCAAGATATTCCAGGTATGATTGCCCTCGTAACAGAAGCCCTTTCACGCTATGGTATCAATATCGCCCAGATGAATGTCACTCGTGAAAAAGCTGGTGAAAAAGCTATTATGATTATCGAAGTTGACAGTCGCAACTGTGATGAGGCTATCGAAGAAATTCGAAAAATCCCTCATCTCCACAATGTCAATTTCTTTAAATAGGAGGAAGCATGTTTTATTCTATCAAAGAATTGGTCGAGCAAGCTGATCTGGACTTTCAAGGAAATGTCGCAGAACTCATGATTACAACAGAGTTTGAATTGACCGGTCGCGAACGTGAAGAAGTCTTCCTTCTCATGGAACGCAATCTGGAAGTCATGAAAGCCTCTGTCCAACTTGGCCTCAATGAAAATAAATCTCGTAGTGGCCTGACAGGTGGAGATGCTGCCAAACTGGATCACTACATCAAAAACGGAAAAACTCTGTCAGATTACACAATTCTCTCTGCTGCCCGAAATGCTATCGCAGTCAATGAACACAATGCTAAAATGGGCTTGGTCTGTGCCACTCCGACCGCTGGAAGTGCTGGCTGTCTGCCTTCCGTTCTCACTGCTGCTATTGAAAAATTAGACCTCAGCCACGAGCAACAGCTGGATTTCCTCTTTGCTGCCGGTGCCTTTGGACTAGTCATCGCAAACAATGCCTCTATCTCAGGTGCTGAGGGTGGCTGTCAGGCCGAAGTCGGCTCTGCCTCTGCTATGAGCGCTGCCGCCTTGACTCTGGCTGCAGGCGGGACACCCTATCAAGCCAGTCAAGCTATTGCCTTTGTCATTAAAAACATGCTGGGCCTCATCTGTGACCCTGTGGCCGGTTTGGTCGAAGTTCCCTGTGTCAAACGCAATGCCATGGGAGCTAGCTTTGCATTTATCGCAGCAGACATGGCCTTGGCAGGTATCGAATCTAAAATCCCTGTTGATGAAGTGATCGATGCCATGTACCAAGTGGGTTCAAGCATGCCAACTGCCTTTCGCGAAACAGCTGAAGGTGGACTTGCTGCCACCCCTACTGGTCGTCACCTCCAAAAAGAAATTTTCGGAGAATAAGCTTATCAAATAGGAGAAATCATGACCTCTATCTCAGCTATCTTTTTCGATCTGGATGGAACCCTCGTTGACAGTTCTATCGGGATTCACAATGCCTTTACCCATACCTTTAAGGAGCTGGGGATACCTAGCCCTGATGCCAAAACGATTCGTGGTTTTATGGGACCACCTCTCGAAAGTAGTTTTGCGACCTGCCTGCCTAAAGAACAAATTTCTGAAGCCGTGCAGATATACCGTTCTTACTACAAGGAAAAAGGTATCTATGAAGCTCAACTATTTCCTCAGATTGTAGACTTGCTTGAGAAGCTATCGAGCAAATATCCTCTTTATATCACCACTACAAAGAATACTCCAACCGCTCAAGACATGACTAAAAACTTGGGAATCTATCATTTCTTTGATGGCATTTATGGTTCCAGCCCTGAAACACCTCATAAGGCAGATGTCATTCGCCAGGCCTTACAGATACATCAACTAGCACCGGAACAAGCCATCATCATCGGAGATACCAAGTTTGATATGCTGGGAGCTCAAGAAACAGGCATTCAGAAATTGGCCGTCACTTGGGGATTTGGGGAGCAAGCAGACTTGCTAGACTATCAACCTGATTATATCGCCCACAAACCATTAGAAGTTTTAGGGTATTTTCAATAACATAGACTGGGCAACAACCCCATTTCAGAATAAAATGAAGTAAATCTATACATAACAAAACGCATATTACCAAGGTTCTTCTGTACTGACCTGATAATATGCGTTTTTCTTTTTTATTCAACGTGGGTAGTTTGATTGGCAAAGGCGATAATAGCTTGCTTCAACTCATCTCCACTAAGAGTACGAAACTCTTCAATCTTTTGACTGATGACTTCTAGGGGCATGACATTGACCTTACCAACGAAAATCTTATCCATAACTTGGTTATCAACGAGTTCTGTTGATACCAAGAGTTCTTCGTAGAGTTTTTCACCTGGACGGATTCCAACTTCAACGATTGGAATTTCACTTTCGGTGTGTCCACTTAGAAGGACCATTTTCTTGGCCAGGTCATAAATCTTGACTGGTTTACCCATATCAAGGATAAAGACTTCCCCATCCTTGGCATAAGCACCAGCATGGATAACCAGACGGCTAGCTTCTGGAATGGTCATGAAGTAACGGGTCATGCGGAAGTCTGTCACCGTTACAGGCCCACCTTCAGCAATCTGGCGTTCAAAGACTGGAATGACACTACCACGGCTACCAAGTACATTCCCAAAACGAACCGCACAGTAGGTTGATTGACTACGTTGGTTAAAGCCAGTGACAATCAACTCAGCTACGCGCTTGGTTGCTCCCATAACATTTGGTGGATTAACCGCCTTATCTGTCGAAATCATAACCATCTTAGGTACTTTGGCTTCATCAACAGCCTTAGCAACATTGTAGGTTCCACGGATATTGTTTTTGAAGGCTTCTTTTGGATTGCGCTCCATCATAGGAACGTGCTTGTGGGCAGCTGCATGATAAACAATAGCTGGCTTGTACTGCTTAAAGACTTGCAAGAGACGGTCGTAGTCTTGAATATCTGCGATAACTGGCACATAATCAATCCCTTGGAACTTGCGAATCAATTCATGATACACAAGGTAAATTGAGTTTTCCCCATGCCCGAGCAAGACGATGCGTTCAGGATTGAAGCGACTAACTTGGCGACAGATTTCAGAACCGATTGAGCCACCAGCACCTGTAACCAAGATCGTCTTACCTGTAAGTTCTGCGCCCAGACGCGATTCATCAAGACGAATTTCTTGACGTCCCAAAAGGTCCGTAATATCAATTTTTTGGAACCCAGTAGCTGCTTGGTGAAGGCCTTGAACAACAGTTTCAACCTTAGGCATCTTGTAACATTTGACACCCAGTTTGTTACACATCTGCAAGATACGTTCATATTCTGACGGGTCAAGCGACGGAATCGCAACGATAACACGCTCTATTTGATGACGTTTGGCTAATTCAGGCAGATCATCATATGAACCCAAAACAGGAATTCCACCAAGTTTTTGGCCCTTTTTCTTAGCATCCTTGTCCAAAATACCAACAAGTTCCAAATCACTGGTTGGATGTTGGTAACTATCCATAAAGAGGGCCCCACCATCACCAGCACCAATCAAGAAGGTTCGACGGTGTTCTCCATCGCCACTTCCTTTTTTGCGTCTAGAGTAGATTAACTGCCAAGTAATCCGTGGCAATAAAATCAAGAAGGTACTCAACAAGATAAAGAGAATGATGAAACGGATTGAAAAGAGTGGCAAGAAGGCATAGCAGATACTATATGACAAGACGCTGCTCGCAGTCACACCAAAAAAGATTTTCATAAAATCTGTGATCTTGCTGTAACGACTAATACTAGCATTCAAGCCCCAAAATCCAATCATCAATTGATAGAACAGGAAGGCCAAACTCGTATAGATAATGTAGTCAACAGGTGCTGGATTAATCAAGCCGTAGAATAAGATATAAGATACAATGATGGAAACCACCATACTGAAAATATCAAATATTCCCCAGAAAACCTGTTTTTGTTGTTTATTTAAAATTTCCACCAGATCAATCACATAATCTGTGAGTTTTTTATTCATAGAAATTTACTCCTCCTTAAAAGAGCTGGATATTTATATTGTTATTATAACACTTTTTATCCAGTTTACGATTTGCTACAATCTTTTACTTGCTTTTTCGTAACAGTTTCATAAAAATAAACTGTCGGACAAATCCTGGACAAAGAGCAACAACCATCTGAATCGCAACACTCTTGGCATACTCCATGTAAGAAATTTGTCCTCGCTTCAGCATCCGTTGACGAGCCTGACGATAGAGCTTGAGGTAACGCAGTCCCCCACGACGCTCAAACATCCCTGCTCCGACACGAACCTGACACAAGATTTGATCCAGATTTCCAGTCTTGGCTCCTGCAGCAATCATATTGAGCCAGAGGAGGTCATCCTCCATATAAAGGCCATCCTCATAGTTGCCTGCCTTGAGAACCATGTCCTTCTTGAACATAACAGTCATGTGGTTAAAGGCACTTCTCATCCTTTGATAAGCTACAATATCTGCATGTTGGGTTGGAACACGACGGTAAGAAACAATCTCATCAGGATTATCAATAAATTCTGCAATATGGCCACCTAATAGGTCAAGATTGTCCTTCTCCATTAACTGAACCTGTTTCTCAAAACGGTCTGGAACAGCTATATCATCCGTATCCATACGGGCAATAATATCATACTGACACCGCAAAACACCCTGTCGAAGAGCCAGACCCAAACCTTGATTCTGCTCAAGAGGATAGCGTTTCACTGGAATATCAGACTCAGCTTCAAGCTGGTCTAATACCTGATAGAGCTCAGGTGTCAAAGGCCCATCCTCAACCAGAACCAATTCGCTCGGTTTCAGGGTCTGATTTTGAACACTCTCAATAGCATCCTTTAAAAATGTCGGATTTTCCTTGATATAGACCGACATCAATACGCTGATTTTTTGCTTTTCAGACACAGTTTTTCTCCAATGTATAGATTTCCTTCCACTATTTTATCATAATTTTCAAGACTTTCCCATTTTTATCTTGAAAGCCAGAAACCTTACTTGACATTATAGGGAAAAAGCCTTAAAATAAGCTGTTATTAAAATCAGCTAGAAGAGGTATTTTATGAAAAAGCAATCACTCTTTTTTGTTCCAGGTATTATACTAATTGGTGTTTCCTTGCGGACTCCTTTTACTGTTTTACCCATTATATTGGGAGATATTTCGCAAGGGCTGGGAGTAGAAGTTAGTTCGCTTGGTGTCTTGACCAGCCTTCCTCTCCTTATGTTTACCCTCTTTTCACCATTTTCTACCCGACTGGCTCAGAAAATCGGCTTGGAGCATCTCTTCACCTACAGCCTCTTCTTCTTGACCATCGGTTCTCTCATTCGACTAATCAATCTGCACCTGCTCTATCTAGGAACCTTGATGGTTGGGGCAAGTATCGCAGTCATCAATGTGCTGCTTCCTAGTCTTATCCAAGCCAATCAACCAAAGAAGATTGGTTTTCTGACCACCTTATATGTAACCTCTATGGGGATTGCAACGGCTCTGGCTTCCTATCTAGCCGTGCCTATTACACAAGCTAGTTCTTGGAAAGGACTTATCATCCTCCTCACCCTGCTCTGCCTAGCAACTTTTTTGGTCTGGCTGCCTAATCACTGCTATAATCACAGACTGGCTCCACAAACAAAACAAAAAAGCAAAGCAAAGGTCATGCATAATAAACAGGTCTGGGCAGTGATTGTCTTTGCCGGTTTTCAATCCTTGCTCTTTTACACCGCTATGACCTGGCTACCTACCATGGCTATCCATGCAGGCCTATCCAGTCACGAAGCTGGCTTGCTGACCTCTATCTTCTCTCTGATTAGCATTCCTTTTTCAATGACCATCCCAAGCCTGACAACCAGCTTATCTACTCGCAACCGTCAGCTCATGCTCACTCTGGTTTCACTAGCTGGTGTTATCGGCATTTCCATGCTCTTTTTCCCAGTCGGTAATTTCTTTTACTGGCTTGCCATCCATCTCCTCATCGGAACCGCAACCAGCGCCCTCTTCCCTTATCTCATGGTCAATTTTTCACTCAAGACAAGCGCTCCTGAAAAGACAGCCCAATTGTCAGGTCTATCTCAAACAGGAGGCTATATCCTAGCAGCCTTTGGGCCAACCCTCTTTGGTTACAGTTTTGACTTTTTCCACTCTTGGGTACCAGCTGTAGCTGCCCTCTTACTCGTCGATATCCTGATGACTATCTCACTCTTTATAGTAGACAGAGCTGATAAAATCCTCTAAACTTCTAGTTTTTCCTAGAAGTTTTTTTATATATAAAAATTTTACACATTTCTCTTGACAGGGCTTTCTTTTAGATGTACAATGTATGTATAGAAAAATTATATATAAAAATCCTACACATCAGAAAAGGAGGTTTCCCATGTACTTTCCAACATCCTCTGCCTTGATTGAATTTCTCATCTTGGCCGTACTGGAAAAAGGGGATTCTTATGGTTATGAGATTAGCCAGACCATTAAGCTGATCGCTAATATCAAAGAATCCACACTCTATCCCATTCTCAAAAAATTGGAAGGCAATAGCTTTCTGACAACCTATTCTAGAGAGTTCCAAGGTCGCATGCGCAAATACTACTCCTTGACAAATGGTGGTATAGAGCAGCTCTTGACCCTAAAAGATGAATGGACACTCTATACAGACACCATCAATGGCATCATAGAAGGGAGTATCCGCCATGACAAGAACTGAATACCTGACTCAGCTAGAACTTTATCTCAAAAAACTGCCTCAGGCTGACCAAATTGAAGCCATGGACTATTTCAGGGAACTCTTTGACGATGCTGGAGTCGAAGGAGAAGAAGAACTCATTGCCAGTTTGGGAACTCCCAAAGAAGCAGCCCACGAAGTTCTATCCAATCTTCTCGATAAAAAAATCAATGAGGCACCCGCTCAAAAAAATAACCGACAAATTTTACATATCGCCTTGTTAGCTCTCCTTGCAGCACCTATCGGCATTCCTCTGGGAATCGCCATCCTCGTGACCCTGTTCGCAATCCTTGTGGCCGCTTTGACTGTCATTCTGGCTTTCTTTGCGATTTCCATACTTGGTATCATTGGCGGATTCCTATTTTTAGTTGAAAGTTTCACTGTCTTAGCCCAAGCCAAACCAGCCTTTATCTTGATTTTCGGTTCTGGTTTACTGGCTATCGGTGCTTCTTCACTAGTTTTACTAGGCATTTCCTATGTAGCTCGTTTCTTCGGTCTACTCATTGTTCGCTTGGTGCAATTTGTTCTTAAAAAAGGAAAGAGAGGTGACCAGCATGCGTAAATTGACAAAAGGATTTCTCATTTTTGGTGTGGTGACTACCGTTATCGGCTTTATCCTGCTCTTTGTAGGCATCCAATCTGACGGAATCAAGAGCCTACTTTCCATGTCCAAAGAACCTGTCTATGATAGCCGTACGGAAGAGCTAACCTTTGGCAAGGAAGTCGAAAACCTAGAAATTACTCTCCACCAACACGCGCTGACCATCACAGACTCTTTCGATGATCAAATCCACATTTCTTATCATCCATCACTTTCTGCTCACCATGATCTTATCACAAATCAGAACGATAGAACTCTGAGTCTCACTGATAAGAAACTATCTGAAAGTCCATTTATCTCTTCTGGAATTGATGGGATTCTCCATATTGTAAGTAGTTCATCTAATCGTTTTAATGATGTCATCATCGGACTACCGAAAGGGAGAACTCTAAAAGGGATCAACATCTCAGCCAATCGCGGACAAACCACCATCATAAATGCTAGCCTTGAAAATACGACCCTCAATACAAACGGCTATATCCTCCGAATTGAAGGAAGTCGTATCAAAAACAGTAAACTCACAACGCCCAATATCGTTAATATCTTTGATACAAATCTGACAGATAGTCAGCTAGAGTCAACAGAACATCACTTCCACGCTGAAAATATCCAAGTCCATGGTAAGGTTGAACTGACTGCCAAAGATTATCTCCGAATCATCCTAGACCAGAAAGAAAGCCAACGAATTAACTGGGACATCTCAAGCAACTATGGTTCTATCTTCCAATTCACAAGAGAAGAGCCTGAATCAAGAGGTACGGAATTAAGCAACCCTTACAAAACTGAAAAAACCGATGTCAAGGATCAACTCATTGCGAGATCTGATGATGATATTGAACTAATATCCACACCAAGCAGACGTTGACAAAAACGCTTACATCTGCTACTATAGAAGCATATTTATCTAACTAAAAAGGAGGTTCTACCATGAAACAAGAATGGTTTGAAAGTAATGATTTTGTAAAAACAACAAGCAAGAACAAGCCTGAAGAGCAAGCTCAAGAGGTTGCAGACAAGGCTGAAGAAACGATAGCCGATCTCGATACACCAATTGAAAAAAATACTCAAGTAGAGGAGGAAGTCTCTCAAGCTGAAGTCGAACTGGAAAGCCAGCAAGAAGAGAAAATTGAAACTCCTGAAGGCGGTGAAGCGAGAACAGAAATAGAAGAAAAGAAGGCATCTAATTCTACTGAAGAAGAGCAAGATCTTTCTGAGGAAACAGAAAAAGTCACTAAAGCTGAAGAAAGCCAAGAAGCACTTCCTCAGCAAAAAACAATCTTGAAAGAGCCTCTTCTTCTCAGTAAATCCTTAGAAAGTCCCTATATCCCCGACCAAGCTCCAAAATCTACGGATAGATGGAAAGAGCAAGTACTTGATTTTTGGTCTTGGCTAGTGGAGGCTCTCAAATCTCCTACAAGCAAGCTTGAAACAAGTAGCACACACAGCTACACAGCCTTTCTCTTGCTCATTCTGTTTTCTGCATCTTCCTTTTTCTTTAGTATCTACCATATCAAACATGCTTACTATGGACATATAGCAACTATGCATAATCACTTCCCTGAACAATTTGCTTCATTAAATCTCTTTTCGATCATCTCTATCCTAGTAGCGACAACACTCTTCTTCTTTTCATTCCTCTTGGGTAGTTTCGTCGTGAGACGATTTATCTACCAAGAAAAGGACTGGACGCTAGAAAAGGTTCTCCAACAATATAGTCAACTCTTGGCAATTCCAATCTTCCTCACTGCTATTGCTAGTTTCTTTGCCTTCTTTGATAGCCTACGATTTTCAGCCCTTTTATGTGTGATTAGCATTGGAATCATTCTGCTTGCTAGTCTCCATATCATTACCAGACCAAGTCAAGCAAGTGAAGCCGACTCCTTCTATCAATTATTCTTGTCTGTCCTTGTGAACGGAGTTATTATCCTCCTCTTCTTTGTAGCTGAAGTCGCACTGATTGGAGATTATCTTCGTATCTTGGCCCTTCTTTAAACTTCATACTCTTCGAAAATCTCTTCAAACCACGTCAGCTTCGCCTTACCGTAGATATATGTTCCTGACTTTGTCAGTNNTTTGATTTTCATTGAGTAGCAATCCTGTCTTTCATGGCAGGATTTTTCTATGCCAAAAAAGCAAGTCGATTGACCTGCTTCTGCTTTACTTTTCTTGTGCTAATGCTTTAAAATATTTGTCTAAGATGGGTTGTACTTCTAATTGATTGGCGTCTAGTTGGTGGTAAGATGCTGATGGTAGTGACTCTAGGAATTTTGCATAGTCCAATCGGGCAATGGCTTCATAGTCTTCTGGTTTAGAGCCGTCTCCTGTGATTTGAACCAAGTCAATCTCCCACTGGACTTCCTTATCCACCAATTGCTCAATATAGGCAGCAGGTACAAATGGTTCTCTCGGTAAAACAGTCTTGACCCCTTGAGCCAGATGGTAAACACCGTGCACTTGGGCTTCTCCATCCTGATAGAAGGAAACTCTTGCAAAGTAAGCATCTGTCTCTTGAACCGCACGCACACACGCTTCAAACTGAGCCAAACCATCTTCCTCTAAAAAGCTTTCCAAGTCCTCATGACTAAAGAAAACAGGGTTAAAAATTCCTTGGCAAATCGTAAAGCGGGCTGCAGTGTCTGCCAGATAGGCTTGAATACTTGCTTGAAAATAATCTTCAAAGTCAAAATCATCGAGTCCCTCAATCTCAGTTCCTGTATAAGCAAGCAAAGCATCTAAAAATGACTTGATGATCTCCCAGTCTATCTGCGTTAGTAGGTCAGGAAGATCGACACGGTAAGCCTTTTGACCATCAGCATAACTGACCTTAAAAAGAAATTGTGATTGCCCCACTATCGCACACTCGATATACTCAAGACGGTTAAGAGGCTGACGGAGATAGACTGCATCATAGCTATGTGACTCCAAGCCATCTACCAAGGCCAAGATAGACTTGGCAGTCAAAATCTCCTGTTCTCCTAAAATGCTCTGTTTATTTGGAATAAAAAATGTTTTCGCCATAACTGGACTCCTTTGAAATCGTTTACATACAGTAAACCTTATTTTCCTGAAAGATACAGAAACAAACTTTAGATTTTTGAGTACAAAGCATAGAAAAACAGCCCCTGAGGACTGTTTGATCTTATACAGTAGCTGCTTGATCCAAGCTTTCACCGATAGCGGCTAGGCGCTCAATCACTTCAGCTTGTGTCAATTCATGTTCTGAAACATAGCGGTTACGTGGGTGAACACGGCACTCGTGTGAGCATCCACGAAGGTACTTGTCTTCATTTTCTTCTGATGTCAAGATACGACGGTTACAGAATGGATTTCCACAGTTGACATAACGTTCACATGGTGTTCCATCAAACCAGTCTTTCCCTACGATAGTTGGGTTGACATGGTTGACATCAACGGCGATACGCTCGTCAAAGACATACATTTTTCCATCCCAAAGCTCACCTTGAACTTCTGGGTCTTTACCGTAAGTTGCGATTCCTCCGTGCAATTGGCCGACATCTTTGTAACCTTCACGGACCATCCAGCCTGAGAATTTCTCACAGCGAACGCCACCTGTACAGTAAACCACGACACGCTTGTCCATGAATTTTTCCTTGTTATCACGAACCCACTGTGGCAACTCACGGAAGTTGCGGATGTCTGGGCGGATAGCCCCACGGAAATGTCCTAGGTCGTACTCATAATCGTTACGTGTGTCAAGGACAACGGTATCTTTATCAAGAAGCGCTTCTTTGAACTCTTTTGGAGACAAGTAAGCACCTGTTGTTTCAAGTGGGTTGATGTCATTGTCAAAGTCGTTGTCTTCCAAACCAAGGTGGACAATCTCTTTCTTGTAGCGAACGAACATCTTCTTGAAGGCTTGTTCATTTTCTTCGTCAATCTTGAACCAGAGGTCTTCCATACCTGGGAGGCTGTGAACGTAGTCCATGTATTTTTGAGTTGTTTCATAATCACCTGAAACTGTTCCGTTAATTCCCTCGTCAGCGACTAGGATACGGCCTTTAAGGCCGATCGATTTACAGAAATCCAAGTGGTCTGCAGCAAATTGCTCTGCATTTTCAATTGGAGTATAAAGGTAGTAAAGTAAGACACGAATATCTTTTGCCATAAGATTTGTTCTCTTTTCTATTCTTAAATTTTCTAAATTTTTTATTTATCCATACTAGTATACCTGCTTGAGAAAACGAATGCAATTTATTTGACTGGAAATTGCTATATTTCAATTTAGAAAAAAATTTCTTGTACACTACACTTAGTATCAATCATATTTTAAAAAATCCTTGGATTTTCCAAGGATTCATTTTTAAACTTTTTTAGCTTTAGCCATATAGAACAGTTGGAGTAAAATACCAAGGATAGCCATGCCGATAACGATAAAGAAGGCCATTGTATAATCTCCTTGGTTTGCCTGTGCAAGACGTGCTCCTAACTGAGGACCAGCAATAGCAGCTACGCCATAAGCAGTAAACATCCATCCATAGTTTGTCCCTACGTATGTAACTCCCCAGTTTTCAGCAGTAATTCCTGGGAATGAACCTAGGAAGCCTCCAAATGACAAGGCAACCATCATAATTCCAAGGATGGCCAAGATGCTTCCAGGACCTTTGAATAAGGCTGTGAGCAACAAACCAGTAGCAACCGCTCCAAACATGGCAATAACAGTAGGATAGCGACCAATCTTATCAGATACCGTACCCCAGAAGATACGACCAAATGTATTAGCGATAGATACCAGCATAACAAAGAGTGTAGCTTCTCCTACAAGTTTATACTGGTCAGAAATTGATGCTGCAGTACCGATAATCATCATTCCACCAGTAGCACCAAGAACGTAAATCAACCATAGAAGCCAGTAATTTCCATCACGAAGCATTTCTTTGTAAGTTTTACCTTCTGGTTGAGCTGTTCCAGATGCCGGCGCTGCTGCAGGAGCTTTCTCCATTACCAATGAAGAAGTGCAAATAACAATTAGAAGAATGATACCCAATACTTTGAATGTTGAGTAAACACCCATAGAAGCAATCAAAGCTTTGGCAACTGGACCGATAATGAGCGGGCCTAACCCGAAACCTGCTGCTGTCAAACCACCAGCTAAACCTTTTTTATCTGGGAACCACTTAGTGGCAACTGAAGTAGATGCTCCATAAGCTGAACCAATACCAAGTCCTAGGACAACCCCGTAAGTGAGGTAAAGGACTGGAAGAGAAGTAGCAAATCCAGTAGCAAACATACCAGCACCGAAGAGAATACCACCTAGGAATACAAATTTCTTAGGTCCTGCTGAATCAACCTTAGGACCGAAAATAATCATACCAACAGGTACCATTGCAAAAGAAATACTAAAGGCCAAAGAAGTTTGGGATTGAACCCATCCTTGACTAGAATTGGTTTCTAGCAGCGCCTTTTGAAAAACTGACCAGGCGTAACCAGCACCTAGAGATAGATTCGTTAAAATGGCTGCTGCCAAAATTAACCATCGATTGGGTGTTTTTTTCATTTGAATAACCTCATGTAAAATTTCTTGTTCCTAAAAAGAATAGAGAACAACTTTTATCATTTTTTCACCTATCTCGTTTAAATTGATCATTGTATAAATTTTTAAGTATATAGAACTATGTAAATGATATACATCTATATACGACTGCTTAAAAATTTGTATCTATAGATCTCTTAAATCAGAACAAGATGAATTTTCACAATGTTAAGCGCTTTCATTGTACTCTTATTATAAGCTACTTTATTCTAAAAATCTACTTAAGAAAAATTAATAAAGATATAAGAAATTTTAATATTTTAATCATCTGTTATCATTTTAATATTGTTTATATCATCTAATTCGGATAATTATCTAAATAAGGTAAAAAACCACTGCCCTCCCCAGACCAACCTGAGGAAAACAGTGATTCTTATTTTAGGAGTTAGGAATGAATGTAAGGAGCTACATTTGACGTTACTATACTAAAAATCAAAAACAAGGTATAATCTTTATTGAAAACGACCATAAAGATAACCACTTAAACACTAAGTACACCTTCCTACAAGTCATCCTTTACCTCCAATCTCTCTAAAACAAACCATTTTAATAACCAAAATCCGACAACATAGCCAGCCCCTAAGAATATAGCTATAAAAGCTAGCATGGGATTCAGGAAAGAAAAAACCACTACAGATACAAAGGTTAGCACAAAAACATTAAATGCAATGGTGTCAGAAACCAAGACTAGAATATAGGGTGTCAACCAGTCTAAGATTTTTGAATATGGAAAAAATAAGTGTTTATACATGATACGTTCCTATACAGTATAGAGAGTATAAGCGCAAAGAGATACCCAGATTAATAATTCTATATCCTAACTAAATCCTCTAATGTGGCCATAAAACTGAAGCTGCCGCCCCACCAGCTGCACAAATTAAATAAATCTGCGGAGTTGGGAAAGGGATTGTCTGTGCACAAAGCGAAAGCCCCTCAACTGCACCACCTACTCCACTTAAAAATCTGTCTGCAAGTTGTTTATCACCAGCTGTTATCATTGTTAATTTTTCATCGGATAAAATGATAAAATTATTTACTGATTGTTCCATTCTTTTCACGCTTTCTTTGTTAAATTAATTTGGCTAGTAGACAAAAGATAAACTAAGGCATTAAAGACAATGAAAATATTTCCATAAAGTAAAATCAGTCTCTCATCCAAACCAAGATAAAGTTTTACCGCCAAAAAGATGAGCAAAAGAATTTGAAACCATAACGTTTTTCCAAAAATAAATTTAAAGCGTTTTTGAATGTCTGCTTCCTTGATTTTTACCGCCAAACCTTTATTAGCAAGAAGGAAAACTCCTGCTTCAAATAAGCCACTGTAGAGAACAATCCACCCAATCGATACATTCGAGATTTTCAAAAATGTACCTAAAAGAATATCCAACATACTACTCAATAAAATAACAAAAAATAATCTGTATTTCATATAAATCACCTCCTTTTACTACTATTTCCAATCTACTATATCGCTAAAAGTTTAACTTGCTCTAAAAGCTCCCCAAGCCGCTGTACAAAACTGTGCTCCTAAAACCCCGCCGGCAAGAGTTCCCACAACTGGGATAACACTCCCCAGAGCTGCACCTCCTATTGTACAAATTCCTAATGCTTGAACAACTTCTCCAGCCCCTACTTTATCTCCACCTTCAACACAAGCAAGCATTTCATTATCCATAACAGAAAATTGTGACATTGTTTTTGTATTCATGATGAATACCTCCTTTTTATTTTTAATTTTTGTTTTGTTGCAACCTTGACAACATCAATATATCATAATCAACTGATATCATTTCTTTAAAATCATAAAATGTCTTTTTTTCATCACGAAATGTTTTTCATAAATTTTATCAAAGACCAAAACTAATATATACTATCGTCAACTATAAAAATCAATGGTTCATCTTACTTAATAAAAATTACTGTTCATGACAATATAAATACCGTTTACGATTTAGCAGGAAGTTTTTTAGTAAAGTTTGGCATAATATATCTATCTACTATATGAAAGGGATTGCCAATGACTTCTTATAAACGTACATTTGTTCCTCAAATAGATGCTAGAGACTGTGGTGTTGCTGCCTTAGCCTCGATTGCTAAATTCTATGGTTCAGATTTTTCTCTAGCTCACTTGAGAGAACTTGCAGAGACCAATAAAGAAGGAACGACTGCTCTTGGCATTGTAAAAGCCGCTGATGAAATGGGCTTTGAAACAAGACCTGTTCAAGCAGATAAAACGCTCTTTGACATGAGTGATGTCCCCTATCCATTTATCGTTCACGTTAACAAAGAAGGAAAACTCCAACATTACTATGTTGTCTATCAAACAAAGAAAGACTATCTGATTATTGGTGATCCTGACCCTTCTGTAAAAATCACTAAAATGTCAAAAGAACGCTTTTTCTCTGAATGGACTGGAGTAGCTATTTTTCTAGCTCCCAAACCCAGCTATCAACCCCATAAAGATAAAAAGAATGGTCTACTAAGCTTCCTTCCTTTGATTTTCAAACAAAAATCTCTCATTGCTTACATTGTTCTCTCAAGCTTATTGGTCACGATTATCAATATCGGTGGTTCTTATTATCTTCAAGGAATCTTGGATGAATACATCCCAAATCAGATGAAATCAACTTTAGGAATCATCTCAGTTGGTCTGGTTATCACCTATATCCTCCAACAAGTCATGGGCTTCTCCAGAGATTATCTCCTAACTGTTCTGAGTCAGAGATTAAGCATTGATGTGATTTTATCCTATATTCGCCATATTTTTGAACTTCCTATGTCTTTCTTTGCGACACGTCGTACAGGAGAAATCATTTCACGGTTCACAGATGCTAACTCTATTATAGATGCCTTGGCTTCTACCATTCTTTCTCTTTTTCTGGATGTTTCTATTCTGATTCTTGTAGGGGGCGTCTTACTGGCACAAAACCCTAATCTCTTCCTTCTTTCTCTTATTTCCATTCCTATATACATGTTCATCATCTTTTCTTTTATGAAGCCTTTCGAAAAAATGAACCATGATGTCATGCAAAGTAATTCTATGGTTAGCTCTGCCATTATCGAAGATATCAACGGGATTGAAACTATAAAGTCGCTCACGAGTGAAGAAAATCGCTATCAAAATATAGACAGCGAATTTGTAGAGTATTTGGAAAAATCCTTTAAACTCAGTAAATATTCTATTTTACAAACGAGTTTAAAGCAGGGAACAAAATTAGTTCTGAATATCCTTATCCTATGGTTTGGCGCTCAATTAGTCATGTCGAGTAAAATTTCTATCGGTCAGCTGATTACCTTTAACACACTTCTTTCTTACTTTACAACTCCTATGGAAAATATTATCAACCTCCAAACCAAACTCCAATCTGCGAAGGTTGCTAATAACCGTTTGAACGAAGTCTATCTAGTCGAATCTGAATTTCAAGTTCAAGAAAATCCTGTTCATTCACATTTTTTGATGGGCGATATTGAATTTGATGACCTTTCTTATAAGTATGGTTTTGGACGAGATACCTTAACAGATATTAATCTCACGATTAAACAAGGAGATAAGGTTAGCCTAGTTGGAGTTAGTGGTTCTGGTAAAACAACTTTAGCCAAAATGATTGTCAATTTCTTTGAACCCTACAAAGGACATATTTCCATCAATCATCAGGATATTAAAAACATTGATAAAAAAGTTTTGCGCCATCATATTAATTACCTACCTCAACAAGCCTATATCTTTAATGGCTCTATCTTGGAAAATTTAACCTTGGGCGGTAATCATATGATTAGCCAAGAAGATATTCTAAGAGCTTGTGAATTAGCTGAAATCCGTCAAGACATTGAAAGAATGCCTATGGGCTATCAAACTCAGCTCTCTGATGGAGCTGGTCTATCAGGAGGACAAAAGCAACGAATCGCTCTCGTTCGTGCTCTTTTAACTAAAGCTCCTGTTCTAATACTAGATGAAGCTACTAGCGGTCTTGATGTCTTGACTGAGAAAAAAGTTATAGATAATCTTATGTCCCTAACTGATAAAACCATTCTCTTTGTAGCCCATCGTCTCAGTATAGCCGAACGAACTAACCGTGTCATTGTTCTCGACCAGGGGAAAATCATTGAAGTTGGTAGTCACCAAGAGTTAATGCAGGCGCAAGGCTTCTACCATCATCTATTCAATAAATAAGGAGAATGTCATGAATCCTAATCTTTTTAGAAGCGTCGAGTTTTATCAGAGACGTTACCATAACTATGCGACAGTGTTAATCATACCTCTTTCATTACTGTTTACTTTCATCTTGATTTTCTCCCTTGTTGCCACAAAAGAAATTACTGTTACTTCCCAAGGAGAAATCGCCCCTACAAGTGTCATTGCATCTATTCAGTCAACCAGTGATAATCCTATCCTTGCTAATCATTTAGTGGCAAATCAAGTAGTGGAAAAAGGTGACTTACTCATCAAATACTCTGAAACAATGGAAGAAAGTCAGAAAACTGCCTTAGAAACACAATTACAGAGACTTGAGAAGCAAAAAGAAGAACTTGGAATTTTGAGACAAAGCTTAGAAAAAGCGACTGATCTTTTTTCTGGCGAGGATGAGTTTGGCTACCATAATACCTTTATGAATTTTACTAAACAATCCCATGATATTGAACTAGGCATCACAAAGACTAACACCGAAGTTTCAAATCAAGCTAATCTTTCCAATAGCAGTTCATCAGCCATCGAACAAGAAATTACAAAAGTTCAACAACAAATTGGAGAATATCGAGAATTGAGAGATACTATCATAAATAAAAGGGCTCGCTTACCAACTGGCAATCCGCACCAGTCAATTTTGAATCGTTATCTTGTAGCCTCACAAGGACAAACACAAGGAACTGCAGAGGAGCCATTTTTATCTCAAATTAATCAAAGTATTGCAGGTCTTGAATCATCTATCGCAAACCTCAAAATTCAGCAAGCTGGTATCGGAAGTGTAGCAACTTATGACAATAGTTTAGCAACCAAAATTGAAGTACTCCGTACTCAATTTTTACAAACAGCCTCACAGCAACAACTAACCGTGGAGAATCAATTAACAGAATTAAAAGTACAACTAGATCAAGCAACGCAGCGCTTAGAAAACAATACCTTAACCGCCCCAAGTAAAGGTATCATTCACTTAAACAGTGAATTTGAAGGTAAAAATAGAATTCCAACTGGTACAGAAATTGCTCAAATATTCCCTGTCATCACAGATACAAGAG
Source organism: Streptococcus sp. 544 (assembly GCF_013277385.1). Lineage (NCBI taxonomy): Bacteria > Bacillati > Bacillota > Bacilli > Lactobacillales > Streptococcaceae > Streptococcus > Streptococcus sp. 544. The sequence goes on from NZ_VMMU01000019.1 coordinate 93,757, forward strand.
AAATACTAATCACTTACTACGTATCTTCTGACTATCTACCTCTACTAGATAAAGGACAAACTGTAAGATTAAAACTGGAGAAGATTGGAAATCACGGCATTACCATCATCGGCCAACTTCAGACAATTGATCAAACTCCTACCAGAACAGAGCAAGGTAATCTCTTTAAATTAACCGCTCTTGCAAAACTATCTAATGAGGATAGTAAACTCATCCAATATGGCTTACAAGGTCGCGTCACTAGTGTAACTGCAAAGAAAACATATTTTGATTATTTCAAAGATAAAATTTTAACCCATTCTGATTAATTTTCAGATAACACTCTATAACTATTTATTATCTTATCAAAAAGGAGAATCATAACATGGATAAGAAACAAAACCTAACTTCATTTCAAAAACTAACAACTACCGAACTCAACCAGATTACAGGTGGAGGATTATGGGAAGAGCTATATGAAACCATAACAACACCATTAAAATTACGGACTACTTTCAAACCATAAAAAATCTATAGAATTATAAAAACGCATAATATCAGATTTCAAAATGACTGATACTATGCGTTTTATCATGAAAAGATTATAGAAGATACAAGTCACCCATCCCCACCTATACTTCTATCTCTAAGACTTGTTTAAATCTAAAATTAGAACTTGTAGTTTTTAGAATGATATTTGGGTATTTTGTCAAAATACTATTAACATTAGACAAACCAACTCCTCTATTCTGCCCTTTAGACGACATTCCTCTCTCAAATATTTTTGTAACATCAATCTCTCTATCTAGGGTCGGATTTTGGATAATTAAAACTTGCTTATTACTTCTAATATCTTCAAAAAAACAAACACTTAGAGGTTCCTCGACAGTGGCGCTTGCAGCGGCCTCTATCGCGTTATCTAACAATATAGAAACAACTGTTAAAAAATCAATTTCCTCAATCTTTTTGATAACGATTGGTTTTTCTATTTCCAAAGAAACTGGCACTAGTAAACTCTGAGCCTCGGATAATTTTGAGATTAATAAACTCTTCAAGGATAAATCCTCTATATTTCTCAATCTCACTACATCAAATTTTGTATCTTTTAAATTTTTCCCTGAGTCTTTCAAGACACTGTCATAAATTTGAGCAACTAAATCAATATCTTTTCGGTCTATCCCTATCTTTAAACTTGTTAAGATATTTGCATAATCATGCCTAAAGCTTCTAACCTCTTGATAAAGTCCTTCTACTTGTTTACTATAGCTCTTAAGATTTTGAAGTTGAATCTCTTTTTGAAGTACTAAATCTTTTTGCAATTCCTCACGTACATTTCTGTCCAGTATATTGACAAAATAGATAAATAAAAAGAAATAGATTGCAGTTATAGCTCCTTGATAATGATTTACAGATAAATTCAGGCTGTTTTTAATGTAACCAATAAAAGGAATAAGGATAAAATAACCCAACATTGCAGCATTAGCAATCCTCATTATTTGATCCAGATGTTTATCCAACACTTTACTTCTTAAATAGCTAAAATCATACTGAAAAACTTTTATTATAAGCAAAGATAGGAGACTTGCTAAAATCGAGAAAATGGTGGCATCGTAATAAACATATATGTCTGTTAAACTAGCAAAATTAGGAATAATAAAATCAACAAAAAAATCATAGATGATCGACCAAAATGTGATAGGAAACAGAGCATAAAAAAGTGTCGATATCAGACTGTATTTCTTTTTATCCAACAACAATGTATAGATAATAAAAAAGATGGGATAATCTAGTACTGTAATAACAACAGGGATATAGAACATCTTAATCAAGGTTAAAAGTAAAAACTCTAATAAAAAATAGAAAAACAATAACTCTAAAGATCTCTTTATAGTCAATTGATAGCCATAAATTTTTGCATGAAGAAATAAAAATATGTAAAAATTCAAAGATACTAACACAAATGACATTTACTACTCCTTACTATCATGTAAATCTTTAACTATATTCAGCAATGCCCTCATTTTTAACCTAGATACTAGGCAACTTGACCCGTTCTTCAAATAGACTAGTTTTTCTTCCTTATCTATTGAAGAGATATTATAAGGATTCACAATAAAAGAACGATGACACTGAACCAATCTGGGTTCTTGCTTCAATATATCAGAAATTTTACCGTAAAATTCTATTCTTTCTCTCATAGAATAAAGAACTAGCTTATGAGGAATCATTGACGTTTCTATATAAAGCAAATCCGAAAATGGAACCTGAACGAGTGCTTTAGAATTTGTAAACACAAAAGAATCTTCAGTCATTAGTTGATGTTTATTCTTGTGAACATAAGCGATTGCCTTTTCCACACATTCCCTAAAAGAGCTTTCAGGCAATTCCTTATCAATAAAATCTAAAGCTGATACTTGATATTGAAAACTAACAGGCATAAATTCTGAATGAGTTGTTACAAAAACAATGACTGCATTTGGATCTCTATCTCTGATTTCCAAAGCAATATCTAACCCTTTTCTAACATCGTTTTTAATTTCAATATCCAAAAAGAAAAGTTGATGACCTCCACGTTCCATCATATCTTCTAACAATTGATTCGGTTTACCATAAACACCACAGTGCTTTACTTCCCAACAATTCTTCTCTAAAATATCATACACCAGATTTTCCATCCTAGTCTGCTGTATAAAATCATCCTCTAATATAAAGATATTCATTTCTCGTCTCCTTTAGTATTTAACCATCTTTCTTTTACAGTTTTAAAATATCTTCTAGAGCAGATAATATCCGATACTCTTTCATCCATAAATAAAATGGTCTTCGTTTCATACTTCAATCCTATTACTTTGGATAAGTTAACAAGAAACTTTCTATGACACCTGAACAATTTCCCCAGACTCATTTCCTCAACTCTAGCTAGGCTCATATACTTCTCAAATACTCCATCAGCTGTAATAAAAATAACAGCATGTGCCTTCGTAGGATGTGTTGTCACATAGTAAACCTTAGAATGAGGCACTTTAACAACTGCTCTGCCTTGGCTTAAAATATATTCTTGCATATTTTTCCTCCTTACTCTCCTATATCATATCAAAACTAGTATCCTATGATGGAAAAAATCTTAAAAGGTATCTGAGTTATCATAAATGGTTATTTTTCAACATTTCATGCTAACAGTTATACAATCTAAGATTTCGACATCTTCTATCGGATGTTTTTGATATGATAGAGCCAGAGGAGAAATATGGATACAATTCAAATTCTACATTTTTCATTATTAGGATATATCATCACAAGTGACATCAATTCTTATATTAAAGAAAACTTATCAACAAAAACGAGAATTATAGTTTCTAGGCGTATCATCTATTCCTATAACACTACTACCTATTTTATCATAAAATCAATGTTTTTATCTTCAGATACAATGTATTCTTATATAGAAGATATACGACTCCGTTCTGAATTTGCCAACATTATCATCATAGGAAGTTACATTGATTATGATAAACTTTTCCGTAGTCATTACAGAATATTCGGTGTCATTGATACAGCTAGAAATCATTCTTTACAATCTATACGACAAGAAATTCACTCATATTTAGATGATATTTATAACAACCTGAAATAAATTAGGTTTGGTAGTCTTTATACATTTCCTCAGCATACATGGCTTCAAAAACTTTCAAAAAATCACTGCCTCCCCCAGATAAGCCTGAGGAAAACAGTGATTTTTAGTTTAGGAGTTAGGAATGAATACACGAAATCAATTGATCTTATGATTTTTTATTTTTCAAGAATTCGTCGTATTGTTTTTGCATTTCGTTCAATACTTTTTCGTAGGCACCTTCAGATTTCAATTTTTCCATCAATTCTGGAATCGCTTTATCTGGGTCTACAGTACCAGTGTTGATAGCTGTATCGAATTGTTGCATTGTGTTAGAGATTGCTGAGATTTCAGATTTCACATTGTCAGTGTTAAAGATGAATCCAAGTGCTGGAGATTCTTTAGCTTCAGCCAATTGTTTCTTAGAATCTTCAATTTGTTGGTCTGTAACGTTTTCATTGATGTAAAGAATCCAGTTATTACCAGTGTTCCATCCACCCATGTGAGTGTTTCCTTTGTAGCCATCAAGGACTTTAACACGGTTTTCTTTACCTGCAAGTTTTTCCCAGTTCTTGCCTTCTGGACCGTAAACAAGGCCGTTCAAAAGTTCTGGGTTCGTATTCAAGAGGTTCAAGATTTCCATTGATTTTTCTTTGTTCTTAGAGTTGTTTGAGATGACAAAGTTAGCAACTTGTGTTGTTTGGTTTTTCTTAATAAAGTTTGTGATTGGTTTGATTTGGATGTCTTTGTTAGCAACGCGTGAGAGCAAGCTGTTACCGTAGTCAGCTGGTCCTACTGTCTCTTCACGAACGAACCAAGTATCTTGTTGAAGGTCAAATGTAGTGTCACTTGTTGCGACGTCTTTTGGAATGTAGCCAGCTTCATAGAATTTGTGAAGAGTCTTTAAGTGTTCTTTGAAACGAGGCACTTCGTAACGGTTTACAACTTTAGTAGTATCACCTTCAAGGTCAATAACGAATGGAAGCCCGTTTGCTACTGGATAGTCAAAGTTCTCAGAAGGGATGAAGTTCTTAGTAGCTGCAAATGGTACTACGTCTGGAGCTTTTTCTTTGATTTGTTTCAAGACTGGCTCAAGAGTTTCGTAAGAAGTAACACCTGAAATATCGATACCATATTTGGCAAGGAGAGTTCCGTTGAAGGCAAAGTTTTGAGATGATGCAACGTTGGCCGCAACTGGAACAGCGTAAATTTTACCATTTACAGTATTACCCTTGATGTAGGCTGGGTCAAGTGCCTTGTAAAGGTCTTTACCTTCTTTTTTGTACAATTCTGTCAAGTCAGCATAAGCACCTTTTTGAGCATTTACAATATAGTTATCTGCAAAGGCGATGTCATAGTTTTCACCAGATGATGTGATAACTGACATTTTCTTACCATAGTCACCCCAGCCAAGGTATTGGATATCCAATTTGGCACCAACTTTTTCTTCGATGATTTTGTTGGCATTTGCTAACAATTCATCCAAGTTGTCTGGTTTGTCACCGATTTGGTACATTTTGATAACAGGTTTGTCACCTGAATCAGCAGCTTTTTTGCTGTTACCTGTCAAATTTCCACAAGCAGCAAGACCTGCAGCCAAAGCGACTACACTAGCAGATGCAAAAGCATATTTTTTCCAGTTTTTCATGATAAAAACTCCTTTTTTTATTTTTAAACTTATAAACAATGTAATGATCTTAACTTCACTCAAGGGAAGTTTGGAAACGAGAAATGTTTTTTCTCAATAAGCACTATTCTTTCACACCACCGATAGTCAAACCTTTTACAAAGTAGCGTTGGAAGAATGGATACAAAATCGCGATTGGAAGGGTTGCAACCACAACCATGGCCATACGACCTGTTTCTTTCGGTAGAGCAACTCCCAGTTGACCAGTCAAGCCGACCGCTTTGGCGATGTAGTCCATATTTTGTTGGATTTGCATCAGCAAATATTGTAATGGATACAAGTTGTCACTCTTGATGTAAAGAAGGGCGTTGAACCAGTCATTCCAGAAACCAAGAGCTGTCAAAAGCGTGATGGTTGCGATACCTGGTAGTGACAATGGCAAACAGATTTGGAAGAAAATCCGAGCCTCACTGGCACCATCGATACGAGCCGATTCGAGAATGGCTTCTGGAATGGTCTTCTTGAAGAAGGAACGCATCAAGATGATGTTAAAGGGTGAGAGAAGCATTGGCACAATCAAGGCCCAAACAGTATCCCCAAGCTGAAGCACACGAGTCACCATGATATAACCTGGTACCAAACCAGCGTTGAACAACATACTGAGCAGAACGAAGATGGTAAAGAATCTACGATACTTAAAGGTTGTCCGTGAAATAGCGTAGGCATAGGTTGTTGTGATAAAGACATTTGTAAATGTCCCAACTACGGTTACAAAGACAGAAATGAAGAGGGCCTGTAAGATTTTATCCTTAAACTGTGCCAAAAACTCAAAACCGTCTAATCCAAATTGGGATGGGAAGAAGCTGTAGCCGTATTGGAGGAGGCTTTTCTCGTCCGTCACTGAAATAATGATAACGAATACGAAGGGTAGGATACAAGAGAGGGCAATCAAACCCGAAATGGTACTGAAGAAGATATCTGCTTTCTTACTGAAGGAGTGAATGCCGACATTATCAATTTTTTCTTTTTTAATTTTCTTTTCTGCCATATTCTCCTCCTTTTAGAACAAGGCTGAGTTTGGATCAACTCGTCTTGCCAGTAAGTTTGATAGAACCACCAGAATCAAGCCGACTACTGATTGGTAGAGACCTGCTGCTGAAGCCATCCCGATATCTGCTGTCTGGGTCAATCCATTATATACATATACGTCCAAGACGTTGGTTACGTTATAAAGCTGACCAGCATTGTGAGGGATTTGGTAGAAAAGACCGAAGTCTGCACGGAAGATATTTCCGACTGCAAGGATGGTCAATACAGTTACCAATGGTGTCAACTGCGGAATGGTTACATTGCGAATGCGCTGCCATTTGCTGGCTCCGTCCACTGTCGCTGCTTCATAGTAGGTTGGATCAATTCCCATAATCGTCGCATAGTACATGACACTGCTATATCCAAAACCTTTCCAAATACCTAGGAAAAGTAGGAGATAAGGCCAAATTCCCAAATCAGCGTAGAAGTTGACTTCTTTTAGACCAAGACTTTCCAATAAATGATTGAACACCCCTTTATCAATATTTAGGAAGGCATCTGTAAAGAAACTGATGATAACCCAAGACAAGAAGTAAGGGAACAACATAGAAGTTTGGAAAATCTTCACCATTCTCTTAGAACGGAGTTCACTGAGGATAATGGCAATCCCTACAGATACAACTAAACCTAGAAAGATAAAACCAAGATTGTAGAGGACCGTATTTCGTGTGATAATAAAGGCGTCTCTTGAACTAAATAAGAATCTGAAATTATCGAGTCCGACCCATTTACTATTTATGATACTATCTATGAAACCATTACTGGTCATGTGGTAGTCTTTGAAGGCAACCACGTTTCCAAATACTGGAATGTAAAAGAATAGAATCAACCAGAGTGCCCCTGGCAAAACCATCAAGAGAAAGATCCAGTTGTCTCTCAAGGTTTTTGAAAACTTATTCATAATTTCCTCCCTTTTTATTTTAATATCCATCTAAAAATTCCTTTTTAGACTTTTGATAACGATTACATTATTAGTATACTCCTATTTACAGATTAGGTTAAACTCCTAATTATAGAAAAAACTCTACAAATTATGTAGCAGATTTAAAACTTTATCACCACTATCAAACAAATGTCCTAAATCAATTGTTTATTTTATCTCTATTAGGCTAGTGATAGCGTCACTCTGTTACCCTGTGCTAGTCTCTCAAACTAAATTTGTAACCGTCCAATAACGAAGTATATTGAAAAATCTCCAGACTAGAGAACTCACGGATAGTTCCTAATCTGGAGATTTTTAATATGTTATTAGGCGTTTGCTTTCAACTTAGCAATAACCTCTTTAAGATTATCAATCAACTCTGCTTCAGTATGCTCAGAGCCTTTTTCATCTGCCAAGAAGGAAACTGCTTTTTGAAGTTCTTCTTGAGAGTTTTCAAGGACATCCTTATCTACTGTTTCAAGGTTTGAGTCTTTAAGAAGTTTACTTAATTCCTTGGCTAATTTCTCGAGTTCTGATTCTTTGTTGCGACGAGCTAGGAGGAAGAAGAGGAGACCTAAAAGCACTAGGATACTTGCTGCAATAATCCCTACTGGGACTTGAGTTTGGGCTGCAGGCTTATCTGCTTCTGGTGCTGACTCAGAAACTTTTTGTTCCCCAGCCTTCGTTGCTGACTGGCTTTCCTTAATGGACTCTAGGGAAGCAATGGCATCTTTGACTGTTTGCAAGATATGGCGTAAACCTTGCTCTGTCAAACTGTCATCTGCAAGAGCTTTCTGAGCTTCTGCCAGAACCAGACGTGCTGAATCTGTAATAGGACTTGATACACCTGTCAATGTTCTCAAAAGATTTTCTAAGGTTTGAGTCTGCTTACTTAGTTCTGACTTATCTAAAGTTCCTTGACCCTGAGTTGCTGAACAAACAGTACCATTTTCTCTGTTCACATTATTTACACTAGGTTCCGTAGTTGTCACTGGAGCTACAGACGAACGAGCTGTGGTTGTTGAGCCACTGTCAGAATCTGGGGCATCTGCTACAGAATTTGCTTGTCCACTATCTGATGGACTTGTCGGTTCTGTAGTGTTCACATTGTCAGAATTTCCATCTTTAGCACTAGACGTTAGGAGGTGACGAGGAGATGGAATAGGATTGATACGATTGATTTCATCAATTGCTCTCGCTAGAGCAGCATTAACCGCATTTTGAGCTGCCTCTGCTTCATCTGGTGTATTCGCATTGGCTGGCTGTTTATCGATGGCATCTGTCTGCGCTTTGGCTTTCGCTTTCGCGTCTTCCTTAGCTGCGTCTTTTTCACCTTGACTT
>NZ_VMMU01000002.1:0-15016 GCF_013277385.1 Streptococcus sp. 544
ATAAGACTGACAAAGTCAGTCACATATATAATCCAAGGTGACGTTGACGCGGTTTGAATTTGATTTTCGAAGAGTATTAATTATTTTCAAGATAAAATTCAAAACGTTCGCCTACATATTGACTTTTTACGTATTCAAAAGCAGTACCATCTTCTAGGTAAGAAACCTGAGTCAGACCAAGAATAGCATGTCCTTTTTCAACTTCTAAATAGTGGGCAATCTTTTCTTTAGCGAGGCGAGCATAGATGGTCTGCTGTGATTTACCGATACGGTAGCCGTGTTTTTGTAGGGTTTGGAAGAAATGACTGGTGATTTCTTCTTTTTTAAAGTTCCTAATGAATTTTTCAGGAATAGAAGCAACTTCATAAACCAGAGGAACATTGTCGGCATAGCGAACACGTTCCATTCGGATAATGTTTTCGGTTGGAGAAATTCCTAACTTAGCAACTTCTTGCTCATTGGGAATGGTTTTTCTGTAGGAAATGAGTTGGCTAGAGGGAACTTTACCTTGGGCCTTAACAATTTCAGTAAAACTGGTTGTCCCTCGCATCTTTTCTTGTACTCGAGTACTGGAAACAAAGGTGCCGCTTCCTACACGACGCTCTAAAACGCCTTCTTCGACTAATAGAGATACAGCTTGGCGAAGGGTCATACGACTGACCTCAAACTGCTCTGCTAAATCTCGTTCACTAGGAAGCCTCTCCCCAATAGCCCAACGATGCTCGTCAATATCCTTTTTAATCTGATCATGGATTTTCATATAAGCAGGTAGCATATTTTTCACTTCATTTCTATCTTTTCTCTATTGTACCCTAATAAACTAGAAAAAGTCAAACTTCTCCTTGTTTAGTTGGTAATTCGCCCTTATTTGTGATAGAATATTGAAAAAAGATATTTCTTTTGAGAAAGGAAAAAGATGAGCAACATTTCAACTGATTTGCAAGATGTAGAAAAAATCATCGTATTGGACTATGGTAGCCAATACAACCAGCTGATTTCACGCCGTATCCGTGAGATTGGTGTTTTTTCAGAACTAAAAAGCCATAAAATTTCAGCTGCTGAAGTTCGTGAAATCAATCCTGTAGGAATTATCCTTTCAGGTGGTCCAAACTCTGTATACGAAGATGGTTCATTTGATATTGACCCAGAAATCTTCGAACTCGGAATTCCTATTTTGGGAATCTGTTATGGTATGCAGTTATTGACCCATAAACTTGGAGGAAAAGTTGTTCCTGCAGGTGACGCTGGGAATCGTGAATACGGTCAATCAACTCTTACTCACACACCATCAGCTCTTTTTGAATCAACACCAGACGAGCAGACTGTTTTGATGAGCCATGGTGATGCGGTTACTGAGATTCCTGCTGACTTTGTTCGTACAGGTACATCAGCTGACTGCCCATACGCAGCCATCGAAAACCCAGATAAACACATTTACGGTATCCAATTCCACCCAGAAGTTCGTCATTCTGTATACGGAAATGATATCCTTCGTAACTTTGCCCTTAAGATCTGTAAGGCTAAAGGCGACTGGTCAATGGATAACTTCATCGATATGCAGATCCAAAAAATCCGTGAAACAGTCGGTGATAAACGTGTCCTTCTTGGTCTATCAGGTGGAGTTGACTCATCTGTCGTTGGGGTTCTTCTCCAAAAGGCTATTGGCGATCAATTGATCTGTATCTTCGTAGACCACGGTCTTCTTCGTAAAGGTGAAGCAGATCAAGTTATGGACATGCTTGGTGGTAAGTTTGGTTTGAATATCGTCAAAGCAGACGCTGCTAAACGTTTCCTTGACAAACTTGCTGGCGTTTCTGACCCTGAACAAAAACGTAAAATCATTGGTAATGAGTTTGTGTATGTATTCGATGACGAAGCAAGCAAGCTCAAAGATGTGAAATTTCTTGCTCAAGGTACGCTTTATACAGACGTGATTGAGTCTGGTACAGATACAGCCCAAACTATCAAGTCACACCACAACGTGGGTGGTCTTCCAGAAGACATGCAATTTGAACTGATTGAACCACTCAACACTCTTTATAAAGACGAAGTTCGTGCCCTTGGTACAGAGCTTGGTATGCCAGACCACATCGTATGGCGCCAACCATTCCCAGGACCAGGACTTGCGATCCGTGTCATGGGTGAAATTACTGAAGAGAAGCTAGAAACTGTTCGTGAATCAGATGCTATCCTTCGTGAAGAAATTGCCAAAGCTGGTCTTGACCGCGATATCTGGCAATACTTCACTGTTAACACAGGCGTTCGTTCAGTTGGTGTTATGGGTGACGGTCGTACGTATGACTACACAATTGCAATCCGTGCCATCACCTCTATTGATGGTATGACAGCTGACTTTGCAAAGATTCCTTGGGATGTCCTTCAAAAAATCTCAGTACGTATCGTAAACGAAGTGGACCACGTTAACCGCATCGTCTACGATATTACAAGTAAACCACCTGCAACAGTAGAGTGGGAGTAAGAAAAATTACAATAAAAAGGCTTTGAAATCAATGTTTCAGAGCCTTTAATTAAATAATCGCAAACAATTCGCAAACAAAGGAGCTGAGTAAATGACACCTTATACAGATAAAATAATTGATACTATTGCTAAGTATTTACCAAAAAATGAAAATGAATGGGAACTCGTTGGTTTTATAAACAAAAAGAAGGAAATCTACACGTTTGGGAGTGATTCAAAGATTATAGGTAGATTGTTTGAAGTTATAGCTTTTGAAGCATTGCAACGTTCAGCCAATGAATTGGGCTATACTTTACATGAATCTGAAAAACAAACTGTATACCCTGATTTTTATTTTAAAAAGCAAGATGGGCGAAAAATTGCCATCGATATAAAAACTACTTACAGAAGAAGCGAAAATACGAAATTTGGCTTTACTGGAGGTAGTTTTACAAGTTTTATGAGAAATGGAACAAAGAATATTGTAGGTCATTACTCTGATTATGACGGTCATTATATTTTAGGTGTTGTCTATACTCGAGAGACGAAACCAACTACTGGAAAAGTTAATTTTGAGAAATTAGATTCTATAATTCCTGCATATAAAAATATAGAAATGTTTGTTCAAGAAAAGTATAGAATATGTGGTGATAAGAAAGGCAGTGGAAATACCGATAATATTGGAACAATTACTTCAACATCCATTAATCCTTTTGATTATGGTGCAGGCCCTTTCTCCGTTTTAGGAGATGATGTGTTTAACGATTATTGGAAACATTACCCAAGATATACTGATACCCAAAAGGTAAAACAATCTTTATATAATAATCTTGAAGGATATTTTGAGTGGATTGCTAAAACTGATAAAACTAAATCGTTAGAATTAAAGAAACTGTATTCTAATTATTTAATTCAATATGATAAAACATTTAATAAAAAATAGAGCAGTTCGCTCTATTTTTTATATTTCAAAAAGACTAATTTGCTTCTGTTCAAAATGAACTTCTTCTAAATTCAAATTTTGTTCACTTATTACTAAAGCCTCTATCATTTTATTTCGATTAGATTCTTTTGCTCCTAAGTGATAAAAATGTTCAGTAGTCAATAACTTCCCGTCGTTCCATTTTTCCATATGTGTATTTTTTCTGTATTGATTTTCGTACCACATACTAAAGGCGTATCCAGCTTTTCCTTTTTGAGTAAGTTCTGCGAGTAATACCGCATATTCTTCACTCCAAGAATCATAATATCCATCATAACGATCAATATACGGAGGGTCTAAATAAACAAAGTCATTTTCTCCCATCATTTCAAATGCTTTAGTGAAAGGCATACAGATAAATTCCCAATCTTTGCCCTCTATTATTTCTTCAACCCATGAAACTTGATTTACAATTTTTGTAATCAATGCTTTTTGAAATCTCTCTGGTTTTCGTCCAAAAGGAACATTATAATTCCCTTTATTATTAAAACGTATCATTCCATTAAAATTGGAACGTTGTAAAAATAAAAAATCTAAAGAGCTATGTTCTTTATTAAATCTATCTCTAACTTCATAGTAATAAGATGTCTTATCAGCCGGTGTACTAGATAATTTAGTTGCTTCATTTTCTAAAAAAGTTCTAACTGTTTGAGCAGTAATCTTCTTTGATTGAATATCTTTGTAAAATTGAATGATATAGGGATTGGTATCACTAAAAATAGCCTTCTGGGGTTCTAAATTAAAACCTACTACACCAGAACCCATAAATGGTTCAAAGTATGTTCCTTGACCATCCCATTTTATTGATTCGGCAATAAATGGAACTAATTTAGTTTTTATTCCTTGGATTTTGATAGGTGGTACTTTAGGTGTGATAATTTTTTTAGGTAACAATTGTAATTCTCCTTTCTTACTATATATATTCTATTATAGCATTTTTTATACTTTTTTCTTCAGAAACTGATTATAAACTTCTCCTCTTCCTAAAATGTAAAGTTAAACACATAAAATATTTAACACTACAAAAAATAGTCAAATAAATGTATTCTGCATTAAAAATTGATCTAAGCATTGTTGAACCTTCTTTATATAATTTCAGTGTTGTAATTATTTCACGCCACTGTTATAAAATAAGTGTCGTGTTTTGTCGACACATAAAATTGAAATAAAAAAAATAGGCTTGAAGCCTAAATTTTTCCGTGACGCACTAAAAGAGAACCCCTCACTATCATTCTGATAACAAAAGAAGTGGTTACATAATTTGTTTCTGTATATAGAGGTAAAATCTTTTTTAACTCAGCAATATCATCAATAGTAGTTTGATTTACTTGTAAATCAGTTCGAGTTTTTGGGGCACTTCGTTCTTCAACTTGAGACCCAAATTTTAATACTTTATCCCAGTTTTGTTCAGCAGTAATTTTTTTAGAATCTAAATAAGCTTGATTTACGACAAACCCATTAGTAAGATGAAGATTATCAAATTCTCCAGTTGCTTTTATTTCTTTTTTTAGAGCATCGATACTATTTCGTGTTTCTATTGCTAGTCTAACAGCTAATCTTACTATATCACCACCTTTTTATTACTAATACTATTATATAAAAAATGTTGTGTTTTTGTTACACATTAATTTCAACTCTGCAAACAATAGAAATTAATTCTAATAAATTCTTATAAAAATAACTAGTATAAATCCTTAATTTTAAACTATATCAAACCTTATCAATTTAGAAAACAATAGAATGGGAATAGTCATCTAAGGACTAATTTATGTAGTTTAATGAGCCAGTATCTTTGGGTACTGGTTTTTACTTTTCTAGACTTTTTGACTACCTGTTAAAACTGGGTTAATTTTCGACAGTTTAACAGTTATTATGCAAAGTTTAAAAGATTAGAATTGTCAAAACAATCTGTCTAGGCTTGATTTTATGGCTTATTTACTATAAAATGAGAAGGAAAAACGTCAAACTTTTATATTGCAAATAGGAGAAAACATGACAAAAACATTAAAACGTCCTGAGGTTTTATCACCTGCAGGGACTTTAGAGAAGCTAAAGGTAGCTGTTCAGTATGGGGCAGATGCTGTCTTTATTGGTGGTCAGGCCTATGGTCTTCGTAGCCGTGCCGGAAACTTTACCTTTGAACAGATGGAAGAAGGTGTCCAGTTTGCGGCCAAGTACGGTGCCAAAGTCTATGTAGCTGCCAATATGGTTATGCACGAAGGAAATGAAGCTGGTGCTGGTGAGTGGTTCCGTAAACTACGTGATATCGGGATTGCCGCAGTTATCGTATCTGACCCAGCCTTGATCATGATTGCAGCGACTGAAGCGCCTGGTCTTGAAATCCACCTCTCTACCCAAGCAAGTGCAACTAACTATGAAACCCTTGAGTTCTGGAAAGAACTGGGCTTGACTCGTGTCGTTTTGGCGCGTGAGGTTTCGATGGAAGAATTAGCTGAAATCCGCAAACGTACAGATGTTGAGATTGAAGCCTTTGTCCACGGAGCCATGTGTATTTCTTACTCTGGTCGTTGTACTCTTTCAAACCACATGAGTATGCGTGATGCCAACCGTGGTGGATGTTCTCAGTCTTGCCGTTGGAAATATGACCTTTACGATATGCCTTTTGGGAAAGAACGTAAGAGCCTTAAGGGAGAGATTCCAGAAGAATTTTCGATGTCAGCCGTTGATATGTCTATGATTGACCATATCCCAGATATGATTAAAAATGGTGTGGATAGTCTTAAAATTGAAGGACGTATGAAGTCTATTCACTATGTTTCAACTGTAACCAACTGCTACAAGGCGGCTGTTGATGCTTATCTAGAAAGTCCAGAAAAGTTTGAAGCTATCAAACAAGATTTGGTGGACGAGATGTGGAAGGTTGCCCAACGTGAATTGGCAACAGGTTTCTACTACGGTACACCATCTGAAAATGAGCAGTTGTTTGGTGCTCGTCGTAAAATTCCTGAGTACAAGTTTGTCGCTGAAGTGGTTTCTTATGATGATGCGACACAAACAGCAACCATTCGTCAACGGAACGTCATTAATGAAGGCGACCAAGTTGAGTTTTATGGCCCAGGTTTCCGTCATTTTGAAACGTATATCGAAGATTTGCATGATGCCAAAGGTAATAAAATCGACCGCGCTCCAAATCCGATGGAACTCTTGACAATCAAAGTCCCACAACCTGTTCAAGCTGGAGATATGGTTCGAGCTCTCAAAGAAGGTCTCATCAATCTTTATAAGGAAGATGGAACCAGCGTCACAGTGCGTGCTTAATGTAGTTGTTTAGTTTTAAAAAATTATGCAAAGCTCCATATACAACACTTAAACGAGATTAAAGAATGGCGAAATCCCTTGATGTGCAAGGGATTAGCTGTCCTTTTTTATTTTTAAGTGATAAAGTCGGAGCTTAGGTATCAAAGTTTATCAAATTAAACAAAGAAGCGATGCCGTCGATATTTTGAAATTATATATTTAAACTAAAAACTCTCTATCTTTTTGTGGTAGAGAGTTTTTTTGTTAATAAAATTTTACAAAATGACATTTATATATTGCATTAAGTTAGATATATGATATAATGTTGTTAAAAAGAGGCGCAACTTTTTAAACTCAATAAGAATCAAAGAGCAAACAATGAATATTAATGGAGGAATAAAAAATGGAAGTTATAAATGTAAGTAAGCATTATGGCCATTCAATCATTCTCAAAGGTATAAATTTTGCACTTAACAAGGGTGAAATTGTTGGTCTAGTAGGGAGAAACGGAGTTGGCAAGAGTACGTTGATGAAAATTCTTGTTCAGAATAATCAACCGACTTCAGGGAATATTATAAGTAGTAATAATGTTGGCTATTTAATCGAAGAACCAAAATTATTTTTATCTAAAACAGGTTTAGAGAATTTAAAATATCTGGCAAATTTATATGGTGTTGACTACAATCAAGAAAGATTTGGAAGTTTGATTCAAGAGTTAGATTTGACTCAGTCTATTAATAAAAAAGTAAAGACTTATTCTTTGGGTACAAAACAAAAATTAGCTTTGCTTCTAACTCTTGTTACGGAACCTGATATATTGATTTTAGATGAACCGACTAATGGTTTAGATATTGAATCATCACAAATAGTTTTAGCGGTTCTAAAAAATTTAGCTTTACATGAAAATGTGGGAATTTTAATATCGAGTCATAAATTAGAAGATATTGAAGAAATTTGTGAGAGAGTCCTTTTCTTGGAGAACGGACTTTTGACATTCCAAAAAGTAGGAAAAGATAGTCATAATTGCTTGTTTGAGATAGCTTTTTCATCAGCTACAGATAAAGACATTTTCATTACCAAACAAGAATTTGGGGATATTGTTCAGGAAGAGGGACTGAAAATTACTATGTCTGGGAATATTCAAAGTAGTGAGCTTTTTAAATTTTTTAACGAAAACTCTATTAAAGTAGTTGATTTTGAAACTAAAAAAGAGACGCTTAAAGATATTTATCTAAATCGTTCAAAATAAAGGAAGGTTATAATCATGAAATTAAATAAATTGAATTTTCTTAAGGAAAATATAAGGGATTTATATTCATCAGGCGTAATATATCTCGGTTTGATTATCTCGTTTATACCGCCGATATTGGTTACATTCTTTATTCTAAGGACTCAAGGGACATCGCTTGGTATTAAGCATATTTCAAACTTTTATGCTATGCTCGGTATGTTAATGGCTGTTATACATGCTAACCGAATTATTAGCAGGGATTTTTCCTACAATACGATCAGTTTATTTTATAATCAACAGAAAAATCGGATGATTTACGTCTTGTCTAATTTTCTATATGCCATCTCAGTTTCCATTATTTATGCTTTGAATGGCATTGTGTTACTAGTCATCGTAAGTAAATTGGGTGTTCCAGGTGATTTAGGATTAGATTTTATAGTAGTCATTGTAGTCAATACAATTTTGTTAGTCCTATTTTATTTTCTATTATCTTACATTTTCTATTTATACAAATTGAAAAGTGGCTTGATATTTGGTATTTTAGTTGCTTTATTACTCTTTATCCCTAATATATTAAATACGATTATGATGAATACTAGTAATGATTTGTTTATCAAAGCAATTGAACTTCTTCCTTTTTATTCTTTACCTGTATTTGTGACTTCAAATACGATGTCTATTAGTCAGTATCTTGTGGCAACCGCTATAATCATTTTATTGTACTTGTTCACTCTCAAGAAAAGCAAGGAGTATTCATTTTAGTTTTATTTAGTATTATTTTGCAGACTTAAAATCCAGCAAAAAATCAGTCATCTTGCTATGCTCCTGCTCTTGTTGTGTACACGTTTTTGTCTTATGCTAGACTCATTTCCAAAAGCATTATATAATAGTGATATGAAATCAACTAAACAAGAAATACAAGCAATCAAAACTAGTTTAAAAGGCCCTACTAAAGCTAATACTAAACAAAAAATCAAATAGCAAACTAGGAAGTTTATTTCAAGCAATCCAACATACTGATTTTAGGCTGAAGATAATATTGGAGTGCTAATTAACGAGATTATAATAAATAGCTGACAGCTTGTGTTGGTTTTGGATTTTTTAAGAGTAGATGAGTATTAAAACTATAAGGAGGACGCAGGTGGCTAAAAATTTAAAATTAAAATTAGCTCGTGTTGAGCGTGATTTAACACAAGGTCAACTGGCAGAGGCTGTCGGGGTGACACGCCAGACTATTGGTTTGATAGAGGCGGGGAAATACAATCCCAGTCTCTCACTCTGCCAATCCATTTGCAGATGTTTAGGGAAAACCCTAGACCAACTATTTTGGGAGGAAGAAGATGGTAAATAAATTCATTCATTATCAATTACTTGACGAAAGAGAAGAACAACTAATCAATAAAGCTGGGGCAGAGTCTTTTTCACTCTTTATTGGACTTGTGCTTCTAAGCTATTTGGTGGCTGTATTAGCTCCCTCTCTTTTTAATCCGAATTTTCTAGTCTATACTCTGATAGTAGGAATTTTCTTCTTTTTCAACCGTGCCCGTTATCTGGGAGTGACCTACTATAGTCGTTTTCATTTTACGATTTTGGGTTGTTTTTTCCTAACATTGGCTATTACGGCTCTTTTGATGTTACAGAATTATCAATTCAACATAGAAATTTATCAGCACAATCCTTTGAACGTTAAATACCTGTCTGCTTGGGCAATTACTTATGTCATTTACCTTCCTTGGGTTTTTATCGGCAATCTTGGTCTTAAGAGCTATGGTGAATGGGCTCAGAAAAAGTTTGAACAAGATATGGATGAACTAGAGAGTGGTGAATAGCTTGTTACTCTTTTCTCAATCCAGCTAAAATGTGATATAATAGTACTAATTTATTGGAATGCATGAAAGTTTTTGAAAATTTTCATGTATTTCTAGTTAAGGAAGTAGGAAAAGTATGTATCCAGATGATAGTTTGACATTGCACACGGACTTGTACCAGATTAACATGATGCAGGTTTACTTTGACCAAGGGATTCACAATAAAAAGGCGGTCTTTGAGGTTTATTTCCGCCAACAGCCTTTTAAGAACGGCTATGCGGTTTTTGCTGGTTTGGAAAGAATTGTGAACTATCTTGAAGATTTGCGTTTTTCAGATAGTGATATTGCCTATTTGGAGTCTCTAGGCTATCATGGGGCATTCTTGGACTACCTCCGCAATTTCAAGTTGGAGCTGACCGTTCGTTCTGCCCAAGAAGGGGACTTGGTTTTTGCTAATGAACCGATTGTGCAAGTTGAAGGCCCTCTAGCCCAATGTCAATTGGTCGAAACGGCTCTTTTGAACATCGTCAACTACCAAACCTTGGTGGCGACTAAGGCAGCTCGTATTCGTTCAGTTATTGAAGATGAACCTTTGATGGAGTTTGGGACACGTCGGGCTCAAGAAATGGATGCGGCTATCTGGGGAACACGCGCAGCGGTGATTGGTGGAGCCAATGGAACCAGCAACGTGCGCGCTGGTAAACTCTTTGACATTCCTGTCTTGGGGACCCATGCCCATTCTTTGGTACAGGTTTATGGTAACGACTATGAGGCTTTCAAGGCTTACGCTGCGACCCACAAAAATTGCGTTTTTCTTGTGGATACCTATGACACCCTTCGTATTGGGGTACCCGCTGCAATTCAGGTGGCGCGTGAGCTGGGTGACCAGATTAACTTTACGGGTGTGCGGATTGACTCTGGGGATATTGCCTACATTTCCAAGAAAGTCCGTCAGCAACTGGACGAGGCTGGATTTACAGAGGCTAAGATTTATGCTTCTAATGATTTGGACGAAAATACTATCCTCAACCTCAAGATGCAAAAGGCCAAGATTGATGTCTGGGGCGTGGGTACCAAGCTGATCACAGCCTATGACCAGCCAGCTCTTGGTGCAGTTTATAAGATTGTTGCCATCGAAGATGAAAATGGTCAGATGCGCAATACCATCAAGCTGTCTAATAATGCGGAAAAAGTGTCTACGCCAGGTAAGAAGCAGGTGTGGCGCATTACCAGTCGTGAAAAAGGCAAGTCAGAGGGTGACTACATCACTTATGATGGTGTGAATGTGAGTGACATGACAGAAATCAAGATGTTCCATCCGACCTATACTTATATCAAGAAGACGGTTCGTAATTTTGATGCTGTGCCTCTCTTGGTGGATATTTTCAAGGACGGGAAATTGATTTATAACCTGCCTAGTTTGCCTGAGATTCAGGATTATGCTCGTAAGGAATTTGACAAGCTTTGGGATGAGTACAAGCGCGTGCTCAATCCGCAACATTATCCAGTAGATTTGGCGCGTGATGTATGGCAAGACAAGATGGACTTGATTGATAAGATGCGCAAGGAAGCCCTTGGTGAAGGAGAAGAAGAATGAGTTTGCAAGAAACGATTATCCAAGAGCTGGGTGTCAAACCAGTGATTGATGCCCAGGAAGAAATTCGTCGTTCCATTGATTTCTTAAAGAGATACCTGAAAAAACATCCCTTTCTTAAAACTTTTGTGCTAGGGATTTCTGGGGGACAAGACTCGACCTTGGCAGGTCGATTAGCTCAATTAGCTATGGAAGAACTGCGAGCTGAAACGGGAGATGACAGCTACAAATTTATCGCTATCCGCCTGCCATACGGAGTGCAAGCTGATGAAGCAGATGCTCAAAAAGCTCTTGCTTTCATCCAACCAGATATCAGCTTGGTTGTGAATATCAAGGAATCAGCTGATGCCATGACGGCAGCAGTTGAAGCGACAGGTAGCCCTGTTTCAGACTTCAACAAGGGCAATATCAAGGCTCGTTGCCGTATGATTGCTCAGTATGCCCTTGCTGGTGCCCATAGCGGAGCGGTTATTGGAACAGACCATGCTGCGGAAAATATCACAGGTTTCTTTACCAAGTTTGGTGACGGTGGTGCGGATATTCTCCCTCTTTATCGCCTCAATAAACGCCAAGGAAAACAACTCTTACAGGAACTTGGTGCAGACCCAGCCCTTTATGAAAAAATCCCAACGGCAGACCTGGAAGAAGACAAACCAGGCCTAGCTGACGAAGTAGCCCTCGGAGTCACTTATGAAGAGATTGACGACTACCTAGAAGGCAAAACAATCAGCCCAGAAGCCCAAGCGACCATTGAAAACTGGTGGCATAAAGGCCAACACAAACGCCACCTACCCATCACCGTATTTGATGACTTTTGGGAGTGAAAACCTCCAGTGGAGGTTTTCAGCCTCTCACCTTGAAATAAGAAAGTGAGAGAAGGTCCAGTGGGCCTTTTTAGCTTATTACCTTGAAATTAAAAAAGTAAAACAAATTTCAATGGAGATTGGACAGAGAATCATCTATCAGAAAGTGAGGTAGTATCGTGAAATCTATCGGTACACAAATATTACAAACAGAACGTTTGATTTTAAGAAGATTTGTGGAGAGTGATGCAGAAGCCATGTTTCAAAATTGGGCTTCATCCGCTGAGAATCTGACCTATGTTACCTGGGATCCCCATCCTGATGTCGAAATTACTCGAAACTCGATTCGCAATTGGGTTGCTTCCTATACTAATCTCAACTATTACAAATGGGCTATTTGTCTCAAAGAAAACCCAGAGCAAGTGATAGGAGATATCAGCATCGTTGCAATAGATGAGAACAATTCTTCTTGTGAAATTGGCTATGTGCTAGGCAAGGCTTACTGGGGGAATGGTATGATGACAGAGGTCTTGAAAGCTGTCTTGGATTTTTGTTTTACTCAAGCAGGCTTTAAAAAGGTTAGAGCTCGATATGCCAGTCTCAACCCAGCTTCAGGTCGTGTTATGGAGAAAGCAGGGATGTCCTATCTACAAACCATTGTTAATGGTGTAGAGAGAAAAGGCTATCTTGCGGATCTTATTTATTATGGTATAAGTAGGGAAGACTAGTGAATTTTTTCTGTTTCTATCGAAGTCAACTATTTATTGTAAATATAATAATTGGCATTCCAAGTTTATTTGCAACTTTAAAATAGCATATTGATTAGTACAAGACAGATGTTCTAGTTCCTTCTTTAATCTTGTTTAGTATTAGTTAAAAAATCGCTTTAAGCTTGTAACTAAGAGGGAGCTAATCGACTAGATTCTCCAGCCGAACAGGTGGTAATATGTTTTTTATAGTGTAATCCTAGCTGTTGTTAAATTTAAAATAGAATCCTCTATCGAGTTAGGGAATTAAATTCCACCAATTTTATTTATGTTTCTCTATCAAAATATCTAACATTAAAATAGTCTCATTCTGATGAGCAAACTATTCGATTGCTACTGCATAGTTGTATAAGGAATGATGAAAGATGAGTGAAAATTATCAAGTTGGAATGTTTGTATTTAAATATATTAGCATGTATTTAGATAAGATGTCTGCAATCCTCTATATATGAGATTGATTACGATATAGTTAAAGTGTTAGTTCAATAATAAATATATCATTATAAATTTATTTAATATATGGAATATATTATTTAACATTTGCCAGAAAAGATGCTATACTAGAAGTAGTAACTTTTAGAAGGAGGATGTAATGGAAAAATTTAATACCAATAAGCGCTATGCATTGCGTAAACTCGGAAAGATTTTTGGTTCTGTGATGGTCGGGCTAACTTTATTTTTAGGAGGAGTCCTGAATACAAGTTTTGTTCATGCTGATGGGGCAGATGTGACATTTATTAAAGACGATACTCGCCGTAAAGGAGAGGAACCGGAGACTGATATTGATGAAGTAGGAAATATTATTGTTAAAGTTCCAGCTAAGGATAGCGTTGAAACAAAAGTAATTCCAATCGAAACAGAATATGAAGCGGATCCAACTCTTGCTAAAGGGGAAAAGAAAGATGATCCAACTCGTCCAGGTAAGGTAGGAACTGAAACCATTACGACTACTTATAAAATCGAAGGTGGTAAGGCAGTAGAAGATAAGAAGACTAGTGAAGTAACAACTGCGATGGTTAAGAAAGTAGTTAAAGTCGGGACAAAACCGACTGAAACAACTGAGCCTACAACTTCCACGGAAGTGAGGTATGAAAAGGATCCAGAACATACAAGAGGAAGCCAACCTACGACTATTCCAAGCGAAGATGGACTGAAAACAGTTACGACTAGTTATAAAGTTGATTCTAAGACAGGCGATATTACGGTAGCAGATGTTTCGGAGACGGTTACTAAAGCAGCTACACCTATTATTGTTAAAGTTCCAGCTAAGGATAGTGTTGAAACAAAGGCTATTCCAATCGAAACAGAGTATGAAGCAGATCCAACTCTTGTTAAAGGGGAAAAGAAAGATGATCCAACTCGTCCAGGTAAGGTAGGAACTGAAACCATTACGACTACTTATAAAATCGAAGGTGGTAAGGCAGTAGAAGATAAGAAGACTAGTGAAGTAACAACTGCGATGGTTAAGAAAGTTGTTAAAGTTGGAACAAAGCCGACTGAAACAACTGAACTTACAACTTCTACGGAAGTGAGATATGAAAAGGATCCAAATCATGTAAGGGGAAGTCAACCTACGACTATTCCAAGCGAAGATGGACTAAAAACAGTTACGACTAGTTATAAAGTTGATTCTAAGACAGGCGATATTACGGTAGCAGATGTTTCGGAGACGGTTACTAAAGCAGCTACACCTATTATCGTTAAAGTTCCAGCTAAGGATAGCGTTGAAACAAAAGTAATCCCAATCGAAACAGAGTATCTCGATGACCCAACTCTTTATAAAGGTCAAGAAGTAGAAGAAGCAGGAGAAATTGGTGAAATTACGCTTACTACAATCTATACTGTAGATGAACGTGATGGAACAATTGAAGAAACTACTTCTCGTCAAATTACTAAAGAGATGGTAAAAAGACGTATAAGGAGAGGGACGAGAGAACCTGAAAAAGTTGTTGTTCCTAAGAAATCATCTATTCCTTCGTATCCTGGATCTGTTACATCTAATCAAGGAACAGATGCAGCAGTAGAACCAGCTAAACCAGTTGCTCCAACAACAGGCTGGAAACAAGAAAATGCTATGTGGTATTTTTATAATACTGATGGTTCCATGGCAACAGG
>NZ_VMMU01000002.1:15094-21092 GCF_013277385.1 Streptococcus sp. 544
TGAATGGTTCATGGTACTATCTAAACTCTAACGGTTCCATGGCAACAGGTTGGGAGCAAGTTGATGGTTCATGGTACTATCTAAACGACAATGGTTCCATGGAGACAGGTTGGCTACAACATAATGGTTCATGGTACTACCTCAACAACAACGGTTCTATGAAAGCCAATCAATGGTTTCAAGTTGGTGGTAAATGGTATTATGTAAATGCATCGGGTGAGCTAGCGGTCAATACAAGTATAGATGGCTATAGAGTCAATGATAATGGTGAATGGGTGCGTTAATAGATTCCTCCCTACGACACAATTGATAATAGTATGTCTGAATATATAATTATGTATAAAAAGCTATAGCTAAACTCATCTTATAGCGACTATAAAAAAGTGAACAAGCCTAGTCTTCTGTACATTAGAATTCAGGTTTGTTCACTTTTTGTTTAATACTCAATGAAAATCAAAGAGCAAACTAGCCGCAGGTTGCTCAACGCACTGCTTTGAGGTTGTANNCTGTTTTGAGGTTGTGGATGAAGTTGACGCGGTTCGAAGAGTATAAGTCTTTGATTTTGAGACTAAGGAGAGTCAGGGTCAAAGTAGTGAATGATTCTGAAACAACTCATAACAGTCTCTTGAGAGGACAGGTAAGAGTAACAAATATGGTGCTACTCATGTGTCTTGCATTTTGATTTACAAACAGCGAAGAAAATATAGGAAGCTGAAATAAAATATAGATGAATCAATTTGGAGAGTCAACGCAATCTATTGTAGATATAATATCTTAGTGATTTATTGGTATTAGAAGATTTAGAGAAATTCTTTTTCAATAAATAAACATGGCATCGCCAAAACTAAAGAAGCGGTAGTGTTCTTGAATGGCATGGTGGTAGGCATCTAAGACTAATTCGCGGCCAGCAAAGGCAGAAACCAACATGACGAGAGTTGATTTTGGCAGGTGGAAGTTGGTTGAAAAAGCATCCACGACCTTCCATTCATAGCCAGGCTTGATAAAGATATTGGTCCAGCCAGAATCTGCTTGGATTTGCCCATCAAACTTGGAACCAATAGTCTCCAAGGTGCGGATAGAAGTGGTTCCGACAGCGATGACACGGCCTCCATTTTCCTTAACAGAGCGAAGGGTGGCAGCAGCTTCCTCAGAAAGTTGGTAGAATTCTGAGTGCATTTCGTGTTCGTTCAGATTGTCAACTGAAACGGGTCTAAAGGTTCCGAGTCCGACATGAAGAGTCAGATAGACTAGATGAACACCCTTAGCTTGGATTTCTGCCAGCAGTTCTTTGGTGAAGTGAAGACCAGCAGTAGGTGCTGCAGCAGAGCCACTTTCCTTGGCGTAAACGGTTTGATAGCGTTCACGGTCATCCAGTTTTTCATGGATATAAGGTGGTAATGGCATTTCTCCCAGACTTTCCAAAACTTCTAGGAAAATTCCTTGGTATTCAAAGCGGACAATGCGGCCCCCGTGGGTCAATTCTTCCGTAACGACAGCGCTGAGACGACCATCACCAAAGCTGACACGTGTACCAACCTTGAGGCGTTTGGCAGGTTTAGCCAGAACCTCCCACTCATCTCCGGCAGTATTTTTGAGCAGGAGAAGTTCCACATGACCTCCAGTTTCTTCCTTTTGACCATAGAGGCGGGCAGGGAGAACGCGGGTGTCGTTCATGACAAGGGCATCGCCAGGTTCCAGCATATCAATAATAGAGTGGAAGTGTTTATCCTGCATTTCTCCTGTCTCACGGTTGACGATGAGGAGTTTAGAGGCATCTCGTTTTTCAAGGGGCGTTTGGGCAATCAATTCCTCAGGTAAGTGGAAATCAAAATCAGCTGTATTCATATATCTGTTCATTCTTTCTTTCTAAGTTCTAATCTTATCCATTATAACATGTTTCAAGTTTGGACGCTCTTTTTTTAGAAATTAAATCGTTTTCACTTGACAAAAATTGGTCTATACCATATAATAAATATAGACAGAAATGGAGGATGAAAAGATGAAAGTTATTAAAGTTGAAAACCAAGTTCAAGGTGGAAAAGTTGCTTTTGAGATTTTGAAGGAAAAATTGGCCAATGGAGCTCAAACACTAGGACTTGCGACAGGAAGTAGCCCACTTGAATTTTACAAGGAAATTGTTGAGAGTGACCTTGATTTTTCAAATCTAACCAGTGTCAACCTTGATGAGTATGTAGGTCTTGATGGAGATAATCCACAGTCTTATCGTTACTTCATGAAAGAAAACTTGTTCAACCAAAAACCATTTAAAGAAAGTTTCTTGCCTCGTGGGGTTAAGGATCATGCTGAAGCTGAAGTTGAACGCTACAACCAAATTTTGGCTGACCATCCAGTTGATCTCCAAATCTTGGGAATCGGTCGCAATGGACATATCGGCTTTAATGAGCCTGGTACTCCATTTGACAGTCAAACGCATCTGGTCGAACTGGACCAGTCTACTATTGAAGCCAATGCTCGCTTTTTTGACAAGATTGAAGACGTCCCAACCCAAGCTATTTCAATGGGGATTAAAAACATTTTGGATGCCAAGTCTATTATTCTTTTTGCTTACGGTGAGTCGAAAGCAGAAGCCATTGCCGGAACAGTGTCTGGCCCAGTTACTGAGTCTCTACCAGCAAGTAGCTTACAAAATCACCCTGATGTGACTATTATTGCGGATGCTGAAACGCTTAGCTTACTTGAAAAATAAAAAGCAATGTTCTATTGAACGCTTTCAACTCTTGTATAAATGGAAGAAAAAATCAAAATTAAACCGCATTTTTGCTTGACAATTATTCCTTTTACGTGTAGAATAAAATAGATATTGAACTTGAAGGGAGTGAAAAAAATGTCTAAAACAGTAGTACGTAAGAATGAATCTCTTGACGACGCACTTCGTCGTTTCAAACGTGCGGTTACTAAAGCTGGTACTCTTCAAGAAACACGCAAACGTGAATTCTATGAAAAACCTTCTGTAAAACGTAAACGTAAATCAGAAGCAGCTCGTAAACGTAAAAAATTCTAATTGAAATGAAAGGCTAGAGAAATCTAGTCCTTTTTCTTTTAATACTCTTCGAAAATCTCTTCAAACCACGTCAACGTCGCCTTGCCGTATGTATGTGACTGACTTCGTCAGTTCTATCCACAACCTCAAAGCAGTGCTTTGAGCTGACTTCGTCAGNNCAGTGTTTTGAGCAGCCTACGGCTAGTTTCCTAGTTTGCTCTTTGATTTTCATTGAGTATAAATAAATACTCCAAATCCTGCAAAAATCTCAAATATCCTCTTACAATTTGATATAATAGTAAAAAGAACTCGATTGAAGGAGGAAATGATGTCGGTTTTAGTAAAAGAAGTGATTGAAAAGCTTAGACTAGACATTGTCTATGGCGAACCAGAATTGCTTGAAAAGGAAATCAATACAGCGGATATTACGCGACCTGGTCTTGAAATGACAGGCTACTTTGACTACTACACGCCAGAGCGGATTCAGCTCTTGGGGATGAAGGAGTGGTCTTATCTGATTAGCATGCCTTCCAACAGCCGTTATGAAGTTTTGAAAAAAATGTTTCTACCTGAGACACCGGCGGTCATTGTTGCCCGTGGTTTGGTGGTTCCAGAGGAGATGTTAAAGGCAGCCAGAGAATGTAAGATTGCCATTTTAACCAGCCGTACGGCTACTAGTCGTTTGTCTGGAGAATTATCTAGTTATCTGGATTCTCGTTTGGCAGAACGTACCAGTGTGCACGGTGTCTTGATGGATATCTATGGGATGGGTGTCTTGATTCAAGGCGATAGTGGAATTGGTAAGAGTGAGACAGGTTTAGAGCTTGTCAAACGTGGCCACCGCTTGGTGGCAGATGACCGTGTCGATATCTTTGCCAAGGATGAGATTACCCTTTGGGGTGAACCGGCTGAAATCTTGAGACACCTGATTGAAATTCGTGGGGTCGGGATTATCGATGTTATGAGTCTCTACGGTGCCAGTGCCGTCAAGGATTCTTCACAAGTCCAGCTGGCTGTTTACTTGGAAAATTACGATACACATAAGACCTTTGATCGTCTTGGTAACAATCCAGAGGAACTAGAAATTTCTGGCGTTGCTATTCCTCGTATCCGCATCCCAGTTAAAACAGGTCGTAATATCTCTGTCGTGATTGAGGCAGCTGCTATGAATTATCGTGCCAAGGAAATGGGCTTTGATGCGACCCGTTTGTTCGAAGAACGCTTGACAAATCTCATTGCTCAAAACGAGGTGCCTAATGCTTGATCCAATTGCTATTCATCTAGGTCCTCTAGCCATTCGTTGGTATGCCTTGTGTATTGTGACAGGTTTGATTCTTGCGGTTTATTTGACCATGAAAGAAGCGCCTAGAAAGAAGATCATACCAGACGATATTTTAGATTTTATCTTGATAGCCTTTCCCTTGGCTATTTTAGGAGCTCGTCTCTACTATGTCATTTTCCGTTTTGATTACTATAGTCAGAATTTGGGAGAGATTTTTGCCATTTGGAATGGTGGTTTGGCCATTTATGGTGGTTTGATTACAGGGGCTATTGTACTTTATATCTTTGCTGATCGTAAACTCATCAATACTTGGGATTTTCTAGATATTGCAGCGCCTAGCGTTATGATTGCCCAAAGTTTGGGTCGCTGGGGCAATTTCTTTAACCAAGAAGCTTATGGTGCAGCAGTGGATAATTTGGATTATCTACCTGCCTTTATCCGTGATCAGATGTATATTGAGGGGAGCTACCGTCAACCGACCTTCCTTTATGAGTCTCTATGGAATCTACTTGGATTTGCCTTGATTTTGATATTCAGACGAAAATGGAAGAGTCTCAGACGAGGTCATATCACGGCCTTTTACTTGATTTGGTATGGCTTCGGTCGTATGGTCATCGAAGGTATGCGGACAGATAGTCTCATGTTCTTTGGACTTCGAGTGTCTCAATGGCTATCAGTTGTCCTTATCGGTCTCGGTATTTTTATCATTCTTTATCAAAATCGAAAGAAGGCCCCTTACTATGTTACAGAGGAGGAAAACTAAATGTTAGAAGTCGCATATATTCTTGTAGCCCTAGCTTTGATTGTCTTTTTAGTCTATCTAATCATTACTGTACAAAAGCTTGGACGTGTGATTGATGAAACAGAAAAGACGATTAAAACCTTGACTTCAGATGTGGATGTGACCTTGCATCATACCAATGAATTGCTGTCTAAGGTTAATGTCTTGGCAGATGATATCAATGTCAAGGTGGCAACGATTGATCCACTCTTTAGTGCTGTTGCAGATTTATCTCTATCCGTTTCAGACCTCAATGACCATGCGCGTGTCTTGAGTAAGAAAGCTTCATCAGCTGGTTCAAAAACACTCAAGACTGGGGCAAGTTTGTCAGCTCTTCGTCTTGCAAGTAAATTTTTCAAAAAATAAAAAAGGAGAATCCTTATGGGTAAATTATCCTCAATCCTTTTAGGAACCGTTTCAGGTGCAGCTCTTGCCTTGTTTTTAACAAGTGACAAGGGCAAACAAGTTTGCAGTCAGGCTCAAGATTTTCTGGATGATTTGAGAGAAGATCCTGAGTATGCCAAGGAGCAGGTCTGTGAAAAACTGACAGAAGTCAAGGAGCAGGCTACAGATTTCGTTCTGAAAACCAAAGAACAGGTCGAGTCAGGTGAAATCACTGTGGACAGTGTACTTGCTCAAGCAAAATCATGTGCTCGTCAAGCGACAGAAGTATCAAAAGATCGATTCAATAATCTCAAAGAGCAATGGCAAGAAAAGGCCGAAACTCTTGATGACTCAGAAGAGATTGTGATTGATATTAGAGACGAAAAAATCTAGATTTGACAGAGAGGGAAACCTCTCTTTTTGTTCGGAATGATATAATATGTTGATATTTTATAAATAAAAATTTTTAACTTTATTTGATAGAATAAATCGTTTTATATTTGTGTAAATATAGTAAAACTGGTATAATTGAGCTGTGATGGCTGTGATG
>NZ_VMMU01000002.1:21145-45864 GCF_013277385.1 Streptococcus sp. 544
GCTGTGATGGCTGTGATGTTATTTGCTAATAGCAATCATCATAGTGATTTTTGTAGCTTAACTCTTTTTAAGGAGTTGAAGTTATAAAGATTGCTTTTTTATTATATTTTCCTTAGGAGGAGAAATGGAACACAAATCGAATTCATATAAAGTAAATCGACAGCAACGTGAAAAGGTACTGCGCTTTTCGATTCGTAAATATAGCTTTGGTGCTGCTTCAGTAGCTGTTGCGGCATTGATGTTTTTGTCTGGGCATCAGGCTGTTCGAGTTGAGGCGGCTCAAGTTTCAGATACGACTGAAGTACCGGTTATCCCAGGTAAAGAAGATGCTCATACTGCTACAATAGTAGATTTGCCTAAAACAGAAGATTCTCTAACTACAGATAAAGAAGAAAAATCACTAACCACTGCTGAGAATCCGGCTGAGACTTTATCTGAGAAACTACCTGAAACTTCAACTGAGAATGCATCTGAAAACGAGACTACTGTCCTTGATAAAGAGGTAGTTGAAAAACAAACATTAGATAAGACTAAATTACAAGCTAATATTACAAAAGTTCAAGAACTCTTGGATAAAGTCAACAAAGAAAAAGCTCCAGCTTCGACCCTTGCTGCAATCCAGGCAGATTTAGAAACAGCTAATAGTGTGCTTAATAACAATAGTCTTGAATTAACACAAGCTGAAATTGATGCGGCAGCTAAAACGCTTAGCGATAAATTGTTTATATTATCTTCAATGCCTAAGATTGGCACTCCTGAAAAAGTAGTAAAAGAAGGCAAAAATACGATTGCTAATACTGGATCTCGTGATTCACGTAATGGCGAAACCATGGAAGAAGGATCTGATCTTCGCTCAGCACCTATTGATAAAAATACCAAACGTGGTGAGTTAGGAATCGTTGTAGCCAACTCTGGATTTATTACAGGATATGCAACGCCATCTTCAACAATTGAGATTAAAAGAAATGGCACAACTGTATTGACTTCTACACTAGACGATACTGGAGCTTTTAAATTAAATGCTCCAGGTATTGAAGTTGGAGATGTTGTTGAATTAGTGGTTAATGGACAGACTGTTACTACTACTACAGTAAAACAAACAGATACAGTAGCGTTTAACGACAGTTTAGCTGGTATTGCTCAAGTTGATGGATATACAGCGGCAGAAGCTGATGTTGAGGTAACTGTTGGCGGAAAAACATATACGACTAGATCACAATCAAATGGATACTTCACAGTCAATGTTGATACGAAATTGATGGTAAAAGATGCAGTTGTTACAACTGTCGTTAAAAAGAATGGGAAAAAAGTAGGTTCTGGAACAAGTACAGTACGTGACACGAAAGTAACAGACTTTGGTGTTGGTTGGATTAAAAATCCAATGATTAACTATTCAGAGCGTGATGTGTACTCGCCAGATACGAAACAATATGCCTTTGTAAGTAAAGGGACTGCTGATAAAGCCTACGATAATATTCGTGTGTATCGTGAAGAGCGTATCGAAAAAGATGGAAATAAATATTACTATTGGATATTAGATTCAGGTCCAGCAGCAAATGCTCAGGCAGGATTGTCTAAGAAAGTTTCACTTACGATTCCTCGTAGTGTAGGAGATCCGTATGACTTTACGTATACAAAATATGCTGATGGGGTTCAGTACTCTCATAATGAATATGCCAATGCAACAGCTTGGGAGCATGAAAACTCTAATTATCGTGCTTATGTAAAAAATGGAGAACGTCGTTCAGGAGCTTCTTACACAGAAAATTTAGGTTCTTGGATGGATTATGCTAATCCAGATAATAACTGGTGGAGAAATATTTATCGTGACTCTAGACAAGATGGTACCGATCGTAATCCAGATGCAGCTTCTCGTGTAAAAGATATGTACGGTATTACAACGGGTGGTCTGATTTACAACCTTGGTAGAGGTGTTATTGAAGACAAACTGAACGTAAAAAAAGGTCAACGTACAATTATCACTTTTAAAACAAAAATTCTTGAGGGAGATGAGTTAGATCAAAGCATTATGTCGGATTGGGGTAATAAAGATAAAAACAATCCGATGCTTGCTGATATTAAAAAACGTTTAGCAAACGATCCATACTTAGCATATGGTGGATATACAGACCTTGGTTATGTTCGATACAGAAATGGTCAAAATGCCATTATCGGTACCTTACCACTGAAACCTGAAGAAGCAGAAAGATATAATATTAAACCAAGAGCTAAGGAACAAAGTACTAAAGTAGGCGTTATTCCAGATGCTTACAATAGTATTGCGAATCCAAATGAATTACCTGCGGGTACAACTTATCGTTGGTTTAAAGATCCTGATGTATCAAAAGCTACAGAACCGAATCAACCTGTTTACGGGAAAGTTGAGGTTATCATTCCGCAACGTGGAACATTTATTGTAGATGCTCCTGTGAATGTTTTAGAAGATAAAGCTCAAACTCCAGAAGCTCCATCAGCAACAGCAAAAGAAGATGGGGCTGTAACAGCTAAACCACAAGATTCAACAAAAGTAGATAAAATTAAAGTTAGCTACACAGGAGAAGATGGTTCTAATAAGACGGCTGAAGGAAATAAAGGGAAAAATGGTAAATGGACGATTGCGAATAATCCAGATGTTCAAATCGATGCAAATACAGGTGAAATCACAATCCCAGCAGATAAAGTAAAAGATAATACAGAAGTAACTGCAGTTACAACAAATGGAAACAGTGATGAATCGACTCCTGCAACAGCAATTGCAAAAACACCAAAACCTGAAACACCGGTAGTAACAACTCCAAATAACGGGGATGTAACAGCAAAACCAAAAGATCCAGCCAAAGCAGATAAAATTACGGTTACTTATACAGGAGAAGATGGATCAAAAGTAACAGTAGTA
Organism: Streptococcus sp. 544; assembly: GCF_013277385.1. Classification (NCBI taxonomy): domain Bacteria; kingdom Bacillati; phylum Bacillota; class Bacilli; order Lactobacillales; family Streptococcaceae; genus Streptococcus; species Streptococcus sp. 544. Next base: position 24,042 of record NZ_VMMU01000002.1, read on the forward strand.
GGAAATAAAGGAAATGATGGTACATGGACTGTTGCGAACAATCCAGGTGTAAACATTAATGCTCAAACTGGTGAAATCACAATTCCAGCTGACAAGGTAAGAGATAATACTGTAGTAACAGCCATCACAAAAAATGGCAATAGTGTTGATTCAGACCCAGCAACAGCAACTGCAAAAGCACCAAAACCAGCAACTCCAACAGTAGTAGCAAAAGAAGATGGGTCTGTAACAGCAAGACCACAAGATCCAGCCAAAGCAGACAAAATTACGGTTACTTACACAGGAGAAGATGGTTTACCAAAAGAAGTAGTGGGAACGAAAGACAAATTTGGTCAATGGACTTCAGGTGATCCAGAAATTCAAATCAATGCAGACACAGGTGAAATCACAATCCCTGCTGAAAAAGTAAAAAATGAAACAGTTGTAACAGCTATCACAAAAAATGGAACGAGTGATGATTCAGATCCGGCATCAGACAAGGCGAAAACACCAGATAATGAACCGCCAGTTTTAACTCTATCGACTAATAATGTAACGGTAGTAGAAGGGGAAACTGTAACATTTAGAGTAAAAGCAACAGATGATAAAAAAGTTTTGTTTGATGCGAATGAATTTTTAACTAAATATTTTACAAGATATAATTCTGGACACGCCGGGCCGGTGAATTTTACATTTATAACAAAGGAAGATAAAGTAAAAGAAATCGAAGTTACAATTAATACTGTAGCAGAAGATGTTGGTAAGCAAAATACAATTATATTTAACGCAACAGATGATGCAAATAACAAGGCTAAACCGGTGATTTTCTCATTTGTTGTAACTCCACGTGATAAGATAGGACCAACTATTTCAGCGGATGGAGCAACAGTTACAAGTCGTGAGGAAATTACGCCAATTCCAGTAACAGCTAAAGATAATGATGGTGGAGTTGGAATGCGTAAGGATACTCCAATCGAAGTAAAAGACTTACCAGAGGGACTAAGATTTGAAAATAATCAAATCGTAGGAACTCCAACTGGAACACCTGGAACTGCTAAAGTAAAAATCACGGCTTACGATAAAAATGATAATAAGGCTGAAAAAACAATTGAAATTGTAGTCAAAGGGCAAAATGAGCAGTATAACCCATTAGGAAAAGACCAAACTGTTCCTAAAAATTCAGTACCTAAGGCAGAAGATAGTATTGCGAATAAAACTGACCTTCCACAAGGAACAAAATATCGTTGGTTAACGCCACCAGATACAAGCCAAGGGGGACAAACAGTTTCTGCAATTGTTGTAGTAGAATATCCAGACCAAACAAGAGATCATGTTAGTGTGAATATTAGTGTACCTACTAATTTAACAGCAGAAGTTACAAAACCAAATGAAGTTTTGGAGAAACGTGCAGTTGACTCTAAAAAAGTTGTTACACCAAATAAAGAGGGTTCAACGATTGCAACACCAGATGAAGTGAATGGATTAAGAGTTGGTAATGATGGGAACTTAACAGGAATACCAAAAGTAGAAAAGTGGGGCAAAGACGAAGAAAAACGTGCTATCACAATTCCGGTGAAAGTTACAAATGGAACTGAAGAAATCACAGTAAGCGTACCGGTTACAATTCTACGTGATACAGACGGAGATGGAAATCCAGATGTGACAGATCCAGATGATGACGGTGACGGAATGACGGATGAGGATGAAAAGAAAAAAGGAACAGATCCAAAGGTTTTCGATAAACCAGATAATCCAACATCATACGGTCTAACAGGAGTAGTAAAACCATTTACTGTTATTGAAAATAAAGATGTTGATATACCAGGAGTAGTAAAACCAAATAAAGAAAACTCAACGATAGAAACACCAACTGCTATAAATGGCTTGAAAGTTGACAACAATGGTAATTTAACAGGAAAACCAACAGTAGGCAAATGGGGTGAAGGTGAAGAAGAGCGTGATATTACTATCCCAGTAAAAGTTAAGAAGGATTCGGAAGAAGCTAACGTAATTGTACCTGTTAAAATCCAACGTGATACAGATGGAGATGGAACACCAGATGTGACAGATACAGATGATGATAACGATGGCATTTCAGATGAAGATGAAAAGAGAAATGGAACAGATCCAAAAGTAGCAAATGGTCTGACAGGAATCGTTACAGCTCCAGCTAAAGTGAAAGAAAAAACTCCAGTACCGACACCATTACCAAAAGTTGTAACACCGAATAAAAAGGATGCAACAATTGAGCCATCAGAACCAGTAAAGGGACTGAAAGTGAATGGAAATGGTGAATTAGAAGGAACACCAACTGTGAATGACTGGGTTGGCGGAGAAGAAGAACGGAATATCACAATCCCTGTTAAAATTACAAGAGAAAAAGATGGAAATCCAAAAGAGGAAGTTACTGTACATGTGCCAGTCACAATTCAGCGAGACACAGATGGAGACGGAATACCTGATGTAGACGATTTGGATGATGATAACGATGGAATTTCAGATGAAGATGAAAAGAAAAATGGAACAGATTCAAAAACTGCAGACGGTCTAGCTGTGAAAGTTACAAAACCGAATGTAGTGATGGAGAAAAAAGAAGTCACTCCAAAAGAAGTTGTCACTCCAAATAAAAAAGGCGCAACAATTACAACTACTACGCCAGACAATTCAGGAAAAGTGAACGGTCTGACAGTTAATGAAGAAGGTAAATTAACAGGTACACCAACAGTTGACAATTGGGGCGATGATGAAGAAAAAACTATCAACATTCCGGTTAAAGTTACAAAAGATGTTGAAAAAGTAACGGCAAATGGTAAAGAAACTGTTACGGAAACTGTTAATGTTGATGTTCCAGTCACAATCCAACGTGATACAGATGGAGATGGAATTCCAGATGTTTTAGATACAGATGATGACAATGATGGAATTCCAGATGATGTAGAAAAGAGTAATCATACAAATCCAAAAGTTCCTGACAATCTAACAGCAATAGTTGCTTCACCAACTAAAGTTAAAGAGAACAAACCAGTTACTCCAACAACCGTCGTAACACCAAATATGCCAAATTCGACGATTACGACAGATAATCCAGATGGATCGGTGAATGGCTTAAAAGTCAACAATGAAGGTAAGCTAGAAGGAACACCGGCAGTAAATGATTGGAAAAAAGATGAGGAAGAACGTAATATCTTAATTCCGGTTAAAGTTACGAATGGTGGAAAAGAAACTATTGTAAAAGTTCCAGTTATTATCCAACGTGATACAGATGGAGATGGCATCCCTGATTCAGAAGACACAGATGATGATAACGATGGAATCCCAGATACTGTAGAGGAACAAAACGGAACAGATCCAAAAGCTGTAAATGACTTAGACGTAGTAGTTACAAATCCAGACAAAGTCAAGGAGAAAACTTCAGTTACTCCAACAAAAGTTGTCACACCAAATAAAGAAGGTTCAACAATTGTAACAAATCCAACAGATGGAACAGGACAAGTGAACGGTCTAAAAGTCAATGATAAAGGAGAACTAGAAGGAAGACCAACAGTAAATAATTGGGGTAAAGAGGAAGAAGAACGCCCTATCGATATCCCTGTTAAAGTTACTAAAGTTGTAGAAAAATTCACAGAAAATGGTAAACAAGAAGTAACGGAAGAAAAAGACGTAACAGTTCGAGTAACAATCCAACGTGACACAGATGGAGACGGCGATCCAGATGTTACAGATAAAGATGATGATAACGATGGAATTCCAGATGAGGTTGAAAAAGCGAATGGAACAGATCCGAAAAATGCAAACAACCTAACTGCAAAAGTTTCAGATCCAACTAAAGTTACAGAGAAGACAAAAGTTCCTTCAACATTACCGAGAGTTGTAACACCGAATAAAGACGGTTCAACAATTACAACAGAAAACCCAGTCAATGGATTAAGTGTTGATAAAGATGGTAAATTAACAGGAACACCAAGCGTACCTAATTGGGGTAGTGATGAAGAACGTAAAGTAAACATTCCAGTTAAAGTGAAGAATGGGGATGAAGAAATACGTGTAGAAGTACCAGTTATTATCCAACGTGATACAGATGGAGATGGAGATCCAGATGTGACAGATACGGATGATGATAATGATGGAATTTCAGATGAGGAAGAAAAGAAAAACGGAACAAATCCAAAAGTTGCTACGACACAAACTCCTAAGATAGGAATGACTCGTAAGGACAATGGTGATGTAGTAGTGACACCAACGAAACCAGACGGAACACTTTACCCTAAAGATACGAAGGTAGAAATTCCAGGAGAAAATGGAACAACAATAGTAGTAATGATAGGTGAAAATGGCTCAGGAACTGTACCAAATGACAATCTTCCAAAGGGTGAAGTACCAGGACAAGGTGTCGTAACAGAGCCAAATAAAGAACCATCAAAACCAGTAGACGTAACAACACCAGCTCGTAAGACACCAACGGTAGACTTGACTCAAAATCCAAGCACTGGAGATGTGACAGTAACACCGAAGAAACCAGACGGTTCCCCATATCCAACAGGAACTATTGTAACAATCCCAGGAAAAGATGGAAAAACGATTGAAGTAACAATTGGTGAAAATGGTTCAGGAACAGTTGCAAATGGTGATTTACCAGAAAGAGATGTACCAGGAACAGCTATCATTAAAGAACCAAATCAAAAACCATCACAACCAGTGGACATTACAACACCAGCTAAAAAAGTGCCAACATTACAATTAGATCAAGATCCAAAAACTGGAGATGTAACGGTAACACCTAAGAAACCAGATGGAACAACATATCCACCAGGAACGAAAGTAGAAATTCCAGGTAAAAATGGCAACCCAATTGTAGTAGAAATCGGTGAAGGAGGAACAGGAAACGTTCCTAATAATGATTTACCAGAAACAGATACGCCAGGAACAGGTAAGATTAAAGAAGATGGAAAACCAGAGGTAGAGATTAAGGTAGAAACACCGAAGAAAATTGATCCTAATGCACCAGAAACAGCACAAGTAGGTACAATTGAAATCACAAGAAAACCAAATGGAGATGCTGTAGTTACACCTAAGACCACAGATGGAAAAAATTATCCTAAAGATACTAAAGTGAAAATTCCAGGAGAAAATGGAACAAGCATCGTAGTGACGATAGGAGAAAATGGTTCAGGAGAAGTACCGAATGACCAACTTCCAAAATATGAAGTACCAGGAAAAGGAACAGTAACAGAGCCAAATAAGAAACCATCACAACCAGTTGCTGTAACAACACCAGCTCGTAAGACACCAACAGTGGAAATGGAACAAAATCCAAATACAGGAGATGTAACGGTAACGCCTAAGAAACCAGATGGAACAACATATCCACCAGGAACTAAGGTAGAAATTCCAGGAAAAGATGGAAAAACGATTGAAGTAACACTTGACAAAGATGGCAAAGGTACAGTTCCGAATAATGATTTACCTGATGAGGATACTCCAGGAACAGGTAAGATTAAAGAAGATGGAAAACCTGAGGTGGTTGTCAATGTTGAAACACCGAAAAAAATCAATCCAAATCATCCAGCGACGGAACAACCAACTGAAATCGACATCACAAGAAACTCAAATGGAGATGCCGTAGTTACACCTAAGAAACCGGATGGAATACCATATCCACCAGGAACAACTGTGAAAATTCCAGGAGAAAATGGAACACCTATTGTTGTAACAATCGGAAAAGATGGTTTTGGAATAGTTCCGAATGACAAACTTCCTAAAGATGAAGTGCCAGGAAAAGGAACAGTAACAGAGCCGGGAGCTAGACCATCACAACCAGTGGATGTGACGACACCTGCTCGTAAGCCATCAACTATACGTTTGGATCAAGATCCAAATACTGGAGATGTAACAGTAATTCCTATGAAGCCAGGTGGAGGAACATATCCAACAGGAACTAAGGTTGAAATCCCAGGTAAGAATGGAAATCCAATTGTCGTAACAATTGGGGAAGATGGAAAAGGTACTATTCCTAATAATGACTTACCAGATGGAAATGTACCTGGAACAGGTAAGATTACAGAACCAGGAAAACCAACTACTGAAGCTCAAGTGCTAACACCAGGTAAAATCAATCCACTTGCTCCTCAAACAGAGCAACCAGGTAAGATTGAAATTACAAGAAATCCAAATGGAGATGCTGTAGTTACACCGAAGAAACCAGATGGCTCAACATATCCACCAGGAACAAAAGTAGTTATTCCAGGAGAAAATGGGACACCAATTCTTGTAACGATTGGAGATAACGGCTCAGGAACAGTTCCAAATGATAAACTTCCAAAAGAAGCTGTCACAGGAAAAGGAATTGTAACAGAGCCGAATAAGAAACCGTCACAACCAGTAGCTGTAACGACACCTGCTCGTAAGACTCCAACAGTAGTGCTGACACAAGATCCAGCTACAGGAAATGTCACCGTCACACCGAAAAAACCAGATGGTTCAACATATCCACCAGGAACTACGGTAGAAATTCCAGGGAAAGATGGCAAACCAATCGTTGTACCAATCGGAAATAATGGAACAGGAACAGTTTCAAATAATGATTTACCTGATGAAGATACTCCGGGAACAGGTAGGATTAAGGAACAAGGTAATCCAACAGTTGAAGTTAAGGTAGAAACACCGAAAAAAATTGATCCTACTGCGCCAGAAACGGCAGAATTAGGTACAATTGAAATCACAATAAAACCAAATGGAGATGCTGTGGTAACACCTAAGAAACCAGATGGAACAACAACCTATCCAGAAGGTACTAGGGTGAAAATTCCAGGAGAAAATGGAACATCTATAATTGTGACAATCGGAAAAGATGGATCAGGAACAGTTCCAAATGATCAACTTCCAAAAGAAGCTAAACCAGGAAAAGGAACCGTAACAGAACCAGGTAAGAAACCATCTAATCCGGTGGATGTAACAACCCCAGCTCGTAAGACACCAACAGTAGAGTTGGATCAAGATCCAAATACAGGGGATGTGACGGTAACACCTAAGAAACCAGATGGAACACTATATCCAGAAAATACTAAGGTAGAAATACCAGGTAAGAATGGTAAACCTATCGTCGTAATAATTGGAAAAGACGGAAAAGGAACTATACCTAATAAAGATTTACCAGATGGAATAGAACCAGGAAAAGGAACGATTACGGAACCAGGAAAAGATCCTGTAGAAGTAATTGTAACAACCCCAGCCCGTAAGACACCAACACTAGATGTTTATCAAGATCCAAATACAGGTGACGTTACAGTAACGCCTAAGAAACCAGATGGTTCAACATATCCACCAGGAACGAAGGTAGAAATTCCAGGTAAGAATGGCATACCAATTGTCGTAATAATTGGACAAGACGGAAAAGCTACAATACCAAACAGTGAATTACCAGACGGTAAAGTTCCAGGTACAGGTAAGATTACTGAACCAGGTCAACCAGCTGTAGAAGTTCCAGTAGAAACTCCAGCTAAGGTAACACCAGCAACACCAACAGATACAATTCCAGTTGCACCAGTGACACCTGATACGCCAGTCCCACCTTCTACTGATGGAGATTCTGGTCAAGATACACCTGCGCCTATGCCTGCACCAACAACTCCAATTCCAGATGCAGTTACACCGAATGCAGATCATGAAGATACTACAGATGCTAGTGATAACGGAGCTAAATCAAATGATTCTCAAAATGTATTGCCAAATACAGGAACAGAATCAAATGCGACTCTTGCATCTCTAGGACTTCTTGGTATTCTAAGTGGTCTCGGACTTGCTCTTAGAAAGAAAAAAGAAGACTAAAAATTTAGTCAAATGAACATTCATTCTTTTGTATTGTAAAGACAAACTAGATTGGTTCTGGGAATCGTGTTCGTCATAAAATACAAAGAATGTTTAGATAAAGAAAGCGAACAATGCTAGGATTTTGTTAAAGGGAATTCTAAGTATTGTTCGCTTTTGTGGTATAATAATTACTATGCAGAAAAAACCAACGTCAGCCTATGTGCACATTCCATTTTGTACCCAGATTTGTTATTATTGTGACTTTTCAAAAGTTTTTATCAAGAATCAGCCAGTCGACAGTTATTTAGAGCATCTGTTAGAAGAATTTCGTTCTTATGATATTCAAAAGTTGAGAACCCTCTATATCGGTGGTGGAACACCGACAGCCCTGTCGGCTACGCAACTAGAGGTGTTATTGAAGGGCTTGACTAAAAACTTGGACCTGTCTGTCTTAGAAGAGTTGACCATTGAGGCAAATCCAGGGGACTTGGATGCGGATAAAATTGCTGTTTTGAAGAACTCGGCTGTCAATCGTGTTTCGCTAGGTGTGCAAACCTTTGACGACAAAATGCTGAAAAAGATTGGGCGCAGTCATTTGGAGAAGGATATTTATGAAAATATCGACCGCCTGAAATTGGCTGGTTTTGACAATATCTCTATCGACTTGATTTATGCGTTGCCTGGTCAGACCATGGAGCAGGTCAAGGAAAATGTGGCTAAGGCCATTGGACTGGATATTCCACATATGAGTTTGTATAGCTTGATTTTAGAAAATCATACTGTCTTTATGAACCGTATGAGACGAGGGAAATTGCCTCTGCCTAAGGAGGAACTGGAAGCGGAGATGTTCGAGTACATCATCGCGGAGTTGGAGAGAGCAGGTTTTGAGCATTATGAGATTTCCAATTTCTCAAAGCCTGGTTTTGAAAGTCGTCACAATCTCATGTACTGGGACAATGCTGAATACTATGGCATCGGTGCTGGAGCATCTGGTTATGTCAATGGAGTGCGCTATAAAAACCATGGTCCCATTCGTCATTATCTCAGTGCAGTTGAGGAAGGCAATGCTCGGATCACAGAAGAACACCTGAGTCAAAAGGAGCAAATGGAAGAGGAAATGTTCTTGGGCCTCCGCAAGAAATCAGGAGTTTCCATGGTGCGATTTGAGGAAAAATTCGGTCGGTCTTTTGATGGACTTTATGGAGAAATTGTCAGAGACTTGGTGCAACAAGGCCTCATGCAGGTTGAGGGTGACCGCGTGCGTATGACAAAAAGAGGTCTCTTTTTAGGAGATACTGTAGCAGAACGATTTATTTTGGAGTAGGATGATGGGCTTAACTTATCAAATGAAAATGAAAATTCCTTTTGATATGGCTGATATGAACGGTCATATCAAGCTTCCAGATGTGATTTTGCTATCCCTGCAAGTTTCAGGGATGCAGTCGATTGAGTTAGGAGTTAGTGATAAGGCAATTTTAGAAGAGCATAATCTGGTCTGGATTATCACAGATTATGATATTGAGGTTGTTCGTTTGCCTCGTTTTGCGGAAGAAATCACCATCGAAACAGAAGCTTTGAGCTACAATCGGCTCTTTTGCTACCGTCGCTTTACTATTTATGATGAAGCAGGTCAAGAACTCATTCACATGATGGCGACCTTTGTTCTCATGGATCGAGACAGTCGAAAAGTTCATGCTGTTGAACCTGATATTGTGGCTCCTTACCAGTCTGATTTTGATAAAAAGCTTATCCGTGGGCCAAAGTATGAGTCATTGAACGATCCAATCAGCAAGGATTACCATGTTCGTTTTTACGACTTGGATATGAATGGCCATGTCAATAACAGTAAATACTTGGACTGGATTTTTGAGGTCATGGGAGCGGACTTTTTGACCCACTATATTCCCAAGAAAATCAACCTCAAGTATGTCAAGGAAGTTCGACCAGGTGGGGTGATTACATCGGTTGTTGAACGGACTGGACTGGAAAGCAAGCATGAGATTACAAGCGACGGTGCTACCAATGCCCAAGCTATCATCACTTGGCAAGAAATGAAGAAGGATTAGAGAAAAATATGAAATATAAAGGCTATTTACTTGATTTAGACGGAACGATTTATAAGGGAAAAGACCGAATTCCAGCAGGAGAAGCTTTTGTCCATGAATTGCAAAAGCGGGACATTCCCTATCTCTTTGTAACCAACAATACAACCCGCACTCCAGAGAGTGTTCAGAAGATGTTGGCTCAGAATTTTAATATCGATACGCCCCTATCAACTGTCTACACAGCGACTTTGGCGACTATCGACTATATGAATGATTTGGGGCTTGAAAAGACCGTCTATGTTATCGGAGAAGCAGGGCTCAAGGAAGCCATCAAGGCGGCTGGCTATGTGGAAGACAAGGAAAATCCTGCCTATGTGGTAGTTGGTCTGGATTGGCAAGTCGACTATGAAAAATTTGCCACAGCAACTCTAGCTATCCAAAAGGGAGCTCATTTTATCGGAACCAATCCTGACCTCAATATCCCGACAGAGCGTGGTCTTTTGCCTGGTGCTGGTTCACTGATTACGCTGCTTGAAGTAGCAACACGAGTGAAGCCTGTTTATATTGGAAAACCAAATGCCATCATTATGGACAAGGCGGTTGAGCACTTAGGCTTAGAACGTGAAGAGTTGATTATGGTTGGGGACAACTACCTGACTGATATTCGAGCTGGGATTGACAATGGCATTCCAACGCTCTTGGTGACGACAGGTTTTACTAAGGCAGAAGAAGTAGCAAGCCTGCCAATCGCACCGACTCATGTGGTTTCTAGCCTTGCGGAGTGGAACTTTGATGAAAACTAAATTGACTTTTTGGAGCTCTATGCTCTTTCTCCTCTCTCTTTCTATCCTTCTGACCATTTATTTGGCTTGGATTTTTTATCCGCTGGAAATTCAGTGGCTAAACTTAACGAATCGAGTCTATCTAAAATCAGAAACCATTCAGTACAACTTTCATATCTTGATGAATTACCTGACCAATCCTTTTAGCAAAGTCCTAGAGATGCCTGATTTTCGTTCGTCAGCAGCTGGTCTGCACCACTTTGCGGTGGTCAAGAATCTCTTTCACCTGGTTCAGCTAGTTGGCCTAGTGACACTACCAAGCTTCTATTTCTTTGTCAAAGGGATTGTGAAAAAGGGCTTTTTATCTTTATTCAGTAAGGGGCTTTTGACTCTAGTAGTTTTGCCTTTACTGATTGGGCTTGGGGGAGTGTTGATTGGTTTTGACCAATTCTTTACTCTTTTTCATCAAATTCTCTTTGTGGGAGATGATACCTGGCTTTTTGACCCAGCCAAGGATCCGGTTATTCTGATTTTACCAGAGACCTTCTTCCTTCATGCCTTCCTCCTCTTTTTTGCCCTCTATGAAAGCTTCTTTGGCTATCTGTGTCTGAAAAGTCGTAGGAAGTGAACCGAAAGCTGTTTTTAATTTGTATATATAAAATTGTATATCATTTGAAACTATCGTTAAGAATGAATTAACTAAATCCAATTGTATCAATCGTTCGCAAACAGTCTATTTTTCTTGAAAAAATAGGCTTTTTTTCTAAAAATATCTAGTCAAGCGCTTTATTTTTTTGTATAATAGAAGTAGCAAAGTATAGATAAGAAGAGAAAAGCATGATTACACTATTTCTATCACCGAGCTGTACATCATGTCGTAAGGCTAAAGCCTGGTTAGAAAAACATAAGGTTCCCTTTGTGGAACACAATATTATGACCAGTCCTTTAACAAGAAAAGAATTGCAACACATCCTTTCCTTGACCGAAAATGGTACTGATGACATCATTTCAACTCGTTCAAAAATTTTTCAAAAATTGAATATTGATGTAGAGAGTATTTCGGTATCGGAGTTGCTTCATTTGATTGAGCAGTATCCTAGTCTTTTGCGTCGTCCAATTATTATCGATGCCAAACGTATGCAAATCGGTTTTAATGAAGATGAGATTCGTGCTTTTCTCCCTCGTAGTTACCGTAAGCAAGAACTAAAAGAAGCAAGAATGAGAGCTGGTATTAGTTAATGAACAAACAGTATAGTTACCCACTAGATTTGTCGTGGAGCACTGAAGAACTTGCTTCAGTGCTTTCTTTTTTTAATGATGTTGAAGCTGCCTATGAGGGCAAGGTAGAGGCTAAAAAGTTACTGGACTCCTATAAGGGATTCAAGGCGGTCGTGCCAAGCAAGAGCGAAGAGAAACGTTTGGGGCGAGAATTTGAAACGGTCAGTGGCTATTCGCTTTACCGAGCAGTACAGGCTGCCAAGGAAAAAGGGGAAGGAAAGATTTCTCTTGGAAAGTAAGTTTGAATTTGCCAAAGAGCTTGTCAAGAAAGCAGGCCAGTACATCCTTGACCACATGCAGGAAGACTTGTGTGTTGAGATCAAGTCCTCTCCAACAGATTTGGTGACCAGACTGGACAAGGAAGTTCAGGAGCTATTGGTTGGTGAGATTTTGTCTCGTTATCCTGAGGATAAGATTTGTGCTGAGGAGGGCTGTTTGCGTGCTTCGGTTCAAGAGGGCAAGGTTTGGGTTATTGATCCCATTGATGGGACCAATAATTTTGTCGCCCAGCAGGAAGATTTTGCTGTTATGATGGCTTATTTTGAAAATGGTCAGGGGCAGTTTGGACTGATTTATGATGTGGTCAAAGGGGATTGTTATCACGGTGGTGGTACCTTTCCAGTTTATCTAAATAATAAGCCCCTAGCTCCCTTTAAAGCAAAACCCCTTGGAGATTTTCTCATTGCAGGAAATAGTGGTATGCTAGAAACCAATGAATGGGGACTGGCTGATTTGAGTCGAGCCGTACTAGGTGTACGTGTCTATGGGAGTGCGGCCATTAGTTTTGCCAAGATTTTATCAGGGCGTTTGTTGACCTATGTCACTTATCTGCAACCATGGGATTATGCTGCGGCTAGTATTTTAGGGGAAAGTCTGGGCTATGAGGTTGTGACTCTTTCTGGTGAAGCTCCTGATTTTCAAACCAGACAACCGGTCATGATGCTACCTCTTGAGATGCAGGAGGAAATTCAGTCCTATATTTACGAAAGGAAAAGAACTTAAATGCAATTTCCAGAAGGATTTGTTGAAAAATATGAAGAGATACTAGGAGATGAGGCAAGAGATTTTCTTGCCTCTTTTGAGGAGGAAGCGGTTTCGGCCTTTCGGGTCAATCCCTTAAAAGAAGAGCAACTTTCCTTTTCTGATGCCATTCCTCAAACCCCTTGGGGACACTATGGGAAGGTTTCAGGTAAATCGCCTGAGCATGCTACAGGTTTAGTATATTCGCAAGAACCCGCTGCTCAAATGGTGGCTCAGGTAGCCCAGCCTAGTCCTGGAATGAAGGTTTTGGATTTGGCCGCTGCACCGGGTGGTAAATCAACTCAATTAGCAGCCTATCTAGCAGGGGAAGGGCTTCTTGTTTCCAATGAAATTTCAAGCAAACGGGCTAAGATTTTAGTAGAAAACATGGAGCGCTTTGGAGCGACAAATGTCGTGGTGACCAATGAATCTGCTGACCGTTTGTCCAAGGTCTTTAAAGGCTATTTTGACCTCATTGTCCTAGATGCCCCTTGCTCAGGGGAAGGGATGTTCCGTAAGCAACCAGATGCTATGGACTATTGGAGCCTTGATTATCCGAGCCAATGTGCTAGCTTGCAAAGAGAAATTCTGGAAGATGCAGTAACCATGCTAGCTGAAGGTGGTCGTTTGGTTTATTCGACCTGTACCTGGGCACCAGAGGAAAACGAAGAGATTGTCAACTGGCTGCTGGAAGAGTATGATTTTGACTTGTTGCCAGTAGAGCATATCAATGGAATGGTAGCTGGAATTGACCTGCCAGAAACGGCTCGGATGTATCCTCATCAGTTTAAGGGAGAGGGTCAGTTTGTAGCTCATCTACAATTTAAAGGTGAAAATCCAGGACCAAAATGTAAGGCAAGTAAGAGCAATCTCAGCCGAGAACAAGTTGCCTTGTGGCAGGAATTTGCCCAAAAACATTTGAAAATCAATCTAAGGGGTATCTTGCAGACTTTTGGGGACCAACTCTATCTCCTGCCAGAACTTTTGCCAGATTTAGGAAAACTCAAGATTGCTCGGAATGGCCTGCATCTGGGCACTTTTAAGAAGAAACGTTTTGAACCCAGTTTTGCTCTTGGTCTAGCCTTGAAACCGAGTCAGGTCAAGCAGTCGGTTGAAATTGACCAAGAGGAATTTGTAAAGTATGTGGCAGGAGAAACCGTTCAGCTATCGGAAAGTATGCCAAATGGTTGGTACCAAGTTTTGGTTCAAGGCAATGGTTTGGGCTTTGCTAAGGTGACTGGAAATGTTTTGAAAAATTATTTTCCCAAAGGCCTCAGATTCAAGTGAAAATGCTAGTCAAAGTAGCTTGTCTATGTTATAGTGGAAGTATGGATTTTTTTCAAATTGTCTTTCATTTTAAGTCAAAATTGGTGGAGAAGATAACTGAGTAAATTTCAAGTAAAATCAAGCTAAGAACTTCAGTTGGCTCCCCATTTTCAAAAGAAAAACATAAATAAATAGTTGAAAAAATTCACAGCATTCACCATTATTTTCAAGGAGAAAAACAGTGAAAAAAAGGAAAAAACTCGCTCTATCCCTTGCGGCTCTTTTGCTAGCAGGTTCTTTGGCGGGATGTGCTAGCTGGATTGATCGTGGAGAATCCATGACAGCTGTTGGCTCAACGGCTCTTCAGCCCTTGGTCGAAGCAGCAGCAGATGAATTTGGCTCTATGCACGTTGGAAAAACAGTCAACGTCCAAGGTGGAGGATCTGGTACAGGTTTGTCTCAGGTTCAGTCTGGAGCCGTTGATGTAGGAAATTCAGACGTATTTGCCGAGGAAAAAGACGGTATAAACGCATCCGCTCTAGTAGACCACAAGGTTGCTGTAGCGGGCTTGGCAGTGATTGTAAACAAGGAAGTTGATGTTGAAAATCTGACAACTGAACAACTCCGTAGCATCTTCACAGGTCAAGTAACCAACTGGAAAGAAGTCGGTGGGAAAGACCTAGCCATTTCGATTATCAACCGTGCGGCAAGTTCTGGTTCGCGTGCAACCTTTGATAGTGTTATCATGGATGGTCAATCTGCTGTGCAGAGTCAAGAACAGGATTCAAATGGGATGGTCAAAAACATTGTTTCCCAGACCCCAGGAGCCATTTCTTACCTAGCCTTTGCCTATGTGGATGACTCGGTTAAACGCATGAAGTTGAATGGCTATGAGCCGATTGCAGAAAATGTTACAAGCAATAACTGGCCTTTGTGGTCTTATGAACACATGTACACCCTAGGTCAACCAAATGAATTGGTGGCAGAATTTCTCAACTTTGTCCTCTCAGATGAAGCGCAAAGCGGAATCGTTAAGGGAATGGGCTATATTTCTGTTAAGGAAATGAAGGTTGAAAAAGATGCTGTAGGAACGGTGACAGCACTAGAAGGGAGTCACTAATGAATCAAGAAGAATTAGCTAAAAAATTACTTTCTCCCTCAAAGAACTCTCGTCTAGAGAAATTAGGAAAAGGCTTGACCTTTGCCTGTCTGTCTTTGATTGTCATCATTGTGGCCATGATTTTGATTTTCGTAGCCCAAAAAGGCTTGTCGACCTTCTTTGTCAATGGGGTCAATATCTTTGATTTCCTTTTTGGCCAAACTTGGAATCCTTCAGGTAAACAATTTGGTGCACTTCCTATGATTTTGGGTTCCTTTATTGTCACAATCCTATCAGCCCTTATCGCAACTCCTTTTGCCATTGGTGCGGCAGTCTTTATGACGGAGGTCTCACCAAAAGGTGCTAGAATCTTGCAACCAGCCATTGAATTGCTAGTCGGGATTCCTTCAGTTGTGTATGGATTTATCGGTTTGCAGGTCGTAGTTCCCTTTGTTCGTAGTATCTTTGGTGGAACTGGTTTTGGGATTCTGTCAGGGATTTTCGTACTCTTTGTCATGATTTTACCGACGGTAACCTTTATGACAACCGATAGCTTGCGTGCGGTGCCTCGTCACTACCGCGAAGCCAGTTTGGCTATGGGGGCCACTCGTTGGCAAACCATCTGGCGCGTGACCTTGAAGGCAGCGCGTTCAGGGATTTTTACAGCAGTGGTCTTTGGGATGGCGCGTGCCTTTGGTGAGGCCTTGGCCATTCAGATGGTGGTCGGAAACTCAGCCGTTGTCCCAACTTCCTTGACAACACCTGCTGCGACCTTGACCTCTGTCTTGACCATGGGTATCGGAAATACCGTTATGGGAACAGTTGATAATAACGTTCTCTGGTCACTGGCCTTAGTCTTGCTTTTGATGAGTTTGGCCTTCAACAGTGTGATTAAATTGATTACGAAAGAAAGAGGAAAGAAAAACTATGCACGCTAAGAAATTAGATAAAATTGCAACAGCTGTCCTCTACTCGATTGCAGGAATTATCGTAGCCATCTTGGCATCCTTGATTCTTTATATCTTGGTTCGTGGTTTGCCCCACATCTCTTGGTCTTTCTTGACTGGCAAATCATCTTCTTACCAAGCAGGCGGAGGGATTGGAATTCAGCTCTATAATTCCTTCTTCCTTTTGGTCATTACCTTGGTTATCTCTGTGCCTTTGTCTATGGGAGCTGGGATTTTCCTAGCTGAATATGCTAAAAAAGGTCCTGTGACCAACTTTGTCAGAACCTGTATTGAAATCTTGTCTTCACTGCCATCAGTGGTTGTAGGTCTCTTTGGTTACTTGATCTTTGTAGTTCAGTTTGAGTATGGATTTTCAATCATTTCAGGTGCCTTGGCCTTGACAGTCTTTAACCTGCCTCAGATGACGCGTAATGTTGAAGACAGCTTGAAACACGTTCACCATACGCAGCGTGAGGCTGGTCTGGCCCTTGGAATTTCTCGTTGGGAGACTGTGGTTCATGTGGTCATTCCAGAAGCTCTTCCAGGTATTGTCACTGGGGTTGTCCTGGCCTCTGGCCGTATCTTTGGTGAGGCTGCTGCTCTTATCTATACAGCAGGACAATCCGCTCCAGCCCTTGACTGGTCTAACTGGAATATTCTCAGTGTGACCAGCCCAATCTCTATCTTCCGTCAAGCAGAAACCTTGGCTGTCCATATTTGGAAAGTCAACAGTGAAGGTACTATTCCTGATGGAACCATCGTATCAGCAGGTTCTGCGGCCGTCCTCCTCATCTTTATCCTCATCTTTAACTTTGGAGCTCGCAAACTCGGAAGCTACCTACATAAGAAATTAACCGCTGCCTAAAGGAGAAGCCATGTCAAAATATAATTGGGATGAAAAGCATATCATCACCTTTCCTGAAGAGAAAGTGGCCCTCTCTACTAAGGATTTACATGTTTACTACGGTAAAAATGAATCCATCAAGGGCATCGATATGCAATTTGAAAAGAATAAAATTACTGCCTTAATTGGCCCTTCTGGTTCAGGGAAATCAACCTATCTCCGCAGTCTCAATCGCATGAATGATACCATTGATATTGCCAAGGTCACAGGTCAAATCCTCTACCAAGGGATTGATGTCAACCGTCCAGAAATCAATGTTTATGAGATGCGTAAGCACATCGGTATGGTCTTCCAACGACCAAATCCCTTTGCCAAGTCTATCTACCGCAACATCACTTTTGCCCATGAACGTGCAGGTGTTAAGGACAAGCAAGTCTTGGATGAAATTGTGGAAACCTCTCTTCGTCAGGCTGCTCTTTGGGATCAGGTCAAAGACGATTTGCACAAGTCAGCCTTGACCCTATCAGGTGGTCAGCAGCAGCGTCTCTGTATCGCTCGTGCTATCTCTGTTAAACCAGATATCCTCTTGATGGACGAACCAGCGTCAGCCTTGGATCCGATTGCGACAGCCCAGTTGGAAGAAACTATGTTGGAATTGAAGAAGGACTTTACCATCATCATCGTGACCCACAGTATGCAGCAGGCTGCGCGTGCTAGTGACTACACAGGATTTTTCTACTTGGGTGACTTGATCGAGTACGATAAGACCTCTAATATTTTCCAAAATGCCAAACTACAGTCAACCAATGACTACGTAACAGGACACTTTGGATAGAAAGGAAACAGTATGACAGAAGCGATTTTACAGGTATCAGACCTGTCCGTTTACTACAATCAAAAAAAGGCCTTGAATAGTGTTTCCCTATCTTTCCAACCTAAGGAAATTACAGCTTTGATTGGTCCATCTGGATCAGGGAAATCAACCCTCCTAAAGGCTATCAACCGCATGGGGGATCTCAATCCAGAGGTAACCACAACTGGTTCGGTGGTTTACAACGGTCACAATATTTACAGCCCACGTACCGATACAGTTGAATTGCGGAAGGAAATCGGTATGGTTTTCCAACAACCAAACCCTTTCCCTATGTCTATCTAAGAAAACGTTGTTTACGGGCTTCGTATCAATGGAGTTAAGGATAAGCAGGTTCTGGATGAAGCAGTGGAAAAAGCCTTGCAGCGTGCTTCTATCTGGGATGAGGTCAAGGATCGCCTGCATGATTCAGCTATCGGGCTTTCAGGTGGACAACAGCAACGTGTCTGTGTTGCCCGTGTCTTGGCAACCAGTCCTAAAATCATCCTCTTGGATGAACCGACTTCAGCCTTGGACCCTATCTCGGCCGGTAAGATTGAGGAAACCTTGTATGGTCTAAAAGATAAATACACCATGCTCTTGGTTACGCGTTCCATGCAACAAGCCTCTCGTATCTCTGACAAGACAGGATTTTTCCTAGATGGAGATTTGATTGAGTTTAACGATACCAAGAAGATGTTCCTCAACCCACGACACAAGGAAACAGAAGATTATATTTCAGGAAAATTTGGATAAGGAGATAAATGATGTTACGTTCTCAATTTGAGGAAGATTTAGAGAAATTGCACAACCAGTTCTATGCTATGGGACAAGAGGTGCTATCCCAAATCAATCGGACAGTGCGTGCCTTTGTTACACATGACCGTGATTTGGCTAAGGAAGTCATCGAAGACGATGCAGAAGTAAACGAATACGAAGTGAAATTGGAGAAGAAATCATTTGAAATGATTGCCCTCCAACAACCGGTTTCTCAGGACTTGCGTACAGTTCTAACCGTCTTGAAGGCTGTATCTGACTTGGAACGTATGGGGGACCATGCCGTTTCTATTGCTAAAGCGGCAATTCGTATGAAAGGGGAGCAACGCATCCCAGCTGTTGAAGAAGAAATCAAGAGAATGGGTCGCGATGTCAAGAATTTCGTTGAAGCAGCCCTTGAACTCTATCTCAATGGTTCAGTGGATCAGGCCTATGAAGTAGCAACCATGGATGAAAAAATCAACCATTACTTTGATAGCATTCGTGACTTGGCTACAGAAGAAATCAAGAAAAATCCAGATGCCATCGTTACAGGTCGTGATTACTTCCAAGTGATTGCCTTCTTGGAACGTATTGGAGACTATGCTAAAAATATCTGTGAATGGGTTGTTTACTTTGAAACAGGTAAGATTGTCGAACTATAAAACAGGTTCATTCTGTATAAAAAGGAGCTTGAAATCAACTGACGGCTCCTTTTATTGAATGAAAAAAATATTTTTAAGATAAAAATTCAAAAAAGCACTTGACAAGTAGCTTGAATAGCGTTATAATTATACAAAATTAACAGAGAGGTTGTTTATTTATGAAGTCAAAAAAATGGATATTTGTTTTATGTAGTTTTCTTGCAAGTTTTTTCTTAGTAGCTTGCCAGTCGGGTTCTAATGGTTCTCAGTCAGCTATTGAGGCCATTAAGCAAAAGGGGAAATTAGTTGTGGCGACTAGTCCTGACTATGCACCCTTTGAGTTCCAATCATTGGTTGACGGAAAAAATCAGGTAGTAGGTGCGGATATTGATATGGCCCAAGCTATCGCTGATGAACTTGGGGTGAAGTTGGAAATTTCAAGCATGAGTTTTGATAATGTCTTGACTAGTCTTCAAACTGGGAAGGCTGACCTAGCAGTTGCGGGAATTAGCGCTACTGACGAGAGAAAAGAAGTCTTTGATTTTTCAATCCCTTACTATGAAAACAAGATTAGTTTCTTGGTTCGTAAGGCTGATGTAGAAAAATACAAGGATTTAACTAGCCTTGAAAGTGCTAATATTGCAGCCCAAAAAGGGACTGTTCCAGAAGCTATGGTCAAGGAACAATTGCCAAAAGCTCAATTGACTTCCCTAACTAATATGGGTGAAGCTGTCAATGAATTGCAGGCTGGAAAAGTAGATGCTGTTCACATGGATGAGCCAGTTGCCCTTAGCTACGCTGCTAAAAATACCGACCTAGCTGTCGCAACTGTCAGCTTGAAGATGAAGGACGGCGAAGCTAATGCAGTTGCCCTTAGAAAAAATAGTGCTGATTTGAAAGAAGTGGTGGACAAGGTCATCCAAAAACTCAAGGATGACGGTACCTACCAAAAATATCTTGAAAAAGCAGCAAGCCTAACAGAAGTTGAAGAATAATACTCAATGAAAATNNATTTTCGAAGAGTATAAGAAAAAAGCAGAGTTGGAAGTCAGTCCAATTCTGCTTTTAAATAGTTTAAAACATTTTCCAGATTTTCTAAGGACACCTTGGCAAATTGATAAGGGCAGGTGCTTAAATAGGCCTCTTCAAAGAAATCCAAGCCCAGTTGACTGTGTTTGAGACTGGCGATTTTAGGATACTGTCTCAGGTCAAGTAATAAACCATCGTGAAGCGGGAAATGAGGAAGGGGACAAGGAGTGTTAGCTAGCCTTTCCTCGATTTTTTTTTGGTAGTCTTCCTGATTGGACAAGCGAGCCAGACGATTTTTCTCAAATAATTGACTGTCAATATAGAGTGACAGGGCCTTTTGCATGATAAGGTTGCTATCGTAGTCTAGGATATTTTTGTAGTCCACAAAGGCTTCTTTGATAGCATTTGGAAGGATGAGTGCTGTTATCCGCAGGGCTGGAAAGAGGCTGGTTGAGAAGGACTTGATATAAATGACGCGCTCCTCTGTATCCAGATAGTGGAAGGTCTGGCCCTTTTTAGAGTCCAAATCACCCAGATAGTCGTCCTCTACGATATAGACACCATACTTGGTAGCTAAGTCAAGGATAGCCCGTTTGTCCTGCTCAGAATAGGAATGGCCTAGAGGATAGTGAAATCGAGGAATGGTATAGAAAAACTTAATTTTTCCTGTCTTGAAGTGTCGCTCCAGCTCCTTCAAGTCAATCCCATCAATGCCTCGTTCGATCGTTTGATAATCCAATCCCTGAGCAATCAAGAGGCGATTCATCCGATGATAGGTCGGTTGTTCCACCAAGATTTCCTTGGCTTGGCTAGGAAAGGAAATTTGAGAGAGGATAAATAAGGCTTGTTGGGTGCCAGAAGTCAGTACCAGTTGATCAGCCTTGCAGTAGAGAGCTTGGTCAAAGAGGAGTTTATGAATGGATTGTCTTAAGTCTTCTAAACCTTCTTGGTTGTCATAGTAGTTGAAGAGGTAGTTTTCCCGGCCAATCAAGGTTTCATTGACACAGAGTCGGAAATCGTCATAGGCGCTGGCATGTTCATCGGTAACCTCGATTTCAAGGTCTTGATGTTGCCCTTGTTCTAGGACATAGTAACCACTCTGGGGCTTGGCATATAGGTATTGTTCGTGCCGTAATTCCAGCAGGGCGCGTTGAATAGTGTCCTTGCTACAATGAAAGTCAAGGCTCAGTTGACGGATAGAAGGCAGGCGGCTTCCCGTTGGAAAGCGTCCAGACTCGATACCGTTTTTCAGATAGGAAACGACCTCTTGGTACTTGCTTTGTTTCTTCATTCCAGACCTCCCTTGATTTTGTTACATTGTACCTTTTTTTTTCCTTCTTGGCAATGTTTAGAGTGTTTCTCTCGTTCACATCCAGGGGCAAATGTGGTATACTTAGGAGTAAGATTTATAGAATAATACTCTTCGAAATCTATTCAAACCACGTCAGCTTCGCCTTGCCGTAGATATGGTTACTGAC
>NZ_VMMU01000002.1:45882-129984 GCF_013277385.1 Streptococcus sp. 544
TTGAGCAACCTGCGGCTCGCTTACTAGTTTGTTCTTCGATTTTCATTGAGTATAACAGATAAGAAAGAGAATGGATAAGAACGTGCAGGAACCAGTGAAATTATTTCAATACAATACCCTTGGAGCCTTGATGGCAGGCCTTTATGGTGGTACTATGACAGTAGGAGAATTGCTAGAACATGGTGACCTTGGTTTGGGAACCTTGGATTCCATTGATGGAGAATTGATTGTCTTAGATGGCAAGGCATATCAAGCTAAGGGATCAGGAGATCAGCCAGAAATTGTAGAAGTGTCACCAGATGCCCTTATTCCTTACGCAGCAGTGGTACCGCATCAGGCAGAGGTCATTTTCCGCCAGCGCTTTGAGATGACAGACAAGGAATTGGAAGAGCGAATCGAGTCTTATTATGACGGGGAAAATCTTTTCCGCTCTATCAAGATTCGGGGGGAATTTTCGCATATGCATGTGCGCATGATTCCTAAGTCGACACCAGATACCAAGTTTGCTGATGTCGCAACCCATCAACCTGAATATAGTCGTGACAATGTGGCAGGAACCATTGTTGGTTTCTGGACGCCTGAGATTTTCCATGGGGTCAGTGTGGCAGGCTACCATCTGCACTTCATTTCAGATGATTTGACCTTCGGTGGGCATGTCATGGACTTTGTCATCAAGGAAGGGATTATCGAGGTGGGAGCTGTTGACCAATTGGATCAACGTTTCCCGGTCCAAGATCGTCAATACTTGTTTGCTAAGTTCAATGTTGACGAGATGAAAAAAGATATTGAAAAGGCGGAATAGGAGAAGAAAATGACCATTCATATTATCATTACCATGGTGCTGTTGCTAGCTTTTCTGTTTGGGAGCATTTGGTATGCCAAAAAGAAATACCAGATTAATCTAGCTGTCTTGGGCTTGGGTGCCGTTGCTTTCTTTGTCTCTACACAGATTTTAGAAAAACTGGTGCATATCTTGGTTTTACATCCTCAAAAAGATGGTAGTATTGCCCTCTTGCAAGACCATCCGCTTGTCTATATCATCTATGGCCTCGCCATGGCAGCATTTTTTGAGGAAACAGCTCGTCTTGTTTTCTTCAAATGGTTGGAGAAAAAGAGAAGTTTGGAAAAGGCAGATGCCTTGGCTTATGGGTTAGGTCATGGTGGCTTGGAGTTGATTTTCCTAGGTCTTACTAGTTTGCTTAATCTCTACTTCGTTCTCTCAGCAGTTCAAACGCAGGATCCACAGGTCATGAAATTACTGTCTGAAAATATGTTGAAAACTATCCAGTCGCTATCAGTCTGGCAGATTTATTTGCTTGGTTTTGAGAGAATCTTGGCGCTAGGTTTCCAATTACTCTTGACTGTTTGGGTTTACCAAGCTGTTCGCCAGAAGAAATGGATTTATCTCCTAGCGGCCTATGGACTACATGCCTTCTTTGACCTGGCACCATCTCTTGTCCAAGTTGGCTGGTTGACCAATCCAGTCTTGGTTGAAGTTGTCCTAGCACTTGAACTTGTTCTGGTTGCCTATGGAACCAAGGCTATCTTTTGTAAAAAATCATAATAAAAGGGGGAAACCTCTTTTTCTTATGCAAAATCCAAACAAGGTCTTTTTATGGTCGTCAAATGTCTCTAAAAATGGTATAATGGAATGAATTTTGTAAAAGGAAGAGTGACATGTCTGTAAGAGAAAAAATGCTTGAAATCTTAGAAGGAATTGATATCCGTTTTAAGGAACCCTTGCATAGCTATAGTTATACAAAAGTAGGTGGAGAGGCCGATTATTTGGTCTTTCCACGAAATCGTTTTGAGTTGGCTCGCGTTGTTAAATTTGCCAATCAAGAAAATATTCCTTGGATGGTTCTTGGAAATGCCAGCAACATTATCGTTCGTGATGGTGGGATTCGTGGATTTGTTATCTTGTGTGACAAGCTCAATAATGTTTCAGTTGATGGCTATACCATTGAAGCAGAAGCTGGTGCTAACTTGATTGAAACAACTCGCATTGCGCTTCGTCATAGTTTGACTGGCTTTGAGTTTGCTTGTGGCATTCCAGGAAGCGTTGGCGGTGCTGTCTTTATGAATGCGGGTGCCTATGGTGGCGAGATTGCCCACATCTTGCAGTCTTGTAAGGTCTTGACTAAGGATGGGGAAATCGAGACCCTGTCTGCCAAGGACTTGGCTTTTGGTTACCGCCATTCAGCTATTCAGGAGTCTGGTGCAGTTGTCTTGTCAGCTAAATTTGCCCTAGCCCCAGGAACCCATCAGGTTATCAAGCAGGAAATGGACCGCTTGACGCACCTACGTGAACTCAAGCAACCTTTGGAATACCCATCTTGTGGCTCGGTCTTTAAGCGTCCAGTCGGGCATTTTGCAGGTCAGTTAATTTCAGAAGCTGGCTTGAAAGGCTATCGTATTGGTGGCGTAGAAGTGTCTGAAAAGCACGCAGGATTTATGATCAATGTCGCTGATGGAACGGCTAAAGACTATGAAGATTTAATTGAGTCTGTGATTGAAAAAGTCAAGGAACACTCTGGTATCACGCTTGAAAGAGAAGTCCGTATTTTAGGTGAAAACAAGTAAGAAGCTGTATTTGAAAAGCTGCTGCTATGTCATGGAAAGGGGGTGAAAGCCTATCGTTAGTGCAGAAGAATGTAGGCAGTTCAATCTCCTACACGAGGTAGTGGCGGCCTGACAGAGCCCTGATCTGTTAATCTATGAAAAAGAAGGAATAAATGACAATTGAAAAAACCAATTATTGAATTCAAAAACGTCTCTAAGGTTTTTGAAGACAGCAACACCAAGGTTCTCAAAGACATCAACTTTGAGTTGGAAGAAGGGAAATTCTATACCCTTCTAGGCGCATCTGGTTCAGGGAAATCAACTATCCTAAACATCATTGCAGGTTTGCTAGATGCGACGACTGGAGATATTTTACTGGACGGTGTTCGTATCAACGACATCCCAACCAACAAGCGAGACGTCCATACCGTTTTCCAATCTTATGCCTTGTTTCCACATATGAATGTGTTTGAAAATGTTGCTTTTCCACTTCGCTTGCGTAAGATTGACAAGAAAGAAATCGAGAAACGCGTAGCGGAAGTTCTCAAGATGGTTCAGTTGGAAGGTTACGAAAAACGTTCCATTCGTAAACTATCTGGAGGACAACGTCAGCGTGTAGCTATTGCCCGTGCCATCATCAACCAACCTCGTGTGGTTTTGTTGGACGAGCCTCTGTCAGCGCTGGATTTGAAATTGCGAACAGACATGCAGTACGAACTGCGTGAACTACAACAACGATTGGGCATTACCTTTGTCTTTGTTACACACGATCAGGAAGAAGCCCTTGCCATGAGTGACTGGATTTTTGTCATAAATGATGGCGAGATTGTCCAGTCTGGAACGCCTGTAGACATCTACGATGAGCCAATTAACCATTTTGTTGCTACCTTTATCGGTGAGTCAAATATCTTGCCAGGTACCATGATTGAGGACTACTTGGTTGAGTTTAACGGCAAACGCTTTGAAGCGGTCGATGGTGGGATGAAGCCAAATGAACCAGTCGAGGTTGTCATTCGTCCAGAGGACTTGCGGATTACCCTTCCTGAAGAAGGCAAGCTCCAAGTTAAGGTCGATACTCAACTTTTCCGTGGGGTGCATTATGAGATTATCGCCTATGACGAACTCGGAAATGAATGGATGATCCACTCAACTCGTAAGGCCATCGTTGGTGAGGAAATCGGTCTGGACTTTGAACCAGAAGACATCCACATCATGCGTCTCAACGAAACAGAAGAAGAATTCGATGCTCGTATCGAAGAATACGTGGAAATCGAAGAGCAAGAAGCAGGTCTGATCAATGCAATCGAGGAGGAAAGAGATGAAGAAAACAAGCTCTAAACTCTTTGTAGTGCCTTATATGCTTTGGATTGCCCTCTTTGTACTCGCACCCTTGGTCTTGATTTTTGGACAATCCTTTTTCAACATCGAAGGCCAGTTCAGTTTAGAAAACTATAAATCTTACTTTGCGTCACAAAACTTGACCTATCTCAAAATGAGCTTCAACTCTGTGCTCTATGCAGGGATTGTGACCTTTGTAACCCTACTTATCAGCTATCCAACAGCCCTCTTTTTAACCCGTCTCAAGCATCGTCAACTCTGGCTCATGCTGATTATTCTGCCTACCTGGATCAACCTTCTTCTTAAGGCCTATGCCTTTATCGGAATTTTTGGTCAAAATGGCTCTATTAACCAATTTTTGGAATTTATCGGAATCGGTTCACAGCAGTTGCTCTTTACCGATTTCTCCTTTATCTTTGTCGCAAGCTATATCGAGCTTCCCTTTATGATTTTGCCCATTTTCAATGTCTTGGATGATATGGATAACAACCTCATCAATGCCAGCTACGACCTCGGTGCGACTAAGTGGGAGACCTTCCGCCATGTCATCTTCCCTCTATCGATGAATGGGGTGCGAAGTGGGGTTCAATCGGTTTTTATTCCCAGTTTGAGTCTTTTCATGCTGACCCGTTTGATTGGTGGGAACCGCGTTATCACCTTGGGGACAGCCATTGAGCAGAACTTCCTAACCAATGACAACTACGGTATGGGTTCAACCATCGGTGTGATTCTCATCTTGACCATGTTCATCACCATGTGGGTGACCAAGGAAAGGAGAGAACGATGAAAAAATTTGCTAACCTTTATCTGGGACTGGTCTTTCTTGTCCTCTATCTTCCCATTTTTTACCTGATTGGCTATGCCTTTAATGCAGGTAACGACATGAATAGCTTTACAGGCTTTAGTTTGAGCCATTTTAAAACCATGTTTGGCGATGGTCGTCTCATGTTGATTGTGACTCAGACCTTTTTCTTGGCCTTTCTGTCAGCCTTGATTGCGACCATTATCGGGACTTTCGGTGCTATTTACATCTACCAGTCTCGTAAGAAATACCAAGAAGCCTTTCTTTCACTCAATAATATCCTCATGGTTGCGCCTGACGTTATGATTGGTGCCAGCTTCTTGATTCTCTTTACCCAACTCAAGTTTTCACTTGGCTTTTTGACCGTTCTATCTAGTCACGTGGCCTTCTCCATTCCTATCGTGGTCTTGATGGTCTTGCCTCGACTCAAGGAAATGAATGGGGACATGATTCATGCGGCTTATGACCTTGGTGCCAGTCAATTTCAGATGTTCAAGGAAATCATGCTTCCTTACCTGACACCGTCTATCATTGCAGGTTATTTCATGGCCTTCACCTATTCGCTAGATGACTTTGCTGTGACCTTCTTTGTAACGGGAAATGGCTTTTCAACCCTGTCAGTCGAGATTTACTCTCGTGCTCGCAAGGGGATTTCCTTAGAAATCAATGCCCTGTCTGCCCTTGTCTTTCTCTTTAGTATTATCCTAGTGGTTGGATATTACTTTATCTCACGTGAGAAGGAGGAGCAAGCATGAAAAAACTCTATTCATTTTTAGCAGGAATTGTAGCCATTATCCTCGTCTTATGGGGAATTGCGACTCATCTAGATAGTAAAATCAATAGTCGAGATAGTCAAAAACTGGTCATTTACAACTGGGGTGACTATATCGATCCAGAACTCTTGGAGAAATTCACAGAAGAAACAGGAATCCAAGTCCAGTATGAGACCTTTGATTCCAACGAAGCCATGTATACCAAGATCAAGCAGGGTGGAACGACCTACGATATTGCCATTCCTAGTGAATACATGATTAACAAGATGAAGGATGAAGACCTCTTGGTACCGCTTGACTATTCAAAACTTGAAGGTCTTGAAAATATCGGACCAGAGTTCCTCAACCAGTCCTTTGACCCAGGCAATAAATTCTCCATCCCTTACTTCTGGGGTACCTTAGGAATTGTTTACAATGAAACCATGGTAGATGAGGCGCCTGAGCATTGGGATGACCTCTGGAAGCCAGAGTATAAGAACTCTATCATGCTCTTTGATGGGGCACGTGAGGTACTGGGACTAGGACTCAATTCGCTAGGCTACAGCCTCAACTCCAAGGATACCCAGCAGTTGGAAGAGACAGTGGACAAGCTTTACAAGCTCACTCCAAATATCAAGGCTATCGTTGCTGACGAGATGAAGGGCTACATGATTCAGAACAATGCTGCTATCGGCGTGACCTTCTCTGGTGAAGCCAGCCAAATGCTAGAAAAAAACGAAAATCTACGCTATGTGGTTCCGACTGAGGCCAGCAACCTTTGGTTTGACAATATGGTCATTCCCAAAACAGTCAAAAACCAAGATGCAGCCTATGCCTTTATCAATTTTATGTTGAAACCTGAAAATGCTCTCAAAAATGCAGAGTATGTTGGCTATTCAACACCAAACCTACCAGCTAAGGAATTGCTCCCAGAGGAGAAAAAAGAAGACAAAGCCTTCTATCCAGACGCTGAAACCATGAAACACCTAGAAGTTTATGAGAAATTTGACCATAAATGGACAGGCAAATATAGCGACCTCTTCCTACAATTTAAAATGTATCGGAAGTAGGAGTAGAATGTAAGAAAACGAATCAGTTAAGCTGGTTCGTTTTTTAATAGAAGGCAATTTTTGTAACTGTATGTTTTTCTATGATAGTTGCTTGCCTAGTAGTATACTAAGCTTAACCTTACAGAAAGCGGTAACAAATAATGAAAATGTCTACTTTTTTCAAAAAAAGTTTCTGGCCAACCTTTTTGACTGTTCAGCAAACATATATACTATTTTATCTAAAGGATGGTTTGGATCGACAATACCTAACAACTGAGTCTATATATTTGGTGATAGGAAACTTTATATTTGCAAATATTTGCGTAGCTATATTTAGCAATTCGAAAACTTGGGATAAAAGTTGGGATAAAAAGAGTGATAGTAGTAAGAAAAAATATATTCTGAAAAAGTAATCTGAGATGTAGAGAATTGCTCTGATTCAACGAAGATGATTTCCAGTTGACGCAAGCTTAAAAAAACGTTATAATAAGAAAGTTGAGAATTGATTTTCTCTTGTCTTAGTCCAGAGAAATGGCGGTGCTGCAAGCCATCTAAGCTAGGAAATCATGCTACTCAATTTAACAATTGCATAAGAATAAGAGAATGACAAGTTCATTGAATGAAGGTGGTACCGCGGTTTTTCGCCCTTCGTGATATGAGCTTGTCTTTTGATTTTTGGAGGTGTTGATGAAAACATTTCTTGTCAAACAAAAGTTTCGTCTTGGAGGCGAACGCTTCGCTATCAAGGACGACAGGGGAGAAATCGCCTATCAGGTGGAGGGATCATTTTTTAAGATTCCCAAAACTTTTACCATCTATGATGCGGCTGGTGAACAGGTTAGTCAAATCAGTAAAGAAATCTTGACCTTGCTTCCTCGTTTTGAGATTCAGCTTCGGGATGGCTCGAGTTTTGTCATTCGGAAGAAGTTGACCGTCTGGCGAGATAAGTATGAGTTTGATAATTTAGGTCTTCGTATCGAGGGCAATATCTGGGATTTGAATTTCAAATTGCTGGATGATCGCGATCAGTTGATTGCAGAAATTAAAAAGGAACTCTTCCATCTGACCTCTACCTATAACGTAACAGTCCTTGAGGACGCTTATGCAGACCTAGTCATTTCTCTCTGTGTCGCGATTGACTATGTGGAAATGCTGGAAAGCCAATCACATTAAACAAGTAAATAAGGAGACAATATGAAACAACTATCTAGTGCACAAGTA
Source organism: Streptococcus sp. 544 (assembly GCF_013277385.1). NCBI lineage: Bacteria > Bacillati > Bacillota > Bacilli > Lactobacillales > Streptococcaceae > Streptococcus > Streptococcus sp. 544. The sequence goes on from NZ_VMMU01000002.1 coordinate 53,607, forward strand.
CGCCAAATGTGGCTTGACTTCTGGGCGACCAAAGGTCACTCTGTAGAACCATCAGTAAGTTTGGTTCCTGTAAATGACCCAACTCTTTTGTGGATTAACTCTGGGGTAGCAACTCTTAAGAAATACTTTGATGGGACTATTATCCCAGAAAATCCACGTATTACCAATGCGCAAAAGGCTATCCGTACCAACGACATCGAAAACGTAGGGAAGACTGCACGTCACCATACCATGTTTGAAATGTTGGGGAACTTCTCTATCGGTGATTACTTCCGTGACGAAGCGATCACTTGGGCTTATGAGCTTTTGACAAGCCCTGAGTGGTTTGACTTCCCAGCTGAAAAACTTTACATGACTTACTATCCAGCTGATAAAGATTCATACAACCGCTGGATTGAAGTGGGAGTGGATCCAAGTCACTTGATTCCAATTGAGGACAACTTCTGGGAAATCGGTGCGGGACCTTCTGGACCAGATACAGAAATCTTCTTTGACCGTGGGGAAGCCTTTGACCCAGAAAATATCGGTCTTCGCCTGCTTGCAGAAGATATTGAAAACGACCGTTATATCGAAATCTGGAACATCGTTTTATCACAATTTAACGCAGACCCTGCTGTTCCTCGTAGCGAATACAAGGAATTGCCACACAAGAACATTGATACGGGAGCTGGTTTGGAGCGTTTGGTGGCCGTTATCCAAGGGGCTAAGACCAACTTTGAAACAGACCTCTTCATGCCAATCATTCGTGAAGTAGAGAAATTGTCTGGTAAGGTCTATGACCAAGATGGCGACAACATGAACTTCAAGGTCATCGCAGACCACATTCGTTCTTTGTCATTTGCCATCGGTGATGGTGCCCTTCCAGGAAATGAAGGTCGTGGTTATGTCCTTCGTCGTCTCCTTCGTCGTGCGTCTATGCATGGTCAAAAATTGGGTATCAACGAGCCTTTCCTTTACAAACTCGTTCCAACCGTTGGAAAAATCATGGAAAGCTACTACCCAGAAGTGCTTGAAAAACGTGACTTTATCGAAAAAATCGTTAAGAGCGAGGAAGAGTCATTTGCCCGTACCCTTCACTCAGGTCAACACTTTGCCCAAGGAATCGTAGCAGACTTGAAAGAAAAAGGTCAATCTGTCATTGCTGGTTCAGATGTCTTCAAACTCTATGATACTTATGGGTTCCCAGTTGAATTGACTGAAGAAATCGCTGAAGAAGCTGGTATGACTGTAGACCGTGAAGGTTTTGAAGCAGCCATGAAAGAACAGCAAGAACGCGCGCGTGCGTCAGCTGTCAAGGGTGGTTCAATGGGTATGCAAAATGAAACCCTCCAAAACATCACTGTAGAAAGTGTCTTCAACTACAATGCTAGCCAATTGTCTTCTAAATTGGTAGCTATCGTGGCTGACAATGCAGAAGTAGAAGCTGTATCTGAAGGAACTGCCTCTCTTATCTTTGCGGAAACTCCATTCTACGCTGAGATGGGTGGACAGGTGGCTGACCACGGACAAATCTTGGATGAGTCAGGTAAGGTCGTGGCTACTGTGACTAATGTTCAAAAAGCACCAAACGGACAAGCTCTTCACACTGTTGAAGTCCTTGCACTGCTTGCCTTGAACCAAGAATATACCTTGGCAATTGATACAAATCGTCGTCACCGTGTTATGAAAAACCACACTGCGACTCACTTGCTTCACGCTGCTCTTCACAATATCCTTGGAAATCATGCGACACAAGCAGGATCTCTTAACGAAGTTGAATTCCTTCGCTTTGACTTTACCCACTTCCAAGCAGTAACTGCAGAAGAATTGCGTGCTATTGAACAGCAAGTCAATGAAAAAATCTGGGAAGCACTTGAAGTGAAGACAGTTGAAACAGATATTGACACTGCCAAGGAAATGGGAGCGATGGCCCTCTTTGGTGAGAAATACGGCAAGGAAGTCCGTGTTGTTACAATCGGTGACTACTCTATCGAGCTTTGTGGTGGTACCCACGTTGGCAACACTTCTGAAATTGGTCTCTTCAAGATAGTCAAAGAAGAAGGTATCGGATCAGGAACTCGCCGTATTTTAGCAGTGACTGGTAAGGAAGCCTTTGAAGCCTATCGTGAACAAGAAGACGCACTTAAAGCTGTCGCAGCAACCTTGAAAGCACCTCAAGTCAAGGAAGTACCTCATAAAGTAGAAGGACTTCAAGAACAACTTCGTCAATTGCAAAAAGAAAATGCTGAGTTGAAAGAAAAAGCCGCAGCTGCAGCTGCAGGCGACATCTTCAAGGATGTTAAGGAAGTCAACGGTCACCGTTACATTGCTAGTCAAGTGTCTGTATCAGATGCCGGTGCTCTTCGTACTTTTGCGGATAACTGGAAACAAAAAGACTACTCTGATCTTCTTGTCCTAGTTGCCGCTATCGGTGACAAAGTCAATGTCCTTGTAGCAAGCAAGACAAAAGACCTTCATGCAGGAAACCTTGTCAAAGAATTAGCACCAATCGTCGATGGACGTGGTGGTGGTAAACCAGACATGGCCATGGCAGGGGGAAGCAACCAAGCTAAGATCCAAGAATTGTTGGATGCAGTAGCAGGTAAATTGTAATCAAGTAAAGATCTATCCATTTGGGTAGGTCTTTTTGTGAATGCAAAAAAGCCAAATCCGTTTGGACCTGGCTTGATTATTATGCACTATTAGATTGTATTGGCTGCCCAGACACTTACGGATCTAGCTGAGACTGGGAATTGTCCATAACCTTCCTCATCGATTGTAACTTGATCTTGGTGGTTTCCAAGTAAATCTATGAAAGTTTGGTTAGCCCATTCTTGGCCGACAAACATTGATTTGCTGTTTTCTTGGTCATTTGAGATAAGGACTGCGATTGGGGATTGATGTTCAGCACCTGAACGTACCCAACCGATACAGTTAGGATCATCAAAGTAGTCATTTTGTTCTCCATAGGCCAAATCTTTTCGGATGGCTAGGAGGCGGTCAAGGACCTCTTTGAAATCTTGTTGAGCATATTGTCCTGAAATCCCATAGTAGTCTCCGTAAAAGACACATGGAAGGCCATTTTGGCGTAACAGAATGAGGGCATAGGCTGCTGGTTTAAACCATTCTTCAACGGTAGACTCAAGAGCCTGACCTCGTTGTGTATCGTGGTTGTCGACAAAAGTCACAGCCTTGTCAGGCTTGAGTTCAACCAGGCTATCTGTGAAAATACCACGAAGGTCATAGTTGGAACCTGCTCGGCTAGCATCAAAGAGATTCTGGTGGAGACGAACATCGACAAGGTCAAAGCGTTCTTCCGTTTTTTCAAGATAGTCCAGATTGGCTTCCTTGTCTGGATTCCAAAATTCACCAAAAACATAGAAATCCTCACCGTATTTTTCCTTCATATCGCGGATAAAATTGCTCATGAAGAAAGAGTCAATGTGCTTAACGGCATCCAAACGGAAACCAGCAATACCAGTCGTCTCCATGAACCAGTCAGTCCAGTCATAGATATTTTTGATAACTTCAGGATGCTTAAAGTCTAGGTCGGCATACATGAGGTAGTCGTAGTTACCATTTTCGTTATCGACCAATTCCTCATTTGCCCAGCCCTTGTTGTCCCCTTGGATGAGATAAATCCCAGACTTACGGCGTTTTGCATCATAGTCAGTACCTGTGAAGTGGTACCAGTGCCAGTGGAAGTCATTGTAGGTATCGTGGCGACCATCGAAGGTAAAGCTAGTCCAGCCATTGATGGTGAAAGGTTCTCCAAGTTCGACTGTACGGTCTACAGGATCCACTTCGATGACCTGAAAGGCTTCCATGTGATCAGCCGCCGCCTTGTGATTGAGCACCACATCGGCCATAGGTTGAATTCCCTGTGCTTTTAGGGCTTGAATGGCTTGAAGATAGTCTTCTTTGAAACCATACTTGGTACGGACTGTCCCTTTTTGGTTGAACTCTCCTAGGTCGAATAAGTCATAGACCCCATAGCCTACATCTTTTTCATTGGTAGCCTTGAAAGCTGGTGGCATCCAGACATGGCTGATACCGAGATTAGCTAGGTGTGGAGCATCTTCAGCCAGACGCGTCCAGTGCTGACCGTCGTGGGGCAGATACCATTCAAAGTATTGCATGAGTGTTTGATTTTGCATGATGTTTCCTCTTACTTGTCAATCTTGTTCTTTATTCTATCATAAAGTATCTCTTGGCGCAAACGTTTGCGTAAGAATAGAAGGAAACTATTGTATCTACTTAAAATAAAGTGTTGATTTTTTTGTATCAAAGTGCTAGTATAATAGTATGTAATATAGATAAAGATAGGAGTCATCCCATGATTGAATTTCAAAATGTTAGTAAGTTGTATGGTGATAAAGAGGCTTTGAGCAATCTCAATTTGCAGATTGAAAATGGGGAGATTATGGGCTTGATTGGCCATAACGGTGCTGGAAAATCGACTACCATAAAATCCCTAGTCAGTATCATTTCGCCCAGCAGTGGTCGTATTTTGGTAGATGGTCAGGATTTATCGGAAAATCGCTTGGCTATTAAACGAAAGATTGGCTACGTTGCAGACTCGCCTGACTTATTTTTACGCTTAACGGCCAATGAATTTTGGGAATTGATTGCCTCATCCTATGATTTGAGCAGCTCTGACTTGGAGGCTAGTCTAGCTAGGCTATTGAACGTTTTTGATTTTGCTGAAAACTGCTATCAGGTTATTGAAACCCTTTCTCACGGAATGCGTCAGAAAGTCTTTGTCATCGGAGCACTCTTGTCCGATCCCGATATTTGGGTCTTGGACGAACCCTTGACAGGTTTGGATCCCCAGGCTGCCTTTGATTTGAAGCAAATGATGAAGGAGCATGCGCAAAAAGGCAAGACAGTCTTGTTTTCAACCCATGTCCTAGAGGTGGCAGAGCAAGTCTGTGATCGGATTGCCATTTTGAAAAAGGGGCATTTGATTTATTGTGGTAGCGTAGAGGACTTGAGAAAAGACCACCCAAACCAGTCTTTAGAAAGTATCTATCTTAGCCTTGCTGGTAGAAAAGAGGAGGTTTCAGATGCGTCTCAAGGTCATTAAAAAATTAGTTGATATCAATATCCTCTATTCATCTCAAGAAGCTAATCTGGCTAACCTACGAAAGAAGCAAGCTAAGAATCCTGAGAAAAAAGTAAATGTTTCCGCTAGAGTCCTAAGTTCTTACATTTTTTCTAGTCTCTTGATGCTTTTCATGTTTATAAATATAGCCTTTCGTTTTCCTTTTGAGGAAATACCAAGTTTTTTTAGTAGCATGGTTGCTATTTTACTGGTGCTTGCCTTTTCAACTTCTTTCACTGCATTTTACAATGTCTTTTATGAGAGTAAGGACTTGGCATCGTATAGGCCCTATGCCTTTAAAGAATCAGAGATTATAATTGCTAAAGGACTGTCTGTTCTCTTGCCAGCTCTAGCTGGAATTGTACCAATCCTAGCTTATTTTCTAGTCCTCTATATTAGGCTAGCTCCTTCTCTTTGGCTGGGCTTGCCTTTGATGCTGCTGTCCTTGGCCTTATTATTTGTCTCTGTTACTTTAGTGATGGTAGTGGCAGTACATTTCTTGGCTCAGACTAGGGTCTTCAGAAAGTATCAGTCTATTTTTTCGAATGTGATGATTGGGATAGGAGTTCTCATACCTTTAATATTTGTCCTCTTTCTACAGTCGACTTTTGGAAGTATTGTTGACAAAGTTAGAGACATTCCATTTCTCCTTTATCCTCTTCATATCTTTTACAAAATAGCAGTGGAGCCTTTTTCGACAGAAGCCATACTGGGTCTGCTCGCTTGGATAACTCTAACTGTCTTCTTACTTTACCTGACCAAAAAGAAGGTTCTTCCTCATTTTTATGACGTGATTCTGCTTAACAGTGAGGAGAAGGTCAAGAAAGAACGTCGCAGTAAGGAGAGAATTTCAACTACTAAAAAAGGATTTTTCCGTATGGTTTTACGCTACCACCTCACCCTCTTGGGACAGGGGACTGGCGTGATTACAGTGCTTTTTACAAGTGCTTTCCTTCCTTATCTCATGATGATTGGTCTGATTTCCAAAATCCGAGATTCTCAGATAGTTCCAGACATTCATCCTCCATACTGGTTACCCTTGTTTTTTGTAGGAGTGTTTATAGCAGTTGTCAATAACAATATCACCAGCCTGCATTCAATTGCCTTGTCCTTGGAGAGAGAAAATGTTGATTTTCTTAAGAGTTTACCCTTTGACTTTGCTCGTTATGTGAAAGTGAAATTTTGGATTATATTTGCTGTCCAGTCCTTTTTACCAGTCCTGACTTTACTTGGTCTTTCTCTATATCTAGGCTTGCCCATCCTTTCGATGATTTACCTTATTGTGGCCTGGATCTTTGCAAGTGTCATCCTTTCTTGCCACCATTACCTTAAGGACGTTAAAAATCTGTCAACCAATTGGAGTAACATTACGGACCTGGTGAACCGTTCAAATCGTATAGTAGCAATAGTTTTACTCTTAATTTATAGTGTTATCTTAATGGCCCTTGTAATAGGGAGCTTATTCTTGGTTCGGTCTCTCTCCCCTATCCTTGCCATTAGCTTGGGAGTAGGAGCTCTTATCCTCTTGCTTGGTCTTGCTATTTTTGGCTATCATTACTACCTGTCACGCATATTGGCAGAAATAGAAAAAAGATGAGATAGTTGGTCGCTTGCTTGATAAATTTAATTCGACAAACGCTTTTATAGTTTGTTAGAATGTAGTTGTAAATGATTAAGATTGGTAATCAAAAATATATAGGGAGGAATGTTTTGAATAAGAAATATAATCTAGTTCTATTATTGTTGTTTATAGTTTATTTATTGGGATATTTTTCAATTTCAAAAACGTTCATTCCTATAATGTGTGTGATCCAAGTATTTTTGATAGAACATATATTTAAAGTTCGAAATAGAATGATGCAAATAGGTGAAATTTTAATTATTGTTGCTTCTATAATATTATTTATTGATAGTATATTTAGTTTGTAACAAAAGGCTTTTCTATAAAATCAAATTTTCCAGATACCTGCTGAAGCTGATTTATATCCTAATATTTCTTCTACTATCTTCGTCACTAAACTTGACAGACATATATTGCAGGTACAACCTCTCTACCTACAATCTTACAGGTTAGTTTCTTAGTTTGTTATTTGATTTTCATTGAATTTTATTTTATAAAAAGAAATGCTCCTCCACGATGGAAGAGCATCTTTTATTGTGATTTTGATTCGGTTTCGGCCGACTCGGGATGGAGTTCTTGGTAACTTGGTGCCTTGAAAAGGTCAGTACTGGTCTTACCTTGTCGTTGGCTAAAGAGACTGTTTGATTGACTACCTTTTTCCTGCTCAATCTTTTGAAGAATTGGTAAAGAATTGAGGTAAGAAATACTTTCAGTATCAACTTTTCCAAGATGATCTTTTTGGTAAAAACGTATCAAATCGCCAGTTTGAATCTGGTCGCTGATTTTCAGCTGTTGACTGGCTGCCTGTCGAACGCTTTCCAGTTCGGTCTGAGCTTGTTCATCAAGATTGCTGATTTCAAGACCGCTTTCAGTATAGTAGGTTCGTCCGTCGTAGTTGGTATATTTTGGTGTGACGAAGGAATTGGCAGTTCGAAAGGCAACGATTTCTTGGTGGTCTGGTGATAGGAGGTCTTGGCCGACTTGAAGGAAGGAATTGGACTCAATACCAAGGAGGTGTTCGAGAGTTGGTAAGATATCGATTTGTCCACCGTAGGTATTGATGATTTGTCCTTTTTCATAGCCAGGCATGACCACCATAAAAGGCACTCGTTGCAACATGGCATTGTCGTAATTCGACCAGTTCTCAGAAGTCTTGCCAATCAAGGGTGCCAGCTCAGGATTGCGGGAGTTGGAAATCCCATAATGGTCTCCGTAGATGACGATGATGGATTTTTCATAGAGGCCACTTTCTTTGAGATAGTCAAAGAAGGCCTTGATAGCACTGTCCAGATAGTTAGCTGTTTGGAAGTAGCCATTGATGGTTTCATCTTTGGTTTTAGCCAAGGGGAAACCAAGCTCATCGCCTGTCAGATTGCTAGCATAGGGATAGTGATTGGACACCGTGATATACTTAGCATAAAAAGGTTGCTGTAAATGCTCCAGATACTGAATAGAATCTTTCATCATGATTTTATCATTTAAACCATATTGGAAAGAGTTGCTACTGTCTTGCTTGGTGAAGTAGGAAGCATCAAAGAAGTATTGGTAGCCCCATTGCTTGTAGGTCGTATTTCGGTTCCAGAAGGTCCCGATATTGCCGTGAAAGACAGCACTTGATTGGTAGCCGTTTTTTGATAGGATAAAAGGCGCAGCTTGCTGGGTATTGGTACCTCCATAGTTGACCATGAAGGAACCTTGGTCAAGTCCAAACAAACCAGTTTCCAGCATGGTTTCCGCATCTGAGGTCTTCCCAGCCTTGACTTGGTTAAAGATATTCGAAAAGGCTAGGGTTGATTGCGAATGGTAGAGGGAGTTGAGGAAGGGAGTGACTTCATGCTCAGTTCCATCTATGTTGAGTTTATAGTCAAGCAGGAACTGCTGGAAGCTCTCCAAGTGGAGATAAATCACATTTTTCCCTTTGGCTAAGCCGAAATAGTCTGGATTGGGCTTAGCCGAATGTTCTTGAATATAATCTGTAATAGGTTGAAGGTCGGTCTCAGAGGCCTTAGCACGTTCTTTGTTGGCGCTATAGGATTGATTGGCACTATAACCTAAAAAGGCGGGCAAACTAAGGGCACGAACAATATAATAATTAGAAAATCCTCGCGACAGGAGATCGGGACGCTCAATTTCAGCCAAGAAAAGATTAGCAGAAAAGAGCAGGGCTGAGAGTGCAGTGATAGCAACACTTGAGCGGAATTTGAAAGGTCTCCTATCCAGCTGGATGAATTTTTTATAGAAAAGGAAAGCCAGCAATGGGAAATCCATAAAATAGATGAAATCCCAAAAGCGCAGTAACTCTAGTTCTGCAGTACCAACAGACACCTTGCTGACCACCTTCATGGTATTAGCCGTGATAAAGTCGCTAAATTCTCGATAGTAAAAGACATTGGAATAAAGCCAAATGAATAAAAGGCTATAAATAGCTATACTCAGGCCATAAAAAATCTTGGTTGAGCGAGCATAGAGGGCTAGAGCCAGCAGGAGTAGCCCCAAAGGAAGGGGATTGAAAAAGGCGATAAAGGCAAGGTAATTTCCCTGCAACTTGCCCACTTGAATATCTAAATTAAAGTCAACGGCATAGGCTAATAAGGTTTTGAGCCAATAGAGGATTAAAAGGGTTAGGACAAAACCCAGTCTGGTACCCATGGCTTTTTGGATTTTGTTAAAATTGCTTTTCACACATTTACTTCCTAATTTTTTATTAGTATTAGTATACCATTTTTTAAAAGAAGAGTAAAAAAGCAAGGGTAGTTTCTTTTTTGAGAATTGGCTAAAAGTTTGATATAATGGTAGTTATGAATAGAATAAGAGTCAGCAAAAGGCTTGAAAAGAAGCTCGCTAAGGGGCTAGTTTTACTAGAAGCCAGTGATCTTGAGAATGTCAATCTCAAGGATCAGGAAGTAGAAGTCCATAGTCAAGATGGAACCTTTCTTGGTACTGTCTACCTTTCCCAGCAAAACAAGGGCTTGGGCTGGTTTGTTAGTAAGGACAAGGTGGCCTTCAATCAAGCTTTCTTTGAAACGCTGTTTAGACAAGCTAAAGAAAAGAGAAGCGCCTACTATCAAGATGAATTGACAACTGCCTTTCGTCTCTTCAACCAAGAGGGAGATGGCTTTGGCGGTCTGACAGTGGACCTTTATGGCGACTATGCCGTCTTTTCTTGGTATAACTCTTATGTTTATCAGATTCGTCAGACAATCTCAGAAGCTTTTAGACAGGTTTTTCCTGAGGTTTTAGGAGCCTATGAGAAGATTCGCTTTAAGGGTTTGGACTATGAATCTGCCCATGTTTATGGTCAAGAAGCACCTGACTTTTTCACTGTTTTGGAAAATGGTGTTCTGTATCAAGTCTTTATGAACGATGGCTTGATGACAGGGATTTTCCTAGACCAGCATGAAGTTCGCGGTAGTTTAGTGGATGGATTGTCTATGGGTAAATCCTTGCTCAATATGTTTTCCTACACAGCAGCCTTTTCAGTAGCTGCAGCTATGGGAGGAGCTAGCCAGACAACTTCTGTTGACCTAGCTAAACGTTCACGAGAATTGTCTCAAGCGCATTTTCAGGCAAATGGAATCACCACAGACGACCATCGTTTTATAGTCATGGATGTCTTTGAATATTTCAAATATGCCAAACGAAAAGGCTTGACCTACGATGTCATTGTCCTAGATCCGCCTAGCTTTGCTCGGAACAAAAAACAAACGTTCTCTGTGGCCAAGGATTATCACAAGTTGATCTCTCAGAGTCTTGAGATTTTAAATCCGGGCGGTATTATTATTGCCAGTACCAATGCTGCCAATGTTTCCCGTCAGAAATTTACAGAACAAATTGATAAAGGCTTTGCAGGAAGAAGTTATCAGATTTTAAATAAATATGGTCTTCCAGCAGATTTCGCCTATAATAAAAAAGATGAAAGTAGTAATTACCTCAAGGTGATTAGTATGAAGGTTAGTAAATGAAATTGATCGTTTCAGTAATGCCAAGAAGTTTAGAGGAGGCCCAGGCTCTGGATGCCACGAGGTATCTGGATGCCGACATCATTGAATGGCGTGCCGACTATCTGCCTAAGGAAGCGATTTTGCAGGTGGCTCCAGCTATTTTTGAAAAATTCGCAGGTCGTGAGTTGGTTTTCACGCTGAGAACTCGTTCTGAAGGGGGAGAAATCGACCTTTCTCCAGAAGAATATATCCATCTAATCAAGGAAGTGGCGCAACTCTATCAACCAGACTATATTGATTTTGAATACTATAGCTACAAGGATGTTTTTGAGGAAATGCTGGACTTCCCAAATCTCGTTTTGAGTTACCATAATTTCCAAGAAACACCTGAGAACATGATGGAAATCTTGTCAGAGTTGACGAGCTTAAATCCAAAACTTGTTAAAGTTGCGGCTATGGCTCACACGGAGCAGGATGTCTTAGACTTGATGAACTATACACGAGGCTTTAAAACCCTCAATCCTGAACAGGAGTATGTAACTATTTCTATGGGCAAGGTGGGCAAGGTCTCTCGTATCACTGCGGATGTGACAGGTTCTAGCTGGTCCTTTGCTAGTCTGGATGAGGCTAGTGCCCCTGGTCAGATTTCTCTAGCTAACATGAAAAAAATCAGGGAGATTTTGGATGAAGCTTGATGGCTATACACGTTTAGCTGCAGTTGTTGCCAATCCTATTAAGCACTCTATTTCTCCCTTCATCCACAATAGGGCCTTTGAGGCGACAGCTACCAATGGTGCTTACGTGGCTTGGGAGATTGAAGCGGCTGACTTGGAAGTCACAGTGGCCAATATTCGTCGCTACCAGATGTTTGGCATCAACCTGTCCATGCCCTATAAGGAGCAGGTGATTTCTTATTTAGATGAATTGAGCGATGAAGCGCGCTTGATTGGTGCGGTTAATACGGTTGTCAATGAGAATGGCAATTTAATTGGATATAATACAGATGGCAAGGGATTTTTTAAGAGCTTGCCTTCTTTTACAATTACAGGTAAGAAGATGACCCTGCTGGGTGCAGGTGGTGCGGCCAAGTCTATCTTGGCACAAGCTATTTTGGACGGCGTCAGTCAGATTTCGGTCTTTGTTCGTTCAGTTTCTATGGAAAAAACAAGACCTTACCTAGACAAGTTACAGGAGCAAACAGGCTTTAAAGTGGACTTGTACGCTTTAGAAGATGTTCCTAAACTGCAAGCAAGGATTGCTGAGTCGGATTTACTGGTCAATGCCACCAGTGTGGGCATGGATGGTCAATCATCCCCAGTTCCTGAAAGCATCAATTTGCCAGAAACTATCTTGGTGGCAGATATTATTTATCAACCCTTTGAAACGCCATTTTTAAAATGGGCCAGAAGTCAGGGCAAACCAGCGGTTAATGGTCTGGGAATGTTGCTCTATCAAGCTGCAGAAGCTTTTCAACTGTGGACAGGCAAGGAAATGCCAACAGAAGAGATTTGGCAGTCTTTAACAGAAAAATACCAATAAAGAAAAGGAGATTCTCCTATGAAAATCAGAATCGATATTCCTCATCATCCTTATGATATTCAGATTGAAAAAGGTTGTCTGGCTCAGGCTGGTCAATGGTTGCGAGAACTCTGGCAACCACAAAAGGTAGTCATTGTGACAGATAACCATGTAGCTTCTCTTTATGCAGAGAAGGTCAAGCTCAGCCTAGAAGATGCTGGTTTTCAGGTAGCTGTTTTTGACTTTTTAGAAGGGGAAGAAAGAAAGAATTTAACCACTGTTCAGAAAGTCTATGAATTCCTAGTTAAGCAGGGGTTGACTCGTAGCGATGGAATCGTGGCTCTCGGTGGTGGTGTCGTTGGGGACTTGGCTGGTTTTGTAGCCTCTACCTATATGCGGGGCATTCATTTTGTTCAGATACCGACTAGCTTAACAGCCCAGGTGGATTCTTCTATTGGTGGAAAGACGGGTGTTAACACTCCATTTGCCAAGAATATGGTAGGAACTTTTGCCCAACCAGATGGGGTTTTGATTGACCCACTTGTTCTTGAAACGCTTGGAAAAAGAGAGTTGATTGAAGGGATGGGTGAGGTTATCAAGTATGGCTTGATTGAGGATCCAGAACTGTGGGCTCTCTTGACGGAGCTGGATGGTACTGTAGAGAGCATTCTGGAACATGCGGAGACTTTGATTGAACATTCTTGTCAGGTCAAGCGCAAGATGGTGGTTGAGGATGAGTTGGACAATGGTGTTCGCCTTTACCTCAATTTTGGCCACACTATTGGCCATGCCATCGAAGCGACTGCCGGTTATGGCAAGGTCATGCATGGAGAGGCTGTAGCTATGGGAATGGTACAGATTTCCAAGGTAGCTGAGGGAAAAGGCCTTATGCCAGAAGGGATAACCCAGTCTATTACAGCTATGTGTCAGAAATTTGGACTACCTGTTGACTATGAAAACTGGGATGTTGACAAGCTTTATCAGGCTTTGACTCATGATAAGAAAGCGCGTGGCAATACCTTGAAATTGGTCTTGGTACCAGAGCTTGGTTCAGCGACTATTCACCCAGTTTCTCTGGAAGAGATGAAAGACTACTTGGTAAAATAAGGAGAGTGTATGAGATATTTAACTGCAGGAGAATCACACGGTCCCCGTCTGACAGCTATTATTGAGGGAATTCCAGCTGGACTACCTTTGACAGCAGAGGATATCAATGAGGACCTTAAACGCCGTCAGGGTGGTTACGGTCGTGGTGGCCGTATGAAGATTGAGAGCGACCAAGTTGTCTTTACTTCAGGCGTTCGTCATGGGAAGACGACAGGGGCTCCCATTACCATGGATGTCATCAATAAGGACCACCAAAAATGGCTGGACATTATGTCTGCGGAGGACATTGAAGACCGTCTTAAAAGCAAACGAAAAATCACCCATCCTCGCCCAGGTCATGCTGATTTGGTTGGGGGCATCAAGTACCGTTTTGATGATTTGCGTAATTCCTTGGAGCGTTCATCAGCTCGTGAAACCACCATGCGAGTGGCAGTCGGAGCAGTAGCTAAACGCCTCTTGGCTGAGCTGGATATGGAGATTGCCAACCATGTCGTAGTCTTTGGTGGCAAGGAAATCGATGTACCTGAAAATCTGACAGTCACTGAGATTAAGGAAAGAGCTGCCCAGTCTGACGTTTCTATTGTCAACCAAGAAAGAGAACAGGAAATCAAGGATTATATTGACCAAATCAAACGTGACGGTGATACCATCGGTGGGGTTGTGGAGACAGTCGTTGGAGGTGTTCCAGTTGGTCTTGGTTCCTATGTCCAATGGGACAGAAAATTGGATGCACGATTAGCCCAAGCTGTTGTCTCTATAAATGCCTTTAAAGGGGTAGAATTTGGTCTTGGATTTGAGGCTGGTTATTGTAAAGGAAGCCAGGTCATGGATGAAATTCTCTGGTCTAAAGAAGACGGCTATACTCGCCGTACAAACAATCTAGGTGGCTTTGAAGGCGGTATGACTAATGGGCAACCGATTGTTGTTCGTGGCGTCATGAAGCCCATTCCTACTCTCTACAAACCACTCATGAGTGTGGATATCGAAACCCATGAACCCTACAAGGCAACTGTGGAGAGAAGTGATCCGACTGCTCTTCCAGCTGCAGGTGTAGTTATGGAAGCTGTTGTGGCAACGGTTTTAGCACAAGAAATCCTCGAAAAATTCTCATCAGACAATCTAGAGGAATTAAAAGAAGCAGTGGTCAAGCACCGAGACTATACAAAGAACTATTAAGGAGTTTCTATGGCAAAAACAGTCTATATCGCGGGCCTTGGATTGATTGGTGCCTCGATGGCCCTTGGTATCAAACGCGATCATCCAGATTATGAAATTTTAGGTTATAATCGCAGTCAAGCTTCGAGAGATATTGCCTTGAAAGAAGGCATGATTGACCGTGCAACGGATGATTTTGCTAGTTTTGCTCCTTTGGCAGATATCATCATTCTCAGCTTGCCAATCAAGCAAACCATTGCTTTCATTAAGGAGTTGGCCAACTTGGACTTAAAAGAAGGCGTGATTATCTCAGATGCTGGTTCGACCAAGTCAGCCATTGTAGATGCGGCGGAGAACTATTTAGCTGGTAAGCCTGTTCGCTTTGTCGGGGCCCATCCCATGGCTGGTAGTCACAAGACAGGGGCTGCTTCTGCGGATGTCAATCTTTTTGAAAATGCCTATTATATCTTTACACCTTCGAGGCTGACAAGTCCTGACACACTTGAGGAAATGAAGGACTTACTTTCAGGTCTTCATGCTCGTTTTATCGAGATTGATGCCAAGGAGCACGATCGAGTCACTTCTCAGATTAGCCATTTTCCTCATATTCTGGCTTCTAGTCTCATGGAACAGACCGTGGTCTATGCTCAAGAACATGAGATGGCAAGGCGTTTTGCTGCCGGTGGTTTTCGAGATATGACCCGAATTGCGGAAAGCGAGCCAGGTATGTGGACCTCCATTCTCTTGTCCAATCGTGAAACAATTTTAGATAGAATTGGGGATTTCAAGGAGCGTTTGGACGAGATTGGACAAGCTATCAGTAAGGGTGATGAAAACCAAATCTGGAACTTTTTCAACCAAGCGCGTGAGCAACGTCAGGCCATGGAAATTCATAAGCGTGGTGGTGTGGATAGTTCTTACGACCTCTATGTCGACGTTCCCGATGAAGAAGATGTCATCTTGAGGATTTTGGAACTACTACGTGGAACTTCCTTGGTCAATATTCATATCAACGAGGAAAACCGTGAGGATATTCACGGGATTCTACAAATTTCATTTAAAAATGCTCAAGACTTGGAAAGAGCTGAGCATCTAATAACAGAAAATACCGACTACACAGTCGTTGTCAAATAAGGAGAAAAATATGCCTAAAATAGAGCCTAGATTCATATTTGGTATTATCTTTATTTCTTTTATCTTACTTAGAGCTTACGCTGTTAAAAAAGATGTGAAAACTACTTCAGAAGCTAGTGTTGAGACAAAAAATGAACCATCCAACAAGGAAATAAGTTAAGAGAAAACCAATTCAAAGTATGTAGACGATAGAATTATTAATGAGTTTATCAATAGCTATAATCAAAATTCTAATAGCCCATTGGAAAATATCAAAAAAGGAAATATAAAAATAAAATATTTCGCATCAAGCTACGGATACTACTTGGAACTTTTACATGCAAATGATACTGCTAAAATCAACGTAACAATAAATCAGACAAATGAAAATAGTGAATCTGGTGTTGCAGGAATGAAAGAAGTATTTCATGATATTGTTAAATCGATTGAATCATCCTTATCTGATGATGAGATAGAGAACTATTTTGATAATCTTATGTCAAATGAAATAAAAACAGGTTCTAATTTAGGAACTTTGAAGATCGAGTATATACCAGATAAGGAATTAAGGAATGGACATTCAAGAGGTCATATAAAAGTGATTGCACAATAATAAAGACCACAGAGTGACTAGTAATTTTAAAAGAAATGAATAAGGAGAACATCATGTCAAATATTTACGATAGTGCAAACGAACTCAGTCGCGGCCTACGCGAATTACCAGAATACAAGGCTGTCAAAGCGGCTAAAGATGCGATTTCAGCAGATGCTGAGGCAAGCAAAATCTTTACAGAATATGTTGCTTTCCAAGAGGAAATTCAAAGATTAGCGCAGACAGGTCAAATGCCAGATGCATCCTTCCAAGCGAAAATGGAAGGCTTTGGTAAACAGATTCAAGGAAATAGCCTCTTGTCAGAATTCTTTACTAAGCAACAACAATTGGCAATTTACCTTTCTGACATTGAAAAAATTGTTTTTGAACCAGTTTCAGAATTGCTAAAATAAGAAAATAACTATCATAAAGTCAGGAATTTTTAAGGAATTTCTGACTTTTTATGATAAAATAAGTAAAAGTATTGCAAGTATGAGGTCCAGTATGAAACTAAAAACAAACATTCGCCACTTACATGGCAGTATCCGCGTTCCAGGTGATAAGTCTATCAGCCACCGTTCCATTATCTTTGGAAGTTTGGCTGAGGGTGAGACCAAGGTTTATGATATTCTGCGAGGTGAAGACGTTCTTTCGACCGTGCAGGTTTTTCGTGACCTTGGTGTTGATATTGAGGATAAAGATGGGGTTATTACCATTCAAGGTGTCGGTATGGACGGCCTAAAAGCTCCGCAAAATGCTCTTGATATGGGAAATTCTGGAACCTCGATTCGTCTGATTTCAGGTGTTCTTGCTTGTGCAGACTTTGAAGTAGAAATGTTCGGAGACGACAGTCTATCCAAACGTCCTATGGACCGTGTGACGATTCCACTGAAAAAAATGGGTGTTAACATTTCTGGGCAAGCTGAGCGAGACCTGCCTCCCCTTCACTTAAAAGGGACGAAAAACCTAAGACCTATTCAGTATGAGTTGCCAATTGCCTCTGCCCAAGTTAAGTCAGCCTTGATGTTTGCAGCTTTACAAGCTAAGGGGGAGTCAGTTATTATCGAAAAAGAATGCACCCGTAATCATACTGAAGATATGTTGCAACAATTTGGTGGTCATTTAAGTGTGGACGGCAAGAAAATCACAGTCCAAGGGCCACAAAAATTGACAGGACAAAAGGTGGTTGTTCCAGGAGATATTTCCAGTGCAGCCTTTTGGTTGGTCGCAGGTTTGATTGTTCCAAACTCTCGTCTAGTGCTGCAGAATGTGGGGATCAACGAAACGCGCACCGGTATTATTGATGTCATTCGCGCCATGGGTGGAAAATTGGAAATAACTGAAATCAATCCAGTCGCTAAATCTGCTACTTTGACTGTTGAGTCTTCTGATTTAAAAGGAACAGAGATTGGTGGCGCTTTGATTCCACGTTTGATTGATGAATTGCCTATTATTTCCCTACTTGCGACCCAAGCCCAAGGTGTTACAGTTATCAAGGATGCTGAGGAGCTCAAGGTCAAGGAAACAGACCGCATTCAGGTTGTGGCAGACGCCTTAAATAGCATGGGAGCAGATATTACTCCTACAGCAGATGGAATGATTATCAAAGGAAAATCAGCCCTTCACGGTGCTAGAGTCAATACGTTTGGAGACCATCGTATCGGAATGATGACAGCCATTGCAGCCCTTTTGGTTGCAGATGGAGAGGTGGAGCTTGACCGTGCAGAAGCCATCAATACCAGTTATCCTAGCTTCTTTGATGATTTGGAGAGCTTGATTCATGGCTAAGGTATTACTAGGATTTATGGGGGCTGGCAAATCGACTATTGCAAGAGGCTTGGATCCTAATTACCTTGATATGGATGCCCTGATTGAGAAGCGCCTAGGTATGTCCATTGCGAATTTTTTTGCTGAAAAGGGAGAATCAGCCTTTCGTCGGATAGAATCAGAAGTTCTAGCTGAGTTACTACAAACAGATCAAGTTGTGTCAACTGGTGGGGGAGTGGTTATTTCTCAGCGAAATCGTGACTTACTCAAGACTAATACAGATAACATCTACCTGAAAGCCGATTTTGAAACCCTCTACCATCGTATCGCAGCTGATAAGGACAATCAGCGCCCGCTTTTTCTAAATAATAGTAAGGAAGAACTAGCAACAATTTTCCAAGAAAGACAGGCTTGGTATGAGGAAGTGGCTAGTCGGGTTTTGGATGTGACCAAGTTAAGCCCAGAGGAAATTATAGAGGAACTGAGATGAAAATTGCTTATCTAGGTCCCAAGGGATCATTTTCACACCACGTTGTGCAGACAGCTTTTCCTCATGAGGAATTGCAGGCCTTTGCCAATATTACAGATGTCATCAAGGCTTATGAGCAAGGATTAGTGGACTATTCTGTGGTGCCAGTTGAAAATTCTATTGAGGGTAGTGTTCATGAAACCTTGGACTACCTTTTTCATCAGGCTCGCATTCAAGCAGTTGCAGAAATCGTTCAGCCTATTCATCAGCAGTTGATGGTGGTTCCAGGCCATACTAAGATTGAAAAGATTTTTTCACATCCACAGGCCTTGGCTCAAGGAAAGAAATTCATCGATGAACAGTATCCAGAGGCTCAAATAGAGGTGACTGCTAGTACAGCTTATGCGGCCCGCTTTATTTCCGAACATCCAGATCAGCCCTTTGCAGCAATTGCACCTAGAAGTTCTGCTGAAGAATATGGCTTAGAACTGATTGCCGAGGATATTCAGGAAATGGAAGCCAATTTCACACGCTTCTGGGTTCTGGGAGCTGAAAAGCCTAGTATTCCCTTGCAAGCACAAACTGAGAAAATGAGTTTGGCCCTGACCTTACCTGACAACCTTCCAGGTGCACTCTACAAGGCTCTTTCGACCTTTGCTTGGCGAGGAATTGACCTGACAAAAATTGAAAGTCGTCCACTCAAGACAGCGCTAGGCGAATACTTTTTCATTATCGATGTGGACTATACTGATAAGGACTTGGTTCACTTTGCCCAAAAAGAACTAGAAGCCATCGGAATCCAGTATAAAGTTCTGGGTGCCTATCCTATTTATCCAATATCAGACCATGGAAAGGAGAGAAGATGAGTAAAGAAAATCCTCTCAGTCATCATGAAAAATTACGTTATGATTATTTGCTAAAAAATATTCACTATCTCAATGAGAGAGAAAAAAATGAGTTTGCCTATTTGCAAGAAAAGCTAACTATTGCTAGGGTAAATAGTAGTTCCAGCTTGGAACAAGAAAGAGAAGAGCAGGTTGACTTACCAAGCTATGCGAACCGGAGTCGCTCACAATACAAATCACAAGCACTCTCTGCTCCTCCCAAAAAGAAAAGACGGAAGCTCCGTCTTAAACGCATTTTTATGGTGATTTTTTCACTTTTGGTCTGTGTGGCTTTGGCCATGGTATTCATGTTTTTACGTGGTTACCAAGATGCTAGTGCAAAGAAAACTGCTGATGCCAAGGCAGCACAGGTTCAAGTCTTTAATGGTCAAGATACCAGAGATGGTGTTAATATTTTGATTATGGGGACGGATGGTCGAATCGGCCAAAATAGTGCTGAGACGCGGACTGATTCTATTATGGTATTAAATGTCGGAGGTTCAGATAAGAAAATTAAGCTAGTCAGTTTCATGCGTGACAATTTGGTTTATATAGACGGTTACAGCCAAGTCATTAACGGTAGAAAACAGACGGATAACAAGTTAAACGTAGCCTATGAACTAGGGGAACAAGAAGGACAAAAAGGGGCAGAAATGGTTCGTCAAGTCTTGAAAGATAATTTTGACTTGGACATTAAGTACTATGCCTTGGTCGATTTTCAGGCCTTTGCCACAGCGATTGACACCCTTTTCCCTGATGGGGTGACAATTGATGCCCAATTTTCAACATTAAATGGGCGTCCACTAACAGAAGCTACAGTCGGAGATGATTTACACGCTACTGAGACTGAGTCTCCAACCCAAACCATCAAAGTCGGAAAACAGCAGATGAACGGCTCGACCCTGCTCAATTATGCACGCTTTCGTGATGATGATGAGGCGGATTACGGCCGTACAAAAAGACAGCAGCAAGTTTTAACAGCAATTTTAGAGCAAATTAAAGATCCTACTAAACTTTTCACTGGTTCTGAAGCTCTTGGAAAGGTTTTTGCTATGACCTCAACCAATGCACCCTATACTTTCCTCCTAACAAACGGTTTATCTGTTTTGGATGGAGCAAAAAATGGTATTGAAAAATTGACGATTCCAGAACTGGGTGACTGGGTAGATGCCTACGATGTTTATGGAGGCTTAGGCTTGCTGGTCGATCAAAACAAGTATCAGAATAAATTAGCTCAGATGGGCTTGAGATAAGATAATACTCAATGAAAATCAAAGTTTGATAGCTATTTGGATAGCAATCAGGCTTTGATTTTTTACAGTCTGCAATAGATTTTCACCCCCTATTTGTGGTATAATGAAACGATACGATAGAAAGAATAATGAATAATATGACTGATTTAAAAGCAATTCAGGCTCGTAGTCTGGAGATGGCTGAATACTTTGTGGCCTTTTGCAAGGAGCATGATTTACTTTGTTATCTCTGTGGAGGGGGTGCTATTGGTGCCCTTCGAAACAAGGGTTTCATTCCTTGGGATGACGACCTAGACTTTTTTATGCCTCGTAAAGATTATGAGAAATTAGCAGAATTATGGCCTCGTTATGCAGATGAACGTTATTTCTTGTCAAAGAGTCACAAGGATTTTGTTGACCGCAATCTTTTTATTACCATTCGTGACAAGGAAACCACCTGTATCAAGCCTTATCAGCAGGATTTAGAATTGCCACATGGTTTGGCCTTGGACGTTTTGCCTTTGGATTATTATCCGAAAAATCCAGCTGAGCGGAAGAAACAGGTTCGCTGGGCCTTGATTTATTCTCTTTTTTGTGCGCAAACTGTCCCAGAAAAGCATGGTACACTTATAAAATGGGGAAGCCGTATTTTACTGGGTGTGACTCCAAAATCTCTCCGTTATCGCATTTGGAAAAAAGCTGAGAAAGAAATGACCAAGTATGATTTGTCTGAGAGTGATGGCGTTACAGAATTATGCTCAGGTCCTGGCTATATGAGAAACAAGTACCCAATCGCATCTTTTGAAGACAATCTTTTCTTGCCATTTGGAGGAACAGAGATGCCTATTCCAATCGGCTATGATGCCTATCTCAGCACTGCTTTTGGGGATTATATGACGCCTCCGCCAGCAGACAAGCAGATGCCGCATCATGATGCTGTCATCGCTGATATGGATAAGTCTTATACAGAATACAAGGGAGAATATGGTGGCTAAGAAAAAAATCTTATTTTTTATGTGGTCTTTTTCTCTCGGAGGCGGTGCAGAAAAGATTCTGTCTACCATTGTTTCAAATCTGGATCCAGAAAAGTATGATATTGATATTCTTGAAATGGAGCACTTTGACAAGGGATACGAATCTGTTCCCAAGCATGTAGGCATTTTAAAATCTCTTCAAGATTATCGCCAAGCTAGATGGTTACGAGCTTTTTTGTGGAGAATGAGAATTTATTTTCCAAGACTGACTCGTCGTTTGCTTGTAGAAGATGATTATGATGTTGAAGTTTCCTTTACCATTATGAATCCACCACTGTTGTTCTCTAAAAGAAAAGAAGTCAAGAAAATCTCTTGGATTCATGGAAGTATCGAAGAATTTCTTAAGGATAGCTCCAAAAGAGAATCACATAGACGCCAGTTGGATGCTGCGAATACCATTGTAGGAATTTCAAAAAAGACCAGCAATTCTATCAAGGAAGTCTATCCAGATTATGCTTCTAAATTACAGACAGTCTACAATGGATATGATTTTAAGACTATTTTAGAAAAATCTCAAGAGAAGATCGATATCGAGATTGCTCCTCAAAGTATCTGTACCATCGGACGGATTGAGGAAAATAAGGGTTCTGACCGTGTGGTGGAAGTGATACGGTTATTGCACCAAGAGGGGAAAAACTATCATCTCTATTTTATCGGGGCTGGTGATATGGAAGAGGAACTGAAAAAACGAGTTAAAGAGTATGAGCTTGAAGACTATGTGCATTTCCTTGGTTATCAAAAAAATCCATACCAGTATTTGTCTCAGATGAAGATCCTCTTGTCTATGTCTAAACAAGAAGGTTTTCCTGGGGTGTATGTGGAGGCCTTGAGCCTTGGAATCCCTTTTGTCTCTACGGATGTTGGAGGTGCTGAGGAACTATCCCAAGAAGGAAGATTTGGACAAATCATTGAGAGCAATCAAGAGGCAGCTCAGGCAATTACGAACTATATGACTTCTGCCTCAAACTTTGATGTCGATGAGGCTAGTCAATTCATTCAACAATTTACAATTGCCAAACAAATCGAACAAGTAGAAAAACTATTAGAGGAGTAGCATGGAAACTGCATTAATTAGTGTCATTGTGCCAGTCTATAATGTGGCGCAGTACCTAGAAAAATCGATAGCTTCCATTCAGAAGCAGACCTATCAAAATCTGGAAATCATTCTTGTTGATGATGGTGCAACAGATGAAAGTGGTCGCTTGTGTGATTCAATCGCTGAACAAGATGATAGGGTGTCAGTGCTTCATAAAAAGAATGAAGGATTGTCACAAGCACGAAATGATGGAATGAAGCAGGCTCATGGGGATTATCTGATTTTTATTGATTCAGATGATTATATCCATCCAGAAATGATTCAGAGCTTATATGAGCAAATAATGCAAGAAGATGCCGATGTTTCGAGCTGTGGTGTCATGAATGTCTATGCTAATGATGAAAGCCCACAGTCAGCCAATCAGGATGACTATTTTGTCTGTGATTCCCAAACATTTCTGAGGGAATACCTCATAGGTGAAAAAATACCTGGGACTATTTGCAATAAGCTAATCAAGAGACAGATTGCAACTGCCCTATCCTTTCCAAAGGGATTGATTTACGAAGATGCCTATTACCATTTTGATTTAATCAAGTTGGCCAAGAAGTATGTGGTTAATACTAAACCCTATTATTACTATTTCCATAGAGGGGATAGTATTACAACCAAACCCTATGCAGAGAAGGATTTAGCCTATATTGATATCTACCAAAAGTTTTATAATGAAGTTGTGAAAAACTATCCTGACTTGAAAGAGGTCGCTTTTTTCAGATTGGCCTATGCCCACTTCTTTATTCTGGATAAGATGTTGCTAGATGATCAGTATAAACAGTTTGAAGCCTATTCCCAGATTCATCGTTTTTTAAAAGGCAGTGCCTTTGATATTTCTAGGAATTCAATTTTCCGTAAGGGGAGAAGAATTAGTGCTTTAGCCCTATTCATAAATATTTCCTTATACCGATTCTTATTACTGAAAAATATTGAAAAATCTAAAAAATTACATTAGAACGGGGGTGAACAAGTGATTGATGGAAAACGATTATTATTTAGTTTGACCATAGTCAGCTATGCCTTGACGCTAGTAAGTGGAATTGTGTATCTGTTTAATAATAACAATGTTAGCTTGCTTTCTACTTTATTGTTCTTACTGGTTAGTAGCTTAATTGCTTGTTGGAATGATATCAAGTATTACTTAATCCATTTTATTTTCTTTTTAACTATTTTTATCTTTCTAGTATCAAGACCGACCATTGATTATTTTAGGGATGGTGCTTTAGATACCTATCATCCAATAGCCTATCGTTTTGCCTTTATAGTCGTCATGGTTTCGATTCTGGGCTTGACAACAGGAGGCGTCCTGGCTCGTTATTTTATAGCTAGGAAGAAAATAAAAGTACCCAAGATAGGAAATTCTCTAAAAGAGGTCTATATCAAGCGGTTGCGCTTTGTATCGCTAGGAGTTTTTCTTCTAACCTATCCTTTCTATTTCATTCGGTTATTTGAACGACTCCTGTATCGCTTGCAGACTTCCTACTATGCCTACTATGCAAATTTTGAAAGTAAACTGCCTTATTTTACCTACATTTTGTCTACCTTTACAGTCTATGCAATGTGTATGTATCTGGCAACCAAGCCAAAGAAATTGCAGGCAACAGCAGTGCTTGTCTCCTTTATTGCAGCTAATATCATTCATTTGGCAATCGGGACACGAAATCCCTTTATTTTAAGTATTCTATTTGCTTTTGTTTATTACTTTATGCGGGAGCAAACAGAAAAGGGAAAATGGATTGGGTTTAAAGAAAAGTTAGCGATTTTTGTAGGTTCTCCTATTCTCATGTTAGCGATGGGAGTGCTCAATTATGTACGGGATAATGTTCAAGTTTCCCATACAGGTTTCTGGGATATCCTGCTTGACTTTATCTATAAACAAGGGACTAGTTTTGGAGTTCTGGCTCGAGGTTTTCTATTTAACAGTAGCCTACCTTACAGAGATTTCCGTAATTTTACTTTTGGTCCTGTCCTTGATTATTTTGCAAGGGGAAGTTTGGGGGCCATTTTCGGAGGAAAAGCCTTTGAACATACAACCAATAGTGTGGAGCTAGCTATTGATAGTAATAGTTATGCCCACAATTTGTCCTATCTTGTTTTGAACAAGGAATATTTAAAAGGACATGGTATCGGAAGTAGCTATATTATGGAGTTGTATACCGACTATGGTATGATAGGAGTCTTTCTACTTAGTCTCTTGCTCGGTATGCTATTCATAGCCATGCTGCAAGTAGCCTATCGTTCAAGAACAATCCTATTTGCTTTGTCCCTACTCATCTTGAATAATCTATTCTTTATGCCAAGAAGTAGCTTTTCAGAAAGTTTCTTCAATCTATTTACAATGCAATTCTGGGGAATTGTTCTTGTGATTATATTTGTAGCAAAAATGCTTACAAAAGAAAACCAGTATCTACTAAACAAAGGAGAAAAAAATCATGTTTGAACATTATTCAGTAGCTGATTTATTTGCAAATCTTTACAAAAAACGAAAAGCAAATATTTTAGCTCTTATCGCTTTATTTGCTCTCATTGCTGTACCATTTACAATTAAAGCAGTTAGGAATAAAAACACTGTCAAAGACACAACAAGTTATTCAACTTATCTTAGCTATAAAATCACTCCTCCAGAAGATTCAGCTAAAACGATTTTGAATCATCAAATTGGTGGTTATAGTGATTTTTATGGGAAATTGATTGATGGTAATTTGAATGGAGCTTATCTTTTCAATGATGTAGAGCCCAGTGAGTTGAAAAAAATTGCCAGTGAATTAGATACGACAGAAACAACCTTGAAAAATTCTACGAATGATTATTGGTGGAAAAAACTGACTGTCTACTATATGATTGACGATGCAGGGGTTGGTGTGAAAATTTTGACACCAAGTAAAGATACTAATGACTTGTTGGAGCGAAAAATTGATGGATTGATTGAGAAATTTAAACACACTTTTGCAAATGTAAAAATTGAAAAATTGGAAACCATCAACTCTAAAGAATTGAATGCAAATGGTGAGACAGCGCTTGGATTAAATGTGAAAAATCTGATTCTCCGTTTAGCTGTTATTGGAGTAGTCTGTGTGATTTTGGTTGTGATGGGAAATGTATTGGTTTATCTCTTTAACCCAACAATCAATAGAGCAGGTGATTTTTCTCAATATCAAATTGATTTTGTAACAGAGATTACAACAATTGCTAACCTAGCAGATGTTTTGTCATACAAAAATGCTGGACAGGAATTGACTATCGTTAGCTCAAACAAAGCTATCCTAGATAAATTGAAACAAAATCAAGAGTCTTTAAAAGGAATGCATTTTGTCGATTTACAAGATGTGCCATCGCTTTTAGAAAGAGATACAGTCCTTCTTGTTGAAGAGTACGGAGTGACTCGTTATAAGAAATTTGAGCAAAGTCTTCAAATTCTCAGAAACTTAAATCGTTCTATCCTCGGTGTAGCAACCTTTAAATTATAAGTATTCTGATGTATAAGGTCTTCAAAGTCGGCTAAGAGCCGATTTTGAAGGCTTTTTCTATCTGTCTGCAGAAATTTTCTTTTGGAGTCTCCTATAGAAATACCCTAGGGAAAATCTATCCGTATAGAGGAGCCTTCTTTTGATAAAATCGTAAAAATCTAGTATAATAGATAGAACTGAAAGTATGAGGTTACTAGCAATGAAAATGAAACAAATTAGTGATACAACTTTGAAAATCACGATGTCTTTAGAGGATTTGATGGATCGTGGAATGGAGATTGCTGACTTTCTTGTTCCTCAAGAAAAAACAGAAGAGTTCTTTTATGCTATCTTGGATGAGTTAGAGATGCCTGATAGCTTTCTGGATACAGGCATGTTGAGCTTCCGTGTGACTCCAAAACCTGATAAGGTAGATGTCTTTGTAACCAAATCAAAGATTGACCAAAATCTAGATTTTGAAGACTTATCGGATTTACCAGATATGGAAGAATTGGCTCAAATGTCTCCAGATGAATTTATCAAAACCTTGGAAAAAAGCATCGCAGAAAAGACTAAAGATGATATCGAAGCGATTCAATCTCTAGAGCAAGTTGAAGCCAAGGAAGAAGAGCAGGAACAGGCTGAACAAGAAGTTGAAAGTAAGAAAGTGCCTTACATCTATTACATCCTTTCTTTTGAAAAATTAGCTGAGTTGGTGGCTTTTGCCAAGACAGTGACTTTTGAGATGGAAACTTCTGAACTCTACAAGATGAATGAGCGCTATTATTTGACTATTTTAGTGGATATTGAAAATCATCCAAGTCCATATCCAGCTTGGCTGTTGGCTCGTATGCGTGAGTTTGCGGACGATAGTGACATCAGTCGCTCGGTCTTGCAAGAGTATGGTCAAGTCTTGATGAATCACGATGCAGTACTTAATCTGCAAAAGATTGGATAATCATTTCTGGAAAGCTATTTCTAGATTTCGAGAAGAGCGAATCGTCTGATTCGTTTTTTCTTTTTATACTGAAATAGTGATTTACTATAATAGGA
This sequence comes from Streptococcus sp. 544, assembly GCF_013277385.1. Classification (NCBI taxonomy): domain Bacteria; kingdom Bacillati; phylum Bacillota; class Bacilli; order Lactobacillales; family Streptococcaceae; genus Streptococcus; species Streptococcus sp. 544. Next base: position 80,709 of record NZ_VMMU01000002.1, read on the forward strand.
ATTTTCACAAAATTCTGTTATAATGGCTATATCAGAAAATTTCGAGGAGACAAACATGACAGTTAAAATTGCTTTACTAGGATTTGGTACCGTTGCAAGTGGTGTGCCTTTCCTCCTAAAGGAAAATGGAGAAAAAATCAATCAATCAGCACATTCAGAGATTGAAGTTGCTAAGGTGTTGGTCAAGGATGAAGATGAAAAGAATCGCTTGCTTGCAGCAGAGAATGATTTTAATTTTGTAACCAATGTGGATGACATTTTGTCAGACCAAGACATTACGATTGTAGTGGAATTGATGGGGCGTATCGAACCAGCTAAGACCTTTATCACTCGTGCCTTGGAAGCTGGAAAGCACGTTGTTACTGCTAACAAGGACCTTTTGGCTGTCCATGGTGCAGAATTGTTAGAAATCGCTAAAGAGAATAATGTAGCACTTTACTATGAAGCAGCAGTAGCTGGTGGGATTCCAATTCTTCGCACTCTAGCAAATTCCTTGGCTTCTGATAAAATCACGCGTGTGCTTGGAGTAGTCAACGGAACTTCCAACTTCATGATGACCAAGATGGTGGAAGAAGGCTGGTCTTATGATGATGCTCTTGCGGAAGCGCAAAGACTTGGTTTTGCAGAAAGCGATCCGACAAATGATGTAGATGGGATTGATGCAGCCTACAAGATGGTTATTTTGAGCCAATTTGCCTTTGGTATGAAGGTTGCCTTTGACGATGTAGCCCACAAAGGAATCCGCAATATCACACCAGAAGATGTGGCTGTAGCCCAAGACCTTGGCTATGTAGTGAAATTGGTTGGTTCTATCGAGGAAACTCCTTCAGGTATTGCTGCAGAAGTGACTCCAACCTTCCTACCTAAAGCGCATCCACTTGCCAGTGTGAATGGGGTAATGAACGCTGTCTTTGTAGAATCTATCGGTATTGGTGAGTCTATGTATTACGGACCAGGTGCTGGTCAAAAACCAACTGCAACAAGTGTTGTAGCAGATATTGTCCGTATCGTTCGTCGTTTGAATGATGGTACCATTGGCAAAGACTTCAACGAATATAGCCGTGACTTGGTCTTGGCAAATCCTGAAGATGTCAAAGCTAATTACTACTTCTCAATCTTGGCTCCAGACTCAAAAGGTCAGGTCTTGAAATTGGCTGAAATCTTTAATGCCCAAGATATTTCCTTCAAGCAAATTCTCCAAGATGGAAAAGATGGTGACAAGGCGCGTGTTGTTATCATCACACACAAGATTAATAAAGCCCAGCTTGAAAATGTTTCAGTTGAATTGAAGAAGGTTTCAGAATTCGACCTCTTGAATAGCTTCAAGGTGCTAGGAGAATAAGATGAAGATTATTGTACCTGCAACTAGTGCCAATATCGGGCCGGGTTTTGACTCGGTCGGTGTAGCTGTAACCAAGTATCTTCAAATTGAGGTCTGCGAAGAACGAGATGAGTGGCTGATTGAACACCAGATTGGCAAATGGATTCCTCATGACGAGCGTAATCTCTTGCTCAAAATTGCTTTGCAAATTGTACCAGACTTGCAACCAAGACGCTTGAAAATGACCAGTGATGTTCCCTTGGCGCGTGGTTTGGGTTCTTCCAGTTCTGTTATTGTTGCTGGGATTGAACTGGCCAACCAACTGGGCAAGCTCAACTTGACAGACCATGAAAAATTGCAGTTAGCGACCAAGATTGAGGGACATCCAGATAATGTGGCTCCAGCCATTTATGGTAATCTCGTTATTGCAAGCTCTGTTGATGGACAAGTTTCTGCTATCGTAGCAGACTTCCCAGAGTGTAATTTTCTAGCCTATATTCCAAACTATGAATTGCGCACTCGCGACAGCCGTGGCGTCTTGCCTAAGAAATTGTCTTACAAGGAAGCTGTAGCAGCTAGTTCTATCGCCAATGTGGCGGTTGCGGCCTTGTTGGCAGGAGATATGGTGACAGCTGGGCAAGCAATCGAGGGCGACCTCTTCCACGAACGCTATCGTCAGGACTTGGTGAGAGAATTTGCGACGATTAAGCAAGTAGCCAAAGAAAATGGTGCCTATGCAACATACCTCTCTGGTGCTGGGCCGACAGTTATGGTTTTGGCTTCTCATGACAAGATGCCGGCGATTAAGGCAGAATTGGAAAAGCAACCCTTCAAAGGAAAACTGCATGACTTGAAGGTTGATACCCAAGGTGTCCGTGTCGAAGCAAAATAAAGAATAGATGATAGGATGGGGAAACTCTCGACCAGAGGGCTTCCTATCCTTTTTTTGAAAAGAAGTTTATACTCAATGAAAATCAAAGAGCAAACTAGGAAGTTAGCTGCAGGTTGCTCAAAGCACTGCTTTGAGGTTGCAGATGTGAGCTGACGTGGTTTGAAGAGATTTTCGAAGAGTATTAGTTAAAAACTGGATAAAGGAGAAATAAAGATGGCAGAAATTTATCTAGCAGGCGGTTGTTTTTGGGGCTTAGAGGAGTATTTTTCACGTATTTCTGGAGTGCTAGCAACCAGTGTTGGCTACGCTAATGGACAAGTCGAAACGACAAATTACCAGCTACTCAAGGAAACAGACCATGCAGAAACGGTTCAAGTGATTTATGATGAGAAGACAGTGTCACTCAGAGAGATTTTACTTTATTATTTCCGTGTTATTGATCCATTATCAGTCAATCAACAAGGGAATGACCGTGGACGTCAGTATCGGACCGGTATATATTACCAGGATGAAGCAGATTTGCCAGCTATCTACACAGTGGTGCAGGAGCAGGAACGCATGCTGGGTCGAAAGATTGCAGTAGAGGTGGAGAAACTACGCCACTACATTCTGGCTGAAGATTACCACCAAGACTATCTCAAGAAAAATCCTTCAGGTTACTGTCATATCGATGTGACCGATGCTGATAAGCCATTGATTGATGCCTCTAACTATGAAAAACCTAGTCAAGAGGTGTTAAAGGGCAGTTTATCTGAAGAATCCTATCGTGTTACCCAAGAAGCTGCTACAGAGGCTCCATTTACCAATGCCTATGACCAAACCTTTGAAGAAGGGATTTATGTAGATATTACGACAGGTGAGCCACTCTTTTTTGCCAAGGATAAGTTTGCCTCAGGTTGTGGTTGGCCAAGTTTTAGCCGTCCGATTTCTAAGGAATTGATTCATTATTACAAGGATATGAGCCATGGAATGGAGCGAATCGAGGTTCGTTCTCGGTCGGGGAATGCTCACTTGGGTCATGTTTTTACAGATGGGCCTCGGGAGTTAGGTGGACTTCGTTACTGTATCAATTCGGCATCCTTGAGTTTTGTATCCAAGGATGAGATGGAAGAGGAAGGATATGGCTATCTACTGCCTTACTTAAACAAATAAAACAGAGAGGGTGGGCGCTTCCCACTTTCTTCATTTCCAGAATAAGAATAGAAGGGATTTATGAAACACCTATTATCTTACTTCAAACCCTATATCAAGGAATCGATTTTAGCTCCCTTATTCAAGCTGTTAGAAGCTGTGTTTGAGCTCTTGGTTCCCATGGTGATTGCTGGGATTGTTGACCAATCCTTGCCTCAGAGAAATCAAGGGCACCTTTGGATGCAAATTGGCCTGCTCCTTATCTTTGCAGTGATTGGCGTTTTAGTGGCCTTGGTAGCCCAGTTTTACTCAGCCAAGGCAGCGGTTGGGTTTGCCAAAGAATTGACAAACGACCTCTATCGTCATATTCTTTCCCTACCCAAGGATAGCAGAGACCGTCTGACAACTTCAAGCTTGGTGACTCGTTTGACTTCGGACACCTATCAGATTCAGACTGGTATTAATCAATTCTTGCGCCTCTTTTTGCGAGCGCCCATTATCGTTTTTGGTGCCATTTTTAGGGCTTATCGAATCTCAGCTAAGCTGACTTTCTGGTTCTTAGTCATGGTTGCCATTTTGACAATCGTCATTGTAGGATTATCTCGATTGGTCAATCCTCTCTACAGTGTTCTCAAAAAGAAAACGGATCAACTGGTTCAGGAAACGCGCCAGCAATTGCAAGGGATGCGGGTTATTCGTGCTTTTGGACAAGAAAAACGAGAGTTACAGATTTTTCAAACCCTTAACCAAGTTTACGCTAGATTACAAGAAAAGACAGGTTTCTGGTCTAGTTTATTAACACCTCTGACCTATCTGATTGTCAATGGAACTCTCCTCGTTATTATCTGGCAAGGCTATATTTCGATTCAAGGAGGCTTGCTCAGTCAAGGTACTCTCATTGCCCTTATCAATTATCTCTTGCAAATTTTGGTGGAATTGGTCAAGCTAGCCATGCTGATAAATTCTCTCAACCAGTCCTATATTTCAGCCAAGCGAATCGAGGAAGTCTTTGCAGAATCTCCAGAGGATATCCATTCAGAGTTAGAACAAAAGCAAGCTACCAGCGAGCAGGTTTTACAAGTTCAAGAATTGACCTTTACCTATCCTGATGCGGCCCAGCCTTCTCTGAGAGACATTTCTTTTGATATGAAGCAAGGGCAAATCCTTGGTATCATTGGGGGGACGGGTTCTGGTAAATCAAGCTTGGTGCAAGTCTTACTTGGACTTTATCTAGTAGACAAGGGAAGCATTGACCTTTATCGAAATGGACGTAGTCCTCGTAATCTTGAGCAGTGGCGGTCTTGGATTTCCTATGTGCCTCAAAAAGTCGAACTCTTTAAAGGAACTATTCGTTCCAACTTGACTTTGGGTTTCAATCAAGTAGTGACTGATCAAAAACTCTGGCAAGCCTTGGAAATCGCGCAAGCTAAGGATTTTGTCAGTGAAAAGGAAGGTCTCTTGGATGCCACTGTTGAGGCAGAAGGGAGAAATTTTTCAGGTGGACAAAAACAAAGGCTGTCTATCGCACGTGCAGTTTTGCGCCAAGCTCCATTTCTTATCCTAGATGATGCGACCTCGGCCCTCGACACCATCACCGAGTCCAAACTTTTGAAAGCAATTCGAGAAAACTTACCCAACACGAGCTTAATCTTGGTTTCTCAACGAACTTCGACACTCCAGATGGCTGACCAGATTCTCCTCTTGGAAAAAGGTGAGTTACTAGCTATCGGTAAGCACGAGGACTTGATGAAATCCAGTCACGTCTATCGTGAAATCAATGAATCCCAACATGGAAAGGAGGACTAGCATGAGACGACAAACTGCAAATCAAACACTCACACGTTTGGCCAAAGATTTAGCAAGCCATCCCTTCCTCCTTTTCTTATCCTTTCTAGGAACTATTGTCCAGGTTGCCTTATCAATTTACCTACCTATCTTAATCGGGCAGGTCATCGACCAAGTCCTGGTGGCTGGTTCTTCACCAGTTTTTTGGCAGATTTTTCTCCAAATGGTCTTGGTGGTGATTGGGAATACCCTTGTGCAGTGGGTCAATCCTCTCCTCTATAATCGCCTAATTTTCTCTTATACCAGAGACTTGCGAGAGCGAATCATCTATAAGCTCCATCGGTTACCGATTGCTTTCGTGGATCGGCAAGGCAGTGGAGAGATGGTCAGTCGTGTAACCACGGACATCGAACAGTTGGCAGCTGGTTTGACCATGATTTTTAACCAATTTTTCATTGGTGTTTTGATGATTTTGGTTAGTATTCTAGCCATGCTCCAAATTCACCTCCTCATGACCCTCTTAGTTTTGCTGTTGACGCCACTGTCCATGGTGATTTCACGCTTTATTGCCAAGAGATCCTATCATCTCTTCCAAAAGCAAACAGAGACAAGGGGGATTCAGACTCAGTTGATTGAAGAATCTCTTAGCCAGCAGACTATTATCCAGTCCTTCAATGCTCAAGAAGAGTTTATCCAAAGACTGCGTGAGGCTAATGACAACTATGCAGCTTATTCGCAGTCAGCTATCTTTTATTCTTCAACGGTCAATCCTTCGACTCGCTTTGTCAATGCGCTTATTTATGCCCTTCTAGCTGGAGTGGGAGCTTATCGTATCATGATAGGCTCTACCTTGACCATCGGCCGTTTAGTGACTTTTTTGAACTATGTTCAACAGTACACCAAGCCCTTTAACGATATTTCTTCAGTGCTAGCTGAGCTGCAAAGTGCTCTCGCTTGCGCAGAGCGTGTTTATGCTGTCTTAGGGAGTCCTGAGGTGGCTGAAAGTGGCAAGGAAGTCTTGACTAGTAACCAAGTTAAGGGAGCTATTTCCTTTAAACATGTCTCTTTTGGCTACCATCCTGAAAAGATTTTGATTAAGGATTTATCTATTGATATCCCAGCTGGTAGCAAGGTAGCCATCGTTGGTCCGACAGGTGCTGGAAAATCAACTCTTATTAATCTCCTTATGCGTTTTTATTCCATTAACTCAGGAGATATATTGTTAGATGGTCGTTCCATTTACGACTATACCCGGGCATCATTGAGACAACAGTTTGGCATGGTGCTCCAAGAAACCTGGCTCAAGCAAGGGACCATTCATGACAATATTGCCTTTGGCACTCCTGATGCTAGTCGGGAGCAAGTGGTTGCTGCTGCCAAAGCAGCCAATGCAGACTTTTTCATCCAACAGTTACCTCAAGGTTATGATACCAAGTTGGAAAATGCGGGAGAATCTCTTTCTGTCGGTCAGGCTCAGCTCTTGACCATAGCCCGAGTCTTTCTAGCTATTCCAAAGATTCTTATCTTAGACGAGGCAACCTCTTCCATTGATACACGGACAGAAGTACTGGTTCAGGATGCCTTTGCCAAACTCATGAAGGGGCGAACAAGCTTTATCATCGCCCACCGCTTGTCAACCATTCAGGATGCTGATTTGATTCTTGTCTTGGTGGATGGTGATATTGTTGAGTATGGCAACCATCAAGAACTCATGGCTAAGAAGGGCAAGTATTACCAAATGCAGCAAGCTGCAGCTTTTAGCTCTGAATAATCCTTTCTACTTTGAAATCTTATGGACGAAAAAAGTTGCCTTCGGGTGACTTTTTTGTTACAATAGCTAGAAAAATTATTCACTGTAAATTGTTTTTTAGAAAAGGAGCCTAGAATGAAAGTCTTTCAGCATGTAAATATCGTGACTTGTGATCAAGATTTCCATGTCTATCTAGATGGAATCTTAGCCGTTAAGGATTCTCAAATCGTCTATGTCGGTCAAGAGAAGCAAGAGATTTTAAATCAAGCTGAGCAGATTATAGACTATCAGGGAGCCTGGATCATGCCTGGATTAGTCAATTGCCACACCCATTCTGCTATGACAGGCTTGAGAGGGATTCGAGATGATAGCAATCTCCATGAATGGCTCAATGACTATATCTGGCCAGCAGAAGCTGAGTTTACTCCCAACATGACTACCAAGGCGGTCAAAGAAGCTCTGACAGAGATGCTCCAGTCAGGTATAACAACCTTTAATGATATGTATAATCCCAATGGTGTGGATATTGAGCGGATTTATCAGGCAGTGAAAGATTCCAAGATGCGTTCTTATTTCTCACCGACCCTCTTTTCTTTAGAGGGTGAAACAACTGTTGAGACCATAAGCAGAACACGATCTATCATAGAGGAAATCTTAGGATATGAAAATCCAAATTTCAAAGTTATGGTGGCCCCACATTCTCCTTACAGCTGTAGTAGAGACTTGCTGGAAGCGAGCTTGGAAATGGCAAAAGAGTTGGGTATCCCCATCCATATCCATGTTGCGGAGACCAAGGAGGAGTCAGGCATTCTCCTGAAACGATACGGCAAACGCCCCCTCGCATTTCTAGAAGAACTGGGTTACTTAGATCATCCGTCTGTCTTTGCTCATGGGGTCGAATTAAACGAGAAAGAAATTGAACGTTTGGCAATGTCTCAAGTATCTATCGCCCACAATCCTATCAGTAATCTCAAACTGGCATCAGGGATTGCTCCCATCATCCAACTGCAAAAAGCAGGAGTGGCAGTAGGAATTGCGACAGATTCAGTTGCTTCCAACAACAATCTTGATATGTTTGAGGAAGGACGGACAGCCGCACTACTACAGAAAATGAAGAGCGGAGATGCCAGCCAGTTTCCAATCGAAACAGCCCTCAAGGCACTGACAATTGAAGGGGCTAAGGTTCTAGGGATGGAAAATCAGATAGGAAGTCTAGAAGTCGGCAAGCAAGCAGATTTTCTCGTTATTAAACCACAAGGGAAAATCCATCTCCAACCTCAAGAAAATATGCTGTCCCATCTAGTTTATGCTGTCAAATCCAGTGATGTTGATGATGTCTATATTGCTGGAGAACAGGTCGTTAAACAAGGTCAAGTCCTGACAGTAGAACTTTAGAATAAAAATCACGAAAAATTTTAAAAAAAGTTTGCAAAAATCTTGCATTCTTTTTTTGACTATGTTATACTTATATACGGTTTGAAAAAACTGCCTAAGACAGTAGGGGAGCTCGACTCATAAGTATCCTACCGAGGACAAAACGTATCATGTAAAAAGAAGCGTATTGTACTTTCGTGTCTAGGTTTGGGCGCGTTTTTCTTTTGGAAAAATTCCCCAAGCAAAATAATTACGGAGGTGAACACACTAATGAGTGAAGCAATTATTGCTAAAAAAGCGGAACTAGTTGACGTAGTAGCTGAAAAAATGAAAGCTGCTGCATCTATCGTCGTTGTTGACGCTCGTGGTTTGACAGTTGAGCAAGATACAGTTCTTCGTCGTGAGCTTCGTGGAAGCGAAGTTGAGTATAAAGTTATTAAAAACTCAATCTTGCGTCGTGCAGCTGAAAAAGCTGGTCTTGAAGATCTTGCATCAGTATTTGTTGGACCATCTGCAGTAGCATTTTCTAACGAAGATGTTATCGCACCAGCGAAAATCTTGAACGACTTTTCTAAAAACGCTGAAGCACTTGAAATCAAAGGTGGTGCAATCGAAGGCGCTGTCGCATCTAAAGAAGAGATTCTTGCTCTTGCAACTCTTCCAAACCGCGAAGGACTTCTTTCTATGCTCCTTTCTGTACTTCAAGCGCCAGTGCGCAACGTTGCTCTTGCAGTCAAAGCGGTTGCAGAAAGCAAAGAAGACGCAGCTTAATCTTAAGCTACGCAGCGTAGCCTAGCTACGAAAATCTATTATAAATTTAAAACATATTTGGAGGAAATAACAATGGCATTGAACATTGAAAACATTATTGCTGAAATTAAAGAAGCTTCAATCCTTGAATTGAACGACCTTGTAAAAGCTATCGAAGAAGAATTTGGTGTAACTGCAGCTGCTCCTGTAGCTGTTGCTGCAGCTGGTGCTGCTGACGCTGGTGCTGCTAAAGATTCATTCGACGTTGAATTGACATCTGCAGGCGACAAAAAAGTTGGCGTTATCAAAGTTGTACGTGAAATCACAGGTCTTGGTCTTAAAGAAGCTAAGGAACTTGTTGACGGTGCACCAGCACTTGTTAAAGAAGGCGTTGCAACTGCAGAAGCTGAAGAAATCAAAGCTAAATTGGAAGAAGCTGGAGCTTCAGTTACTCTTAAATAATAGAGTGACTACATTAGTAGCTTAAAACATGATTAAACCGCTATTCTTGGGAGTAGCGGTTTTTCTTTTTTCTCCGAAATGGGATAAAATGGGGTAAGTAAGTAATTATCCAACTGTTTAACTCAACATAAAAATCCCCAATCGTAGTGATTGAGGATTGAGCAAATAAATCTTAAACAATACCTTGGGCAATCATAGCGTTTGCTACATTTTCAAAGGCAGCAATGTTAGCTCCTGCAAGGTAGTCTTTATCAAGACCGTATGTTTCTGAAGTTGTTTTAGCTGTGTTGAAGATATTTGTCATGATGTCTTTGAGACGGCCATCAACTTCTTCACGAGTCCATGAAAGGCGAAGACTGTTTTGGCTCATTTCAAGGGCTGAAACGGCTACACCACCAGCGTTGGCAGCTTTGGCAGGTCCGTAAAAGATACCATTTTCTTTGTAGACTTTGATGGCATCAAGATCGCTTGGCATGTTGGCGCCTTCAGATACACAGATAACTCCTTGAGCAACCAAACGTTTAGCGGCTTCACCATTGATTTCGTTTTGAGTCGCACATGGAAGAGCGATGTCATAGTTTCCAGCATAAGTCCATACTGAACCTTCATGATAAGTAGCAGTTGCTTTCTCAGCTGCATACTCAGTCAAACGAGCGCGACGTTTTTCTTTAATATCAACCAAAAGATCGAAGTCGATACCATTTTCATCAATGACATAACCATTTGAGTCAGATACAGAGATAACAGTTGCACCAAGTTCAGTCGCTTTTTGAAGAGCGTATTGAGCAACGTTCCCAGAACCTGAAATAACCACTTTCTTACCAGCAAAGCTATTACCGTTAGCTTTCAGCATTTCTTCAGTATAGTAAACCAAACCGTAACCAGTTGCTTCTGGACGAATCAAGCTACCACCAAATTCAAGAGGCTTACCAGTCAAGACACCAGCATCAAATTGGTTAAGACGCTTGTATTGACCATAAAGGTAACCAATTTCACGTCCACCTACGCCGATATCACCAGCAGGTACGTCAAGTGATGGTCCGATGTGTTTTTGCAACTCAGTCATGAAGCTTTGGCAGAAGCGCATCACTTCAGCATCTGTTTTACCTTTAGGATCGAAGTCTGATCCACCTTTACCTCCACCGATTGGAAGTCCAGTCAAGACGTTTTTGAAGATTTGTTCAAATCCGAGGAATTTCAAAATCCCTTGGTTTACAGTTGGGTGGAAACGAAGTCCTCCTTTGTATGGTCCAACAGCTGAGTTGAATTGAACACGGTAACCACGGTTTACTTGAATTTTTCCATCACGGTCAACCCAAGGAACACGGAAAGAAATTACGCGCTCAGGCTCAGTAATACGTGCCAAGATATTTTCTTCGATATACTCAGGGTGTTTTTCAAATACAGGTTCCAAAGTGTTGAAAAATTCTTCAACAGCTTGGAGGAATTCAGCCTCGTGCCCATTACGAGCTTTTACAGTTTCAAACACGCTTTGGATATATTCTTTAGCAGATGTCATATCGTTCTCCTTTTGTTGTCATATTTTATTACATGAGCTATTATAGCAGAATTTTTTTAAACTGTAAAGAGAAAAGCAAAAATTTTCTAAAAATTCTTTCAATTTAGTTTTAAGACTTTTTGAAAATAGACAAAAAACGAACCTTTTTCTTGTAAATATCTTTCTCAAAGAGAAAATCTGAAAATATGCTATAAGAAAAGAAAATGTTTAGCAATTCAGAAATCACTTGTTAATTTATCCATGATATGTTAGATTTGCCAGCAAAACTATGACCATTTTGGAGGAAAGAAATATTTACATCTCCTTATTCAGGGCAGGATTTTCTATACAAGTATAGATGTCTTGCTGGAGTTGGATCATGGAACCCAAGCGGTTATTGAGATTTAGAACTATCATCGGAATTTTGGCTCTTTGTCAACTGTAGTGGGTTGAAGAAAAGCTAAGCTCGAGAAAGGACAAATTTCGTCCTTTCTTTTTTGATGTTCAGAGCGATAAAAATCCGTTTTTTGAAGTTTTCAAAGTTCCGAAAACCAAAGGCATTGCGCTTGATAAGCTTGATGAGATTATTAGTGGCTTCCAATTTTGCGTTAGAATAGGGTAGTTGAAGAGCGTTGACAATTTTCTCTTTGTCCTTGATAAAGGTTTTAAAAACAGTCTGAAAAAGAGGATGAACCAGCTTAAGATTGTCCTCAATAAGTCCGAAAAATTTCTCTGGTTCCTTATTCTGAAAGTGAAAAAGCAAGAGCTGATAGAGATTATAGTGGTGTTTCAAGTCTTCTGAATAGCTCAAAAGCTTGTCAAGAATCTCTTTATTGGTTAAGTGCATACGAAAAGTAGGGCGATAAAATCGCTTATCACTGAGTTTACGACTATCGTGTTGAATGAGCTTCCAGTAACGTTTGATGGCTTTGTATTCATGGGATTTTCGATCGAACTGATTCATGATTTGAACACGTACACGACTTATAGCACGGCTGAGATGTTGGATAATATGGAAACGATCTAGAACGATTTTAGCACATGGGAGTGAAACAGTCTGGGAGACTGTTTCAGCCTGAGCCTAGAAATTCGAAAGCGAAGCTGTTTAGCTAAGGCATAGTAGGGACTAAACATATCCATAGTAATGATTTTCACTCGACATCGGACGGCTCTATCATATTTAAGAAAGTGATCACGAATGACAGCTTGTGTTCTACCCTCAAGAACAGTGATGATGTTGAGATTATCAAAATCTTGTGCAATAAAACTCATCTTTCCCTTAGTAAAGGCATACTCGTCCCAGGACATAATCTCAGGAAGACGAGAAAAATCATGCTTAAAGTGGAAATCATTGAGCTTTCGAATGACAGTTGAAGTTGAAATGGAAAGCTGATGGGCAATATCGGTCATAGAAGTCTTTTCAATTAACTTTTGCGCAATCTTTTGGTTGATAATACGAGGAATTTGATGATTCTTCTTGACGAGTGAGGTCTCGGCGACCATCATTTTCGAGCAATGATAGCACTTGAAACGACGCTTTCTAAATAGAATTCTAGTAGGCATACCAGTCGTTTTGAGGTAAGGAATCTTAGAAGGTTTTTGAAAGTCATATTTTTTCATTTGACTTCCACAATAAGGACAAGATGGAGCATCGTAGTCCAGTTTGGCGATGATTTCTTTGTGTGTATCCCTATTGATGATATCTATAATTTGAATATTAGGGTCTTTGATGTCTAGTAGTTTTGTGATAAAATGTAATTGTTCCATATGATTCTTTCTAATGAGTTGTTTGATCGCTTTTCATTATAGGTCATATGGGACTTTTTTTCTACAACAAAATAGGCTCCATAATATCTATAGGGGATTTACCCACTACAAATATTATAGAGCCGGAATTTTTTCATTAGACACTTGTTCGGTAACCATAAAGTACTATACTATCCATGAACAAGACCCAGAAAAAGTAGCTTTATTTCTTAAAAAATTTAATAATTTAAAGCACCTAGCACCTGTTTATATTGATGAAACAGGATTCGATACTTATTTTTATCCAGAATATGGTCTCTCATTAAAAGGTCAGTTAATAAGAGGTAAAGTATCTGGAAGAAGATATCAGAGGATTTTCTTTGGTTGCAGGGTTAACAAATGAATGGTGAGTTAATCGCTCCAATGACCTACGAAGAGACGATGACGAACGACTTTTTTGAAGCTTGGTTTCAGAAGTTTCTCTTACCAACATTAAATACACCATCAGTTATTATTATTATGGATAATGCAAGATTCCATAGAATGGGGAAGCTAGAACTTTTATGTGAAGAGTTTGGGCATAAATTTTTACCTCTTCCTCTCTACTCACCTGAGTACAATCCTATTGAAAAACATGGGCTCATATCAAAAAGCACCTCAAAAAGGTATGAGCAACTTGCAGTACTTTTTACGAGGTGCTTTTGTCTTGTTCTTGTTTCAGTTTGTTATAAACGTCTAAGATAAGAGTTATACTAGGTAAATAAAAATCTCTATACTATCTGAAAGTGAAGATTACTCACTGTGAGATAGTATAGAGTCTTTTTGGTGTGTTAAATTATCCTACCCATTCCCCATTGTAATTAACACGGTAACCGTCAGGTGTAGTCGTATTGATTGCGAGTGCACCTGAATTATAGGCATAGTACCATTTGCCAGATACTTTCATCCAGCCTGTTTTCATAGCACCTGAATCTTGAAGGTAGTACCAGCTACCATTATCTTTGAGCCAACCAGTCTTCATAGCGCCTGAACCGTCGAGATAGTACCAGCTACCGTCTTTCACCCAGCCTGTTTGCATCCAGCCAGAGTTGTCAAAGCGATACCAAGTTCTATTTATTTTTTCCCATCCATTACTCGTGTATGAGCCGTCATTGTGTTTAAACCACCAACGTCCGTTTGATTGAATCCAACTTCCGAAGTATTGGGAATGATTGAACCAACTTCTTAGTCGATTAAGAAATTCGGCAGGATCATTGGTCTCATCGTCTAGTTTCTGACTTGAATTTGTATTTTCATTTTTGGTTTTATGATTTCCGATTGCCTTCAAGTCTTTGTCAAAAAGATTCGCCTTAGTCGCAAATGTTTGAGTCTGAGAAGAATTTGCTTCTGTGTATTGAATAGCCTTTCCATAACTACCAGCTAGTTCTTCAGAGCCACCAGATGATGTTCCGAAACTTTGTGCAACGGTAACCCATCCATTTTGGGTGACAGGATTTTCAAAAGCTGCAAGCCCCATATAGGTCAATTTTGGGTTAATTAAGGATTTATAGTGTCCAGTTTGACCTGTAACACTGACACCACTACGAGATTTGACGTAATCTGCTTTTTCCTTATACCATTGATTAATAGCTGTCATAAATCCGTCATAGTTCCAAGCCAAGTTTTCTGCTAGGGAGAAATTTCCTGTAGGCCAAGCGCTCCAAATGTCCTTACTAGACAAGCGTGTGTGATCAATAGTGATAGAAGCTTCTGCTGCACGAACGAAGGCTGTTTTTTCTAGTGCAGTTGACCATTTGATAGGAACATAGCTAGTAACTAGACCTTCATCTGCTGCCTCTTTTCGAATGGCATTGATACGGTCTAAGATAGCCTGTTTATCTGGCGTTAAGAAAGTCCCTTCAATCCCAACTAGAGTAGTACCAGAAGAAGCACTAGTGACCTCAGAGTTTAAGATATTGTAGGATTGACCATTGATTGCTTGAGTGGAAACCAGCCTATCATTAGCAGCTACTGATTGTGATGTAAGAGTTCCAGCTCCTAACAAGGAAAGTACTAAAACTGTAGCAAGTGTGAACTTTTTAGTTTTATTGTTCATTTTGTGTCCTCCTATTTTTATTATAACATCTCTACTGGGCAGAGTAAACTAAAATTCGGTATAGCTAGGGACTAGATTTATTTTAAATTTAGATGTTTGCAAAAATTTTTCTTAAATTTGGTGTATAATATAAATAGATGATTTTAATGAATCTACTCGACTTGTTCGATAACTATCTGAAGCGAGATTAGGTGTTCAGAGATTGAATTTTTAAGGTTCCCACTTAGCCATGCTTTTTAGGTTTTACATATTTAAATAAGCTAAACACTCCATGACATCATATAAATTATAGTTTAGAGGATGTAGAACAACTCTTCTTTCATCAAGGAAGTAAAATAACTCAATAATACAGGGATTCCATTCCCCTAGAAAGGTTAAATAAATGAAATCATATAAGAAATTTACGATTCTTGCTCTAGCTCTTCTTGGATTTACTAGCCAAACAGTTCTAGCTAATGATACTAGTCATCCTACGAATAACTCTATCGGTAGTTCAACTACTAGCTCTGCAAATGCTTCTCAAGCAGTTACAGAAAACCAGCCAACGACCCCTAGTTCGAGTAAGCAGGAGACAAAGCCAACTCTTCCTACTGAGTCTAAGCTACAAACTGGTTGGGTAAAAGAAGATGGGAAGTGGACTTATTATAGTCAAACGGGTGTCAAATTTACAGATACTCTCTATGAGGGCTACCTATTTGATAAGAATGGTTACTTACTTGAAAATAGCTGGTATCAGATGGCTAACAAGTGGTACTACGCCAATGGCTCAGGAAAATATCTGTCTAACCAATGGAGTCAAATCAATGGTAAATGGTATGCATTTGATCAAAATGGTGTCATGATGGCTAATACCTGGAAGGGAAATTATTACCTGAAATCCAGTGGGGCTATGGCAGACAAAGAATGGGTGTACGATCCTAACTACTCTAGCTGGTTTTATCTCAAGTCAGGTGGGCACTATGCTGAACAGCAATGGGTTGGCTCTTACTATCTAAAATCTGATGGCTACATGGCTCACAAAGAGTGGATTTATGATCAAGATTATAAAGTTTGGTATTATCTTAAAGAAGATGGCGTTTATGTCACTGGAACTTATACTATTGATGGAAGTAGTCATTTTTTCAAAGATAATGGTAAATGGGTGCAAGAACTTCCAAAAGGATTTGAAAAGGGGCGCTATAGTAAGACTATTTTCCTAGATCCTGGGCATGGTGGACGTGATTCGGGCGCTTACTATTATGGAATAGCTGAAAAAGATTTGAATCTACAGGTCTCTCGTAAATTACGGAAACGTTTAGAAGAACTTGGCTATACAGTTTTAACATCTCGTGATAGTGATGTGGATGTTGACTTTGTGACAGAGCGTTCTCGTATGGTAAATAAAACGAATGCAGACTTCTTTATTAGTATTCATTTTAACGCTACTGGGAATGACACAACACTGAATCTGGGAATACAGACTTATTCTTATAAGGAAGATGCAGGTTACCCGAGCAAGATTAACCAGTACTGGCACAATAATCCAGACCGAATGAGTGAAAGTAATCGTTTGGCAGCTGACCTTCACTCCTCTCTCTTGACCGAGACAGGTGCTAGAGATGCTGGGCTTCTGCAAGCCACCTTCGCTGTTCTTCGTGAGACTGCGAAACCTGCTGTGTTATTGGAGTTGGGTTATATGGATAATCCAGAAGAAAACCAACGAATCCGTAGTGATCAATACCAAGATAAGTTAGTTGAAGGCATTATTAAAGGAATTCAAAAATATTACGCTGGAAATTAAGAATTACATCAAACTAAGCTTTGGAGATTGTCCTAGGCTTAGTTTTTTACATTTGTAATGCTATTCATAACATTAAATTGTCTGAAAATTTATTGAAAAATGAGTGAAAACATGGTATAATGAAAGGTAAAATTAATTCAGGTTTCCTGAACCGATAGGAGTATACAATGAAAAAACTAGGTTTTGTCCTTTTATCTTCAGTCTTGCTATTGACAGCTTGTGCTGTTAGGTTTGAAAAATCAACCGAGACAAATGATTCATCTAAGGTGACAGCCTTGTCTGAAGACAAGCAGAAAATGCTTGATAAGGCCACTGCTGACTATAAGACTTTTGTGCAAGAGCAAATCGATAAACTCTTGACAGATACGGAAGGCTTTGTCAAACTGTTGAAAGAAGGTAAGTTAGAAGAAGCCAAAAAGGTTTATCCACTGATTCGTATGTCTTATGAGCGTTCAGAACCGATTGCTGAAAGTTTTGGTGAGTCAGATGTCAAGATTGACTTCCGTTTGGCAGACTACATGGACGAAAACAAGACTGAAGAAGGATGGTCTGGTTTCCACCGTATCGAGCGTATCCTTTGGGAAGACAATACAACTAAAGGAACTGAAAATCAAGATAAGAAAGAGTAAATCTGCTCTAATAAAAAAACTTTGTTCTCTAGAAACCATTGTGTGGCTATCGAGAGTGCAAAGTTTTTTTGAGTTTGGAACATGAAAACAGCAGTTGATTTCAAGAAAGAAAAAAGAACAGCCGAAACTGTTCTTTTTATCATTATTTGAGACCGTATTTTACAAAGATATACTCTATAGTGTTTAAATCCTTATTAAATCAACGTTTCTAAAGGGGATATAGCTGTAAAATATTATATATATACCGTATTGTTAAACCAAGACGGTACCAAAAAGGTACCAAAAATTAAGGTTTCAGAGCTTATAAAATAATGAAAGTTGTCTCAATCAGTTGAGCTTTTTTTATTGCATTTTTGTAGCAAAGTGACGTAGTCGCTCTTTGTGTGGAATAAGTGGGAAAGAAAAACAGTTCTTTGAGTTTGGTCGATAAAGTAAAGCAAGATATACTGACCGATAATTTTTCCTCGCGTAGGGTACTTACTGTTGATTTTTAGTCCTATTTTTTCATCTGCATCAAAGCCAGCTTCAGGAAAAGTTTCTAAACTTTTTAAGCCGTCTAAAATTTTGGCTACAGTATTCTTAGCCGACTGGGGTGATAAAAGAACAGTGCTGATGTAGTTATGGATACTGTCAATTGCCTGACTCACTTCAGTAGATAGAATCACTTTATAAATCATATCGTAGCCTCATGTCATCTAGGGGAGTTCCTTGTCCGGATTCATATTCTCTTAAGGCGCGTTCAGATTGGGCTTGTAGCTCCTGAATCAATCGTTCACGGTGTAAATCTTCTGCAGTTTTTATTGGCAAATCTTGTTCGAGAACAATCTGCTCGATAAAAAGACTAATAGCATCCGTCATAGTCATTCCTTTTTCCTTGATGATAGCTCTAGCTTGTTCCATTGATGACTCATTGATTTTAAAATTGTACTGTTTAGTAAGTGATGTCGTCATGGTATATCTCCAATCTATACTATATATAGCTAGTATATATCTTTTATATTTTTTAGGCAAGAGAAAACTTTGTACTCTAGAAACTACCGAGAGTGCAAAGTTTTTTGAGTTTGGAACATGAAAACAGCAGTTAATTTCAAGAAACAAAAAAGAACAGCCGAAGCTGTCTTTTTATCATTATTTGAGACCGTATTTTTTGTTGAAACGATCCACGCGTCCATCTGCTTGAGTGAACTTTTGACGTCCAGTGTAGAATGGGTGTGAGTCTGATGAAATTTCCACACGGATCAATGGGTAAGTTTCGCCTTCGAACTCAACTGTTTCGTTAGAGCGTTTTGTTGAACCGCTAAGGAATTGGTAACCAGTAGTTGTGTCCATGAAGACAACTGGGCGATATTCTGGATGGATATCTTTTTTCATTTTGCAATATTTCCTTTCTGCCATGGTCTCTTTGCGAGCCATAGATTGTTACCATACTAGTCTATCAGATTCTGAAAAGTTTGGCAAGTATTTTATCAGTTTTTAAGCAAGTTTTTTAACTTTTGGTAGATGATTTCGTTTTCTTCTAGGCTATAGGAATTAGCACCACTTGCTAGAGGGTGGCCTCCACCATCATGTTCCTTGGCAATTTCATTGATAGGATGGATTTTACTGCGTAAGCGAACACGGTAGTGGCCATCAGCCTGTTCTACAAAAATTCCCCAGAGACTGACGCTGTCAATCCGACCAGGAGCTCCAACAATGGCCGCAGTTTCAGCATCGGTGACATTGAACCGTTTTAAGATTTCCTGACTCAGGATAACGCGAGCAGCACCATTTTCATCCACTTCCAGATGGTCGTAGATGTAGCCTTGAAGTTTTGCAATTTTGTAGCTCATAGTGTCCATTTTGCGAGTGAGAGCTGCAAAGTCAAAGTTATGTTCTCTCAAATAAGCAGCCAGGCGAAGAGTCCGTGCAGTCGTAGAAGGGTAGAGGAAGCGACCTGTATCACCAACAATTCCTGCAAAGAGCAACTCAGCAGCGCGATCTGACAAGGACAGTTGAGTTGTTTCTGCAAATAAGGTAATCATCTCACTAGCGCTACTTGAACTAGTATCCACCCATGATAGGTCACCGTATACATCATCATTTGGATGGTGGTCAATTTTAATGAGAAAATCACCTTGAATATAGCGTTTATCATCAATACGAGCAGTATTCGCCGTATCACAGACGATGACAAGTGCTCCCTGGTAGGCACTATCTTCAACAAGATCCATCTCAGCCATCCAAGTAAGAGTTGGTTCATCAAAACCAACTGCTTTGATGGTTTTTTCTGGGAAATGATGTTTGAGAAGAGCTTTCAATCCCACCTGACTTCCCAAGGCATCAGGGTCTGGTTTCATATGACGATGAATGATAATCGTGTCGTATTCTTTAATTTTTTCTAAAATTTGATGGCAAATGTCCATAAATAACCTCAATTCTTTCTCATTTCATTGTAGCACAAGAATTTTTATTTTTAAAATGAAAAAGATGTGATATAATGGAGAAAGATAAATTGAGGAGGACGATATGGCATTAGCAAAAATTGTATTTGCCAGTATGACCGGTAATACCGAAGAAATTGCAGATATTGTAGCAGACAAATTACGTGACTTGGGCTTGGATGTCGATGTTGATGAATGTACAACTGTTGACGCTTCAGACTTCTTGGAAGCAGACATCGCTATCGTTGCGACCTATACTTATGGTGATGGAGAATTGCCAGATGAGATGATGGACTTCTACGAAGACCTAGCTGATCTCAATTTGAATGGTAAAATCTACGGAGTGGTTGGTTCAGGTGACACCTTCTACGATGAATTCTGTAAGGCTGTTGATGACTTTGATCGTGTCTTTGTGTCAACAGGAGCAGAAAAAGGTTCAGAGTGTGTTAAAGTTGATCTTTCTGCCGAGGAGGAAGATATTGAACGCTTAGAACAATTCGCAGAAGAATTGGCTGCTAAAGTAGGATAAGCATAAACGTGCGCTGATGCAATCAATCAGTGCATTTTTCTTATCGTGACTTGGGATTTTACTAGCCTATTTAGTGGCTTTTTGATACAATAATTCAAATAAAGGAGGAGACTGTATGGATTTAGATAGTATTCGTCAAGAAATTGATCAAATCGACGACCAAATCGTCAAGCTCTTAGAAGAACGAATGCATTTGGTTGAGGGTGTAGTTGCCTATAAGAAAGCTTCAGGTAAACCGATTTTAGATACTAAGAGAGAAGCGGTTATTTTTGAAAAGGTTAGAAGTCGTGTAGAGGACAAGCGCTATCAGGAGACTATTGTCGCGACTTTTTCGGACATACTCAAACGTTCGCGTGATTATCAGGATAAAAATATCAAATGAAAAAAGAACAATTTTATCCGCTAGGGATTTTTCTAGCTGCTATGTTGGGCGGACTTGTCCGCTATCTAGTTTCCACTTGGTTACCAGCCAGTCCAGATTTTCCTTGGGGAACCCTTCTTGTTAACTATCTAGGTATTTTCTGCTTGGTTTATCTTGTCAAGGGCTATCTGGTCTATAAAGGAACCAGTAAGGGCTTGGTTTTAGCACTAGGTACAGGTTTTTGCGGAGGTCTAACAACCTTTTCCAGTCTCATGCTTGATGTTGTAAAACTGCTTGATACAGGGCGCTATGTTAGCTTAGTCTTGTATCTCATTTTAAGCATTGGTGGTGGCCTGCTCTTAGCCTATTGTCTGGGGAGGAAGAAATGGTAATGGTCTATCTTGCAATTGCTTGTGGTTGCGGAGCTTTAGTGCGCTATTTCTTTTCCCGCTATAATCAATCTTCTAAATTGCCACTTGGAACGCTTATAGCAAATCTTTTAGGGTGTTTTTTGATTGGATTATTCTACAATCATGTGGAGTCTAAGGAAGTCTATGCTATTCTAGCAACAGGATTTTGCGGAGGTTTGACAACTTTTTCGACCTTGAATGACGAACTCCAAAGGTTGCTAAGTGATAAGAAGGTTTTTTATTCTTACCTGACTTTGACTTACCTAGGTGGTTTAGTTGCGATTTTTTTAGGAATTCTGCTATAAATTTCTTTACTTTTTTGTGGAAATTTGGTAAACTGTATCTTGTGTGTAATGGACGCACAAAAATACAGTTTATCCGCTGAGGAAGATTCCTCAAGATTGACAAAGATAGGAGAATAAAATGAATCCATTAATCCAAAGCTTGACTGAAGGTCAACTTCGTACTGATATCCCATCATTCCGTCCTGGTGACACTGTTCGTGTACACGCGAAAGTTGTCGAAGGTAACCGTGAACGTATCCAGATTTTTGAAGGTGTTGTTATCGCACGTAAAGGTGCTGGCATTTCTGAAAACTACACAGTTCGTAAAATCTCTAACGGTGTAGGTGTTGAGCGTATCTTCCCAATCCACACTCCACGTGTTGAAAAGATCGAAGTTGTTCGTTACGGTAAAGTACGTCGTGCGAAATTGTACTACTTGCGTGCTCTTCAAGGTAAGGCAGCTCGTATCAAAGAAATCCGTCGTTAATTCGACTAAAAAACTCTGCTCATTTAGCAGAGTTTTTATCTAGCTCCCTTAGTTCAATGGATATAACAACTCCCTCCTAAGGAGTAGTTGCTGGTTCGATTCCGGCAGGGGGCATGTAATTAGATACTAAAAACCGCTCAGCTGAGCGGTTTTCGTATATTTTTCCCTTTTACAGTACCCATGTACGGATGGCATGGGCAACGCCAGATTCATCATTAGATTTAGTGATGTATTTGGCGATTTTTTTGATTTCTGGATTTCCATTTTCCATGACAACGGGGTTGCCAACGACTTCCAGCATGGCACGGTCATTTTCTTCGTCCCCGATCGCCATAGTTTCATCTTTGGTCAATCCGAGTTTTTCAGCTAAGTGAGTAATGGCTGAACCCTTGTCAACATTCTTTTTAAGGAGTTCGAGGTAGAAAGGAGCAGATTTGTTGATAGAGTAGCGTTCGTAAAATTCGGCTGGGATTTTTTCAATCGCAGCATCGAGGATTTCTGGCTCATCTATGAACATACACTTGACAATTTCTTTGTCAGCCATTTCTTCAGGTGTACGGTAGAAAATTGGCATGCTGACGAGGGTTGATTCGTGCACTGTGTATTTTCCGATATTGCGATTGGCTGTGTAGATGCCGTCCTTGGTAATAGCGTGCATGTGGACACCGAGCTTACGACTGAGAAATTCCATATCAAGATAATCCTCATAAGTCAAGGATTCGCTGATAATCTCATGCCCTGTAGCAGTTTCTTGGACAAGGGCACCATTGAAGGTCACAACATAGTCACCCTCGTCTCTCAACTGTAAGTCGTCCAGAAGTTTGGCAACACCTGCGATAGGGCGGCCAGTTGCAATGACGACTTTGACACCAGATTCTTTGGCATCTTGGATGGCAGAAAAGACTTCAGGAGTAATTTCCTTTTGGCTATTGACTAGGGTTCCGTCAATATCGACGGCGATTAGTTTAATACTCATAAATTTCCTCTTCTAGTTTTTATTTGAGTTAAAATGATCGTTCTCAATCAAGTGTAGAAATTGTTGGGTAATGCTTGCGAAGATACTGTTTTGGTCCAACATTTCTTTCGGGAAATAAAAACGATTATCTCCGTGACGGCTACCAGCAAGGGATTGGACAATAGGAGACAGGCTAGAGAGTTCGGCTAGTTCTCCATTCTTTTGTAAAATCTCAATCTGTGTCCGTGGATTTTCAGATTCGGGACGATAGATATCATAAGGGAGGTCAAAGTTCTTATGAATAGCAGTGTAGTAGTCGGGATCAAAGCCGATATCCTCAACCAATTTTCTCATGCTAGCGAGTTGGTCTTGATCTTCTTGTGAAAAGGTAATGGATTTAAAGACCTTGCGGTTGACAAAGCGTTGCGACAAATCTGCGAGAATCTTGTCAGGACTGGTCATCCAGAGTTGGAAGTAGGTATTCATCACACCATCATCCAGAGCTAGATAGTCAGACAAGGTCACATTTTTTTCAAAGAATGGCAGGAGGTGTGGAGAAGTTCGTGCAAAGAAGTCCTTGTCCTCAGGATAGAGTTCCTTGGCGCGTTTGAGGAGATTCTGCAGGAGAACTTCCATAGCGCGTGTTGCTGGGTGGAAATAAACCTGCATGTACATCTGGTAACGACTGAGGACGTAGTCTTCGATAGCATGCATGCCATTGCGCTGAAAGGCGATACCATTTGCGACAGGACGAATGACTCGGAGGATGCGAGTCAGGTCAAATTCCCCATAAGATGCTCCCGTAAAATAGGAGTCACGCAAGAGATAGTCCATGCGGTCTGCATCAATTTGACTGGAAATGAGTTGCACGACCTGCTTGTTAGGATAGGTATGGTCAATGACACTGGCAACCTTTTCTGGGAAATCAGGTGCCACTTGTAGCAGGACTTGATGAATTTCCGTCTCAGGACTTTGGATAATCTCCTGAGTAATGGCTTCATGGTCTGTATCAAAGAGATGTTCAAAAGTATGGGAGTAGGCACCATGCCCAAGGTCGTGTAGGAGAGCAGCGGTCATGGTCAAGAGGGACTCGGCAGGATTCCATTCTTCTGGATATTTTTCTTCAAAAATCTCTGTGATGCGTCGTGCAATTTCATAGACCCCTAGACAGTGGGAGAAGCGGCTGTGCTCCCCACCGTGGAAGGTATAACTGGAAGTTCCCAGTTGCTTGATCCGGCGCAAACGCTGAAATTCTTTTGTATTAATCAAGTCATAGATGATTTGATTATCGACATGGATGTAGTTGTGAACTGGGTCACGGAATACTTTTTCGTTCATATGACCATTATAGCAAAAAGCTAGAGTTTTTGGTAAAATAGTAGGACAAGAGACAAGAAAGAGGACTTGATGTGAAGATTAGGATGCGAAATACGATTCAGTTTGATGAGCAGTTGGAAGT
Source organism: Streptococcus sp. 544 (assembly GCF_013277385.1). Lineage (NCBI taxonomy): Bacteria > Bacillati > Bacillota > Bacilli > Lactobacillales > Streptococcaceae > Streptococcus > Streptococcus sp. 544. Next base: position 104,827 of record NZ_VMMU01000002.1, read on the forward strand.
GATTGACCAGCTTTATGACGTGGAAGTGCATGAAAAAGGAGATTATAGCTACCTGCTTTTCTATAATGGGGAAAAGGAAAAAGTGGTTATTAAATTTCATGGTCAAGAACTTGTGATGAGCCGATTTTCCAATCCCAAGACCATTATGCGCTTTTTAAAGGATAGTGATAGTTTAGCCTATATTCCCACACCTATGGGCATGCAGGAGTTTATCATCCAAACGAGCCATTATGAAGTTGATGGGCAAAAGATTCATTTAGATTATCAACTACAAAATCAAGAGGGACAACCCTTTGCCAGCTATCAATTGGAAATTACTTGGGGCTAGGCTCATGTCTTTTTCAAATTTAGCTAGCTATCTTCTTGGATTGGCTCCCTAGTGTGGTAGATTAGGCTATTTTTTGGTATAATAAAAGTTATGGAAATTGAAAAAACCAATCGAATGAATGCGCTCTTTGAATTTTATGCGGCGCTTTTGACAGATAAGCAAATGAATTACATCGAGCTCTACTACGCTGATGATTACAGCCTCGCTGAGATTGCCGAGGAGTTTGGTGTCAGTCGTCAGGCTGTCTATGATAATATCAAGCGGACAGAAAAGATTCTGGAAGATTATGAGATGAAATTGCACATGTACTCGGACTACATTGTCCGAAGTCAGATTTTTGACCAGATTTTGGAGCGCTATCCCAAGGATGACTTTCTGCAGGAGCAGATAGAAATTTTAACAAGCATTGATAATAGAGAATAAGAGGAAGAAGAATGGCATTTGAAAGTTTAACAGAACGTTTACAGAACGTCTTTAAAAATTTACGTAAAAAAGGAAAAATCTCTGAATCTGATGTCCAAGAGGCAACCAAAGAAATTCGCTTGGCCTTGCTTGAGGCCGACGTTGCCTTGCCTGTTGTAAAGGACTTTATCAAGAAAGTTCGTGAGCGTGCAGTCGGACATGAGGTTATTGATACCCTTAATCCTGCGCAACAAATTATTAAAATCGTTGATGAGGAACTGACAACCGTTTTAGGTTCTGATACGGCAGAAATTATCAAGTCACCTAAGATTCCTACAATCATCATGATGGTCGGTTTGCAGGGGGCTGGTAAAACAACCTTTGCTGGTAAATTGGCCAACAAACTCAAGAAAGAAGAAAATGCTCGTCCTTTAATGATTGCGGCGGATATTTATCGTCCTGCGGCTATTGACCAGTTGAAAACTCTGGGTCAACAGATTGATGTGCCTGTCTTCGCACTTGGAACAGAAGTACCAGCTGTTGAGATTGTACGTCAAGGTTTGGAACAAGCCCAAGCCAATCATAACGACTATGTCTTGATTGATACGGCAGGTCGTTTGCAGATTGATGAGCTTTTGATGAATGAGCTTCGTGACGTGAAAGCATTGGCTCAACCAAATGAAATTTTGCTCGTCGTTGATGCCATGATTGGTCAAGAAGCGGCTAATGTTGCGCGTGAGTTTAACGCTCAGTTGGAAGTGACTGGGGTCATCCTTACCAAGATTGATGGGGATACTCGTGGTGGTGCTGCTCTATCTGTTCGTCACATTACTGGAAAACCAATCAAGTTCACTGGTACAGGTGAAAAGATTACGGACATTGAAACCTTCCACCCAGACCGCATGTCTAGCCGTATCCTTGGCATGGGGGATATGCTCACTCTGATTGAGAAAGCTTCTCAGGAATACGATGAGCAAAAAGCCCTTGAAATAGCTGAGAAGATGCGTGAAAACACCTTTGATTTCAATGATTTCATTGATCAGTTGGATCAGGTGCAAAACATGGGGCCAATGGAAGACTTGCTCAAGATGATTCCAGGTATGGCTAACAACCCAGCCCTTCAAAACATGAAGGTAGATGAGCGTCAGATTGCTCGTAAACGTGCCATTGTGTCTTCCATGACACCTGAAGAACGTGAAAACCCAGATTTGTTAAATCCAAGCCGTCGCCGTCGTATCGCTGCTGGTTCTGGAAATACATTTGTCGAAGTCAATAAATTCATCAAGGACTTTAACCAGGCTAAACAGCTCATGCAGGGTGTCATGTCTGGGGATATGAACAAAATGATGAAGCAAATGGGAATCAATCCAAATAACCTTCCTAAAAATATGCCAAATATGGGAGGAATGGATATGTCTGCCCTTGAAGGAATGATGGGACAAGGCGGTATGCCTGACCTGTCAGCTCTCGGAGGGGCAGGAATGCCAGATATGAGCCAAATGTTTGGTGGCGGACTCAAAGGTAAAATCGGTGAATTTGCTATGAAACAGTCCATGAAACGCATGGCGAATAAAATGAAGAAAGCAAAGAAGAAACGCAAGTAAGATAAGGGAAGGCCGCAGGGCTTTCCTTTTTTAGAAAGAAGAAAAATGAGCACTTCAGTAGTTGGAAATGCTCGTTTTTTGATGTATTTAGACTCTTAATCTTTATTTTCGTATGGTAAGATCAAGTTCAAGATGATTCCTGTCATAGCTGATAGGGCAGTTCCTGAAAGGGTAACTGGACCAAGTTTAAGGATAGCTCCTCCAAGCCCAAGGACTAACATGGCACTTGCGATGATTAGGTTACGCATTTGAGCGAAATCAACACGTTCTTTGATCAAGACTTTCAAACCGTTGCTGGCGATAACTCCGTAGAGAAGGATTGACATACCACCAAGTACAGCATTTGGAATGGTTGAAATCAAGGCAGTGAATTTACCAAGGAAGCTAAGGGCAATCGCGATGAAGGCAGCGTTACGGATAACTGAGACAGAAGCGATACGAGTCATACCGATAACCCCTGTATTTTCTCCGTAAGTTGTATTGGCTGGTCCACCAAGGAAGGCAGAAACAGAAGTTGCGATACCGTCACCAAGAAGAGTACGGTGAAGACCTGGTTCTTTCAAGAATTGACGACCACAGATTTGACCCAAAACAGTATGGTCTCCGATATGTTCAGAAATTGTTACGATAGCGATTGGCAAGATAGCGATGGTTTCTGGACCAAAGTAAAGATTGTATTCTTTAAAGGCACCACCTGTGCTAAATGGCAAGTAGAAACCAGGAATTTCAAACCAGTTAGCTTCTAGGACAGGCGTAAAGTCAACCAAGCCAAGAGTTAGTGCGAAGAGGTAACCACCGATAATGGCAAAGAGGAAAGGAATGATTCGTAGGAAGCCTTTTCCTTTTGTATTGATAAAGGCAGCAATCAAGAACGTAACAACGGCTACAAGAGCATTTTTCCAATTTCCGTCTGCTACAAGACCTGCATTGGTAACAGCTGAACCTGCAAGTCCAAGACCGATAACGATGATCATAGGACCGATAATGATTGGTGGCAAGAGTTTATCAATCCATTTTGTTCCTACAAATCGGATGCTGGTAGCAACAAGGACATATACCAAACCAGTCAAGATAACCCCTGTTTGGGCAGCAGATACATCGCCACCCATTTCTTTCATAGCAAGTGACATAGCTGTGATAAAGGCAAATGAAGAACCTAGATAAACTGGAACTTTAAAACCAGTTGAAATCATGTAGATGAGTGTCCCAACACCTGAAGCAAAAAGGGCAACAGATACAGGCATTCCCAAAATCAATGGTACCAAGATGGTCGCACCAAACATAGCGAAAACGTGTTGGAAGCTAAGGAGAATTCCTTTTCCAGCCGAAGGACGTTGGTCAACGTCTAGTAACAAATCAACAGTTGATTCTTGTTTCATATAAACCTCACTTTTGGGCATCAAAAAAGAGCCCATTATTTTACAGCAATAGGCCCTCAGAGTAAGACTTCTCTAAAATCTAGACTTTAAAGAGTTTTAAATATTTCTGCGTCTTCGTCACCTCACGGGATGACATTAAAAACCTTTGCTTGTGATAGTATAGCAAAAATTACAAACTTTGTAAATATTTTTTTACTAAAAAGATTAAAGTGGGCGTTTATTGGGCATGCCAGCCTTACGTGGATATTTATTTGGTGTTTCCTTTTTCTTTTCTACCACTGTGATGTAGCGCGGATCTCCATTAGGTAGAGCGTAGCTGAGATTGTCTTCGACCTTACTAAAAAGGAGGTTGAGGGCATTCTTAGCTTCTAACAACTCCTCAGGCGCATTGCTGGCCTTGAGTGCCAATAGTTTCCCGCCAACTTTAAGGTAGGGAATAGTCAATTCAGACAAGACCTGCATACGGGCAACCGCACGAGCTGTCACCATATCAAACTGAGCACGGAAGTTCTTGTCTTGGGCAAAATCTTCTGCACGCCCATGGTAGAAATGAACGCCGTCTAAATCCAGTTCTTGAGCCAACAATTGGAGAAAGTTAATGCGTTTGTTGAGTGAATCAATGATGGTCACATCAAGCTGAGGATAGAGGATTTTCATCGGCAGACTAGGAAATCCTGCCCCAGCTCCAATATCAAGAAGTTTGATAGTTTCATTAGGAATCAAACCTTGAAGAATGGGTGCAATCGAATCGTAAAAATGTTTGAGATAAACTTCATCCTTGTCCGTAATGGCTGTTAAATTAATCTTTTCATTCCACTCGACCAAGAGTTCAAAATAACGTTCAAATTGATGTTTTTGCTGGTCCGAAAGTGGAAGATTTTGCTCGGCAAGCAAGTTGTAAAATGTTTCTGGTTTCATAGTTATTTCCTTCTTTAGTATCATCTTATTTTACCACAATCATAAAAAATTTGATATACTGGTACTAATCTAAAAGCAGAAAGGACTTATATCATGACTTGGATTATTCTTGGAGTTTTGGCTCTTGTTGTTATTTTTGTGATTGTTAGCTATAACGGTTTGGTTAAAAATCGTATGCAAACCAAGGAGGCTTGGAGTCAGATTGATGTTCAGTTGAAACGTCGAAATGACCTCTTGCCAAACTTGATTGAAACTGTAAAAGGTTATGCTAAATATGAAGGTTCTACCCTTGAAAAGGTGGCAGAACTTCGTAACCAAGTGGCGGCAGCGACTTCACCAGCAGAAGCTATGAAAGCTAGTGATGCCCTCACTCGTCAGGTTTCAGGTATTTTTGCAGTTGCAGAAAGCTATCCAGATTTGAAAGCTAGTGCAAACTTTGTTAAATTGCAAGAGGAGTTGACAAACACAGAAAATAAAATTTCTTACTCTCGACAACTCTACAACAGTGTTGTCAGCAACTACAATGTAAAATTAGAAACTTTCCCAAGCAATATTATCGCTGGAATGTTTGGATTTAAAGCAGCAGATTTCCTTCAAACTCCAGAAGAGGAAAAGGCAGTTCCTAAGGTTGATTTTAGCGGTTTAGGTGACTAAGATGTTGTTTGATCAAATTGCAAGCAATAAACGAAAAACGTGGATTTTGTTGCTGGTGTTTTTCCTACTCTTAGCTCTTGTTGGCTATGCGGTTGGTTACCTTTTTATGCGATCTGGGCTTGGTGGTTTGGTTATCGCACTGATTATCGGCTTTATCTATGCCTTGTCCATGATTTTTCAATCGACAGAGATTGTCATGTCCATGAATGGAGCGAGTGAGGTGGATGAACAAACGGCACCAGACCTCTACCATGTAGTAGAAGATATGGCTATGGTGGCTCAGATTCCTATGCCCCGTGTTTTCATCATTGATGATCCAGCCTTAAATGCCTTTGCGACAGGTTCTAACCCTCAAAATGCTGCTGTTGCTGCGACTTCAGGTCTCCTAGCTATCATGAATCGTGAGGAACTAGAAGCTGTTATGGGACATGAAGTCAGTCATATTCGTAATTACGATATACGTATTTCGACTATTGCTGTCGCCCTTGCTAGTGCTATCACCTTGCTTTCTAGTATGGCAGGTCGTATGATGTGGTGGGGTGGAGCAGGCCGTAGACGAAGTGACGATGACCGAGAAGGAAATGGCTTAGAAATCATTATGCTCGTGGTTTCTCTACTAGCTATTGTACTGGCTCCTCTCGCTGCAACCTTGGTGCAACTAGCTATTTCTCGTCAGAGGGAATTCCTAGCTGATGCTTCCAGTGTCGAGTTGACTCGTAATCCTCAAGGGATGATCAATGCTCTACGTAAGTTGGATAATAGTAAACCCATGAGTCGTCCTGTCGATGATGCCAGCAGTGCACTTTATATCAATGATCCTAAGAAAGGGGGAGGGTTCCAAAAACTCTTTTATACCCACCCACCTATTTCAGAACGGATTGAACGTTTAAAACATATGTAAAAAGAATCCAGAGGTCATCTCTGGATTTTTACTATGTTGCAAATTTATAAATCTTCTAAATTAACTAGCTCCAAACCGTGTTCTGTTAAGCGATAGATGCTTGAACAGACCTCTTTTAAGAAACGACGGTCATGCGAAACAGTGATGAGACCGCCTGGATAGGTTGCAAAGAGTTTTCTGATTTGGGGTTGAGAAGTTGGAGAAAAGTTTCGTGTGGGTTCATCCAGAAGGAGAAAGTTTGGTTTGCGCAAGACTAAATCCAAAAGCAGGAGTTTACCCTGTTGTCCGCCAGATAAGGAGCGAATTTGATGCTGCATTTCTGGATAACTGAAATTGAGACTGGCTAAGTGAGATTGGATTTTCTGCAGTTCCTCTTTTTCACCAGTTTTGCTGAGATAGGCTATAGGGGATAAATCCAATTGTAGTTTTTTATGGTAATCTTGTGGCATATAACCAAGAGAAATCTCTCTTTTTTGACTTAGCATTTGTTGCAACTTTGCTAACAGAGTTGATTTCCCCATACCATTTGGCCCGATGATACCGATTTTTTCTTGCCCACGGACAGTTAGTTGTAGTTCTTGCACCAAAATTCGCTCGCCAATGGACAAATTCTCTTTTTCCAGTTGGATTAAGACTTTAGAAGCCGGTAATGGCTGTATATCTGAGAAGAAAAGTCTGATTTCTTCCTCTTCAAGTGGTTTTTGGGTCATGGACTGAGCTAGCTTTTCAAAGCGTTTTTCTTGAGATAGAACATTTTTCATCTTTTTAGCCAATAGGCGACCGGCAGTACTGTCTTTGGTAGCTCGAAGTGCAGTCTCTACATGTTGCTTGACTCGCCGATGTTTTTCCATGGTTTTATCGTAGGTTCTTTGATCGTTAGCCGCTTGCTGACTTTGTCTGGCAAAATTAGCCTTTCTCTGCTCACTATAGCGGTCATAGTCTAAATGCTCTACTAACGTTTCTGCTTCTTTACGGTGTTTGACCAGTCGCAAGTGAACAATAGTGTCTGCCGTTTCAGAAAGAAAGTCCTCATCATGGGAGATGAAAATAGCAGTTTGCCGAATCTTTTGAATCTGACTTTTTAGCCAATCAACCGTCTCAAGGTCTAGGTCATTTGAAGGTTCATCTAAAAATAGAATCTCAAAGGGTTTGGCTAACTCATGGATGAGCTGAATTTTCAAAGCTTCACCCCCTGATAGACTGCCAATCTCTTGGTCGCTTGCGAAACGATTGCTATCAAAATGCAATTCCTCAGCCAAACGATAGAGGATACTGTAGTCTAAATCAATAGAATCTAAAAAGAAGTAGTCGTGTAAAGTTTTCTTTTTCAGCTCCTCGGGGAGTTTTTGAGGAATGTAGGCTAGTGATTGATGGTCAGACTGGATGTCTCCCCTGATAGTGAAATCAGGCAAAGCTTCCCCCATTAAAGTTTTAAGTAAGGTTGATTTGCCATTTCCTTCCTCTCCAATAATAGCTACCTTTTCCCCATCCTGGATGGTCATGCTTAGATCAGAGACAAGGTCTCGTAAATCTTTGTTTTGTGTGATGGTCAGGTGATTGATTTTTATCATATGATTGCCCTTTCTAGAATGTCCATAGTGCATAACAAAAAGCTCTACTTTACCTAGTAGAGCCCAAAGTCTATGTCAAAAAAACTCTATGAAAATGCCAGAAAAAAGAGCATAAAAGAGCACACAAAAAGAGACAAAAACAAGATCTACTAAATAAAGGTTCTTTATTTGATAGACTTAGTTGTTCATGTCTCCCTTACCTCCGAGTATTAGTATCTTTATACTATACCTTTAAGGAAATTTTGTCAACAGAAAACTGGAAATTCTATGCTCTAAAATCCGTGTGGTAGGCATTAGTAATGAGTTCTTTGTCTTCCATGTGAGTATCTTCCTTGCTCTGATGTATTCTTGCCTATAGTATAGAACTAAAAAAATGACATAGTAAACATGTTAAAAACTCGAATGTTAATTACAAAGTTTGCTGTGCTGATTTGTAGCCTTTTCATGGTATAATCAAGAGAGTAAATCTTTATGGAGGAAGTATGAAATTAAATATTCAAGAAATTCGTAAGCAGTCTGAAGGCTTGCATTTTGAACAAGCGTTAGATTTAGTTGCTGACCTACGTGCACGTAATCAAGAAATTTTAGATGTAAAAGATATCCTTGCAGTTGGGAAAGTCCAATATGAAGACCGTATGTATTTCTTAGATTATCAGTTGTCTTATACCATTGTCCTTGCTTCAAGTCGTAGTATGGAGCCAGTTGAGTTGGCTGAATCTTATCCAGTCACAGAAGTTTTCATGGAAGGCGCAACTAACCAGCTAGATCAAGAAGTTTTAGACGATGATTTGGTCTTGCCTATCGAAAATGGAGAACTTGACCTTGCTGAGAGCGTGTCAGACAATATCCTACTAAACATTCCTATCAAGGTCTTGACGGCTGAAGAAGAAGCTGGTCAAGGTTTTGTGTCAGGAAATGACTGGCAAATCATGACAGAAGAAGAATACCAAGCCCAACAAGCGGTTAAGAAAGAAGAAAACAGTCCTTTTGCTGGCTTACAAGGACTATTTGATGGAGACGAATAATGGTCTTGTCAAAAAAACGCGCACGAAAGGTGCTAGAAGAAATTATTGCTCTTTTTCCAGATGCCAAGCCCAGTCTTGATTTTACCAATCATTTTGAACTACTAGTTGCGGTCATGTTGTCAGCTCAGACAACAGATGCAGCGGTAAATAAGGCCACACCAGGTCTCTTTGCTGCCTTTCCAACGCCACAAGCCATGTCTGTGGCGACAGAGGGTGAGATTGCTTCACATATTTCTCGCCTGGGACTGTATCGGAATAAGGCTAAATTCCTTAAAAAATGTGCCCAACAGTTACTAGACGATTTTTATGGCCAAGTTCCTCAAACACGTGAGGAATTAGAGAGTTTGGCAGGTGTTGGTCGCAAGACAGCCAATGTTGTTATGAGTGTAGGATTTGGGATTCCAGCTTTTGCAGTGGATACTCATGTAGAGCGTATTTGCAAACACCACGATATCGTCAAAAAATCAGCGACACCACTTGAGGTGGAAAAGCGGGTCATGGATATCTTGCCGCCTGAGCAGTGGTTAGCAGCTCATCAGGCCATGATTTATTTTGGAAGATCCATTTGCCATCCTAAAAATCCAGAGTGTGACCAGTACCCACAGTTATATGATTTTAGCAATTTATAAGATGGGGTTTCAAAAGTTTTTGCTTGATTTTAGGCTCGCTTTGTGCTATAGTAATTGATAATTAAATATTCCTTTAAACCTGTCCCGTGAGGCAGGCAAGGAGCGTGATAAAGTAGAAGGGTGAAGTCTATACTGTTTGTAGTAGGGCTTACTTAGCTATACATTTCAAGTCTCCTTGTTTAAGGAGACTTTTCTTTTTGGAGGTTTGTCATGAAGGCAAAAGAAGTTGTAGACGAATTGACCGTCAAACGAGCGATTACGCGTATTACTTATGAGATTATCGAACGCAACAAAGATTTGAATAAAATCGTCTTGGCTGGTATTAAAACTCGCGGTGTCTTTATCGCCTACCGAATCCAAGAACGTTTGGAGCAGCTAGAAAATCTTTCAGTTCCTGTTGTGGAATTGGATACCAAACCTTTCCGTGATGATGTTAAAAGTGGAGAAGATACTTCTTTGGTTTCTGTCGATGTGACAGACCGCGAAGTTATCTTGGTGGACGATGTGCTTTATACAGGCCGCACTATCCGTGCTGCTATTGATAATATTGTAGGTCATGGTCGTCCTGCGCGCGTGAGTTTAGCAGTTCTAGTAGATCGTGGACATAGAGAATTGCCAATCCGTCCAGATTACGTTGGAAAAAATATCCCAACCAGTCGTTCTGAAGAAATCATCGTAGAGATGACAGAACTTGATGGCCAAGACAGAGTTCTGATTACTGAAGAAGCTTAGAAAGCTAAAGGAGTAGCCATGTCAGAAAATCAACAAGCATTGAACCATGTGGTGTCCATGGAAGACCTCACTGTCGATCAAGTGATGAAATTGATCAAGCGAGGAATTGAGTTTAAAAACGGAGCTCAGCTTCCCTATGAAGACCACCCGATTGTTTCCAATCTTTTCTTTGAGGATTCTACACGGACGCATAAGTCCTTTGAAGTGGCAGAGATTAAATTGGGATTGGAACGACTTGACTTTGATGTGAAGACTAGTTCAGTCAATAAGGGTGAGACACTTTATGATACCATTTTGACTCTGTCTGCTTTAGGAGTGGATGTCTGTGTGATTCGCCACCCTGAGGTTGACTACTACAGAGAGTTAATTGCAAGTCCAACGATTACGACTTCCATCATCAATGGTGGAGATGGTTCGGGCCAACACCCTAGCCAGAGCTTGCTTGATTTGATGACTATTTATGAGGAATTTGGTCACTTTGAGGGTCTTAAGGTTGCTATTGCAGGTGACTTGGACCACTCACGCGTTGCTAAATCCAATATGCAGATTTTGAAACGCTTGGGAGCTGAACTTTACTTTGCTGGACCTGAGGAATGGAGAAGTCAAGAGTTTGCAGACTATGGACAGTTTGTAACTATTGATGAAATCATTGATCAGGTGGATGTCATGATGTTTCTCCGTGTGCAACATGAACGCCATGATAGTGGTGCAGTCTTTTCCAAAGAAGACTACCATGCCCAACATGGCTTAACACAAGAACGTTACGAGCGCTTGAAAGAAACAGCAATCCTTATGCACCCAGCTCCAGTCAATCGTGATGTAGAAATCGCAGACCACTTGGTTGAAGCACCAAAATCACGGATTGTCCAACAAATGACCAATGGTGTTTTTGTTCGAATGGCAATCTTAGAATCCGTACTGGCGAGTAGAAACGCCAACTAAAACACAAGACGTTAAAAGACGCCAGTGAGCGTCCACGAGAGGTGAAAATATGACAAAAAGACTTCTAGTATTAGAAGATGGCACAGTTTTTGAAGGCAAGGCCTTCGGAGCAGATATTGATGTAACAGGCGAAATCGTCTTTAATACAGGCATGACCGGCTACCAAGAATCCATTACAGACCAGTCTTATAATGGACAAATCTTGACCTTTACTTATCCTTTGGTAGGAAATTATGGAATCAACCGTGATGATTACGAATCCATTATTCCAACTTGTAAGGGAGTCGTTGTTTTTGAAGAAGCGCGTCGAGCAAGCAACTGGCGCAACCAAATGACGCTAGATGAATTTTTGAAAGCCAAGAAAATTCCGGGTATTTCCGGGATTGATACGCGTGCACTTACCAAGATTATCCGTAAGCATGGTACCATGCGTGCAACTTTGACTCATGTTGGGGACAGCATGGATCATGTGACGGACCAGCTCCAAGCAACAGTTTTGCCGACAGACAATATCAAGCAGGTTTCTACTAAAACATCCTATCCAGCTCCAGGAGTTGGTTTGAGCGTGGTGCTAGTGGACTTTGGTCTCAAGCACTCAATCTTACGTGAACTTTCTAAGCGTAATTGTAACGTGACGGTTGTTCCTTATTCGACAACGGCAGAAGAAATTCTCCATCTCAATCCTGACGGAGTTATGTTGTCAAATGGTCCAGGTAACCCCGAAGATGTTCCACAGGCACTGGATATGATTCGCGGTGTACAAGGAAAAATTCCAATCTTTGGTATTTGTATGGGACACCAACTCTTTGCTATGGCAAACGGGGCTAAGACTTACAAGATGAAGTTTGGTCACCGTGGATTTAACCACGCGGTACGTGAAATTGCTACAGGACGTGTGGATTTTACAAGTCAAAACCATGGTTATGCAGTCAGCCGTGAGGATTTGCCAGAGCATTTGATTATCACCCACGAAGAAATCAATGACAAGTCAGTTGAAGGAGTTCGTCACAGATACCAACCTGCTTTCTCTGTTCAATACCATCCAGATGCAGCCCCTGGTCCACACGACGCAAGCTACCTATTTGATGAGTTTATCGAGATGATGGAAGCTTTTAAACAATCAAACTAAGAACGAGTAAAAGCTCGTCGGAGAATTTATTTAACTGAACACGGACGGAAAGCTCGGAATTTAGAGAAACCAACTTGGATTGTCAATCCTTCCTTAGTTTCCTAAAATTCAATCGCTTTCTATTCGTCCTTTGTATCTTATTTAATGTCGCTCTGTGAGGCGACGAATAGAAAGGCAGGTCGTTTCTTTTAGTCGCTATCAGGCGAACTAAAAACTCCCTGCACTAGATTTTTTACCGAAAAGTATCGTTTCGCTAAAAAATCGTTGGAGAATTTATTTAATGTCGCCCTGAGAGGCGACGAATAGAAAGGAGAAGATACATTGTTCGCGGAAGTGAACACGCCCTAAGAACTGTGTGAAAAAGCTAAACATCGTCTCGACGCTGAAGGCGTCTGCACCGAGTTTCCTATTTTCACTGTGTTCTTTACGGGCTTTGTATCATAAACTATGCCTAAACGTACTGATATTCAAAAAATTATGGTGATTGGTTCTGGTCCGATTATTATTGGTCAGGCTGCTGAGTTTGACTACGCTGGGACCCAGGCTTGCTTGTCTTTGAAAGAGGAAGGTTATGAGGTTGTTTTGGTTAACTCAAATCCTGCAACTATCATGACGGACAAGGAAATTGCTGATAAGGTTTACATCGAACCGATTACACTTGAGTTTGTGACACGTATTCTTCGTAAGGAACATCCAGATGCCTTGCTACCAACACTCGGTGGTCAGACAGGTCTCAACATGGCCATGGAATTGTCTAAAAATGGTATCCTCGATGAGCTTGGTGTTGAACTTCTGGGTACTAAATTATCTGCCATTGACCAAGCCGAGGACCGTGATCTCTTTAAACAATTGATGGAAGAGCTCAACCAACCAATCCCAGAATCTGAAATTGTCAACACAGTAGACGAAGCAGTTGCCTTTGCAGCGACAATTGGTTACCCAGTTATCGTTCGTCCAGCCTTTACCCTTGGTGGTACTGGTGGTGGTATGTGTGCCAACGAGGAAGAATTGCGTGAAATCGCTGAAAATGGTTTGAAATTGTCACCTGTCACTCAATGTTTGATTGAGCGTTCGATTGCAGGTTTCAAGGAAATCGAATACGAAGTGATGCGTGACTCAGCTGACAATGCTTTGGTTGTTTGTAACATGGAAAACTTTGACCCAGTTGGGATTCACACAGGGGATTCCATTGTATTTGCCCCTGCGCAAACCATGTCAGACTATGAAAACCAAATGCTACGTGACGCGAGCTTGAGCATCATTCGTGCCCTCAAGATTGAAGGTGGATGTAACGTTCAGCTAGCCCTTGATCCACACAGCTTCAAGTACTATGTCATCGAAGTAAACCCTCGTGTGTCTCGTTCGTCAGCCCTTGCTTCAAAAGCAACAGGTTATCCGATTGCAAAATTGGCTGCCAAGATTGCAGTTGGCTTGACCTTGGATGAGGTGATCAACCCAGTCACAGGTTCAACCTATGCCATGTTTGAACCAGCTCTCGACTATGTCGTTGCCAAGATTCCACGTTTCCCATTTGACAAGTTTGAAAAAGGTGAGCGCCGTCTTGGTACCCAGATGAAGGCAACTGGAGAAGTTATGGCAATCGGTCGAAACATCGAGGAATCTCTTCTTAAGGCTTGCCGCTCCCTTGAAATTGGGGTGCATCACAATGAAATGCCTGAACTTGCAGCAGTTTCTGATGATGCCTTGATTGAAAAAGTAGTCAAAGCCCAGGATGACCGTCTCTTCTACGTATCAGAAGCCATTCGTCGTGGCTACACACCAGAAGAAATTGCAGAGCTTACAAAAATCGATATTTTTTATCTGGATAAACTCCTACATATCTTTGAAATTGAGCAAGAATTGGGCGCTCATCCACAAGATCTAGAAGTCTTGAAAACAGCCAAACTCAATGGTTTCTCAGACCGTAAGATTGCTGAACTATGGGAAACGACCGCTGATCACGTTCGCCAACTTCGTTTGGAAAACAAGATTGTTCCAGTTTATAAGATGGTCGATACTTGTGCGGCAGAATTTGACTCTGAAACACCATACTTCTATTCAACCTATGGATGGGAAAATGAATCTATCAAGTCTGATAAGGAATCCGTCCTTGTTCTAGGTTCAGGTCCAATCCGTATCGGTCAAGGGGTTGAGTTTGACTACGCAACTGTTCACTCGGTTAAGGCTATTCAGGCGGCTGGCTATGAAGCCATCATCATGAACTCAAACCCAGAGACCGTTTCTACAGACTTCTCTGTTTCAGATAAGCTTTACTTTGAGCCATTAACTTTTGAAGATGTCATGAATGTTATCGATTTGGAGCAACCAAAAGGTGTTATCGTTCAGTTCGGTGGTCAAACAGCCATCAACCTTGCGGAGCCATTGGCAAAAGCAGGTGTGACTATTTTAGGAACGCAAGTCGCTGACCTAGACCGAGCTGAAGACCGTGACCTCTTTGAGCAAGCTCTTAAAGATTTGGATATTCCACAGCCACCAGGACAAACGGCTACCAATGAAGAAGAAGCAGTTCTTGCGGCTCGTAAGATTGGCTTCCCAGTTCTTGTCCGCCCATCTTATGTACTTGGTGGACGTGCCATGGAAATCGTTGAAAACGAAGAAGACCTTCGCTCTTACATGCGAACTGCTGTTAAGGCTAGTCCAGACCACCCAGTTCTTGTTGACTCATACATCGTTGGGCAAGAGTGCGAAGTTGATGCCATCTCAGACGGAGAAAATGTCCTTATCCCTGGTATCATGGAGCATATCGAACGTGCTGGTGTCCACTCAGGTGACTCAATGGCCGTTTACCCTCCACAAACCTTGTCGCAAAAGGTTCAGGAAACCATTGCAGACTACACTAAACGCCTAGCAATTGGTCTTAACTGCCTTGGAATGATGAACATCCAGTTTGTTATCAAGGATGAAAAAGTCTACGTTATTGAGGTCAATCCACGTGCCAGCCGTACGGTTCCATTTCTTTCTAAAGTGACCAATATCCCTATGGCTCAAGTAGCAACCAAGCTCATTCTTGGTCAAAAACTTGAAGAACTTGACTACCAAGATGGACTTTACCCTGAAAGCACCCGCGTTCATATCAAGGCACCTGTCTTCTCCTTCACGAAACTAGCTAAGGTAGACAGCTTACTTGGTCCTGAAATGAAGTCAACAGGGGAAGTTATGGGTTCTGATACGACTTTGGAAAAAGCTCTCTATAAGGCCTTTGAAGCTTCTTACCTCCACTTGCCAACTTTTGGTAACGTTGTATTTACCATCGCTGATGATGCCAAAGAAGAGGCCTTGGACTTGGCTCGTCGTTTCCAAAATATTGGCTATGGAATCCTTGCGACAGAAGGGACAGCAGCCTTCTTTGCTAGTCATGGCTTGCAAGCCCAACATGTTGGTAAGATTGGTGATGACGATAAGGATATTCCAAGTTTTGTTCGTAAAGGAAGAATTCAAGCTATTATTAACACAGTAGGAACCAAACGAACTGCTGATGAAGATGGAGAGCAAATCCGCCGTTCAGCGATTGAACACGGAGTGCCACTCTTCACAGCCCTAGATACAGCTAACGCCATGCTCAAAGTATTGGAAAGCCGTAGTTTTGTCACAGAAGCTATTTAATACCCAATGAAAATCAAAGAGCAAACTAGGAAGCTAGCCGCAGGCTGTACTTGAGTACGGCAAGGTTAAACTGACACGGTTTGAAGAGATTTTCGAAGAGTACAAATAGGAAAATAAGTTGGACAAAAAGTCTTTAAGAAGATAAGGAAAACGCATAATATCAGGTGTTGAAACCTTGATATTATGCGTTTTATTGTGGGAATATTTACTTCATTTTCTACTAAAATTATGTTTTTGAATAACCTCTATCTTAGTAGTTTGTATGGTCGCCCTCAATCAGCTTTTGCGATAAGCTTTAATACTGTGACTATACCACTCTTGCATTTCCTTTGATGGTGGTGTCATATAATCCCCATACATCTGAGTTAAAAATTGGTCATATTTTTTTGGAACTGGTAACATACGACCTTCAAACTCAGTTAAGATGAGTTCTTTAAAGGTATCAACTGGGAAGACTTCTTTCATTCCTTCCTTACCGATCCCAACTCCTCCTTCATATTGAGGAGTGCTGGTTGCAGCATTTTTGATTAGCTGATCAATTTTCTTGTAAAAGTAACGGGGATTGACCACTCGGAGGGCGTACCAGCTACATAATCTTAGAAAATCTTTTAATTTGCTGTCACCGTGAACTGCGCGTGATTTTTTGATATAAGCTAGTTGACGAAGGGCCACATACTTATAGCTCTTGTCGACAATGCTCAGGTCTGTAAAGCGATCAATTGGGAAGACATCGATGAAAAGGCTGGTGTCATGACGCTTGTACTTAACATGGTCTTCGATAACAGTAGAAGTATCCAAAATCGATGCGAAATTATGGAAGTACCAAGAAGAAGTGTCGTAGGAGAGAACCTTATAACGTGGATGGTCTTCTTCCTCAATAATCTTCAGTAAGCGCTCATAATCTTCACGATAGAGAGAAATATCAATATCATCATCCCAAGGAATCATACCTTTGTGGCGGATAGCTCCAAGCATGGTTCCATAACTTAGAAAATAAGGAATATCATGTTTCTTACAAGTCTCATCAATATAGTCTAGCAGGGCTAGTTGAATTTCTTTAATTTCTTCTTTTTCTAAATACTGCATCCTAATCCTCCAATTTGTAAGCGTGAAATTCATGACTGTAAAAGCGTTTTTCTTCTGGTGGTAGGGTCATATAATCTCCATAAAATTGTGTCAAAATAGTATCATATTTTTCAGGTGCGGGAAGGCTTAAATTCTCAAAGGGCAAATCGATTGTTTTATCAAAAGTACCACTTGGGAAGACTTCCTTTTCCTTAAATTTAGAAGGAATAAAAGCCATATACTGCCCATTCTCACGGCTATATTTTTGAATTTCTTTCTCGATTTTATGTGCGAAATAACGAGGAGAAACCGGTCGAAGGAGCAACCAAAAGGCTGTTCGTATCCAATCTTTTAAAAGGCTATCCTTATAGACAATATTTTTATGTTTACTGAAAGACAGAAGTTTGAAGCTTTCCAGCTTATAACAAATATCAATGACCTTAGGGTCATCAAAGCGATCCATAGGGAAAATATCGATAAAAACACCTGACTCATAGGTTTTTGTATTTCGAGTATCGATTATTTTAGTTGTACTGTCGGTTATTTTGATAAAGTTATTAAAGTAGTTTTTATCAGTTTCTAAGGATAAAAGTTTGTATTTACTTTTTTCCTTTTGAAAGATGTTAATAAATCGTTGGTAGTCTTCTCGAGGCATGGATAAATCAATATCGTCGTCCCAAGGAATAAAGCCTTGATGTCGAACTGCCCCAATCAGAGTACCGTAGTTAATAATATAGTTGATATTGTGCTTTTTACATAGAGTATCAATATAATCCAAAATTTCTAATTCAATTTGTTTGGCATCTTCAATGGTTAGTTGTTTCATTTTAAACTCCTATGATTTTTTGAATTTATTTTTTAAGGCTAGGACATGGTTTAAAAATTCATAGAAAATGCTATCTTTTGTGAAGAAAAGTAGACTAATATAAGAGATAGCAGATAGCAAGACAATCAAACCAGTATTAATCAAAAATGGCAAATTAATGACCATATCCACAGGATACACGAAATTGATCAGGAAATAAATTCCTACAAAGGAAAGTGAAAAGAGAGAGTATCGAATAGTATAGCTAAAGATATGTCCCAAGTGGATGAGCTGTTTTCTATGGATGAAAATGATATAGAAAACAAGTAGAGAGGCCTCTGATAGCATAGTTGTCAGTAAGTAGTATTCAGGAGCCACGATATGGTTGAAAAAGAGGAGACTATTTAAGCCCAAATTGAGTAGCCCAGCAAAGACTGTATAGACTGTGATACGTTTTTCATAGCCATTTGTAAAGAGAATTTGTGAACCAAGAATGGTATCTAGTGCCAGGATAATCGTACGAAAAGCGAAGAGAGAGGTTAAGATACCGCCTCCGATATATTTTTCACTACCGTAAAGTAGGATGGCATTTGGTCCTAAGACCATGAGCCCAAAACTGAGTGGGATGATAAAGAAGTTAAAGATTCGACTGCCTCTGTTAACAAGTGCGACATAAGCTTCCTTATCGCCTTTTCCTAGATAGTAACTGAGACGAGGGACACTCACTCCGATAGCTCCTGTTACAACACCAGCAATAACGGTCACAATTCGTTGAGCTATGGTGTAGTAACTAACGTTGACATCAATCCCTGTTTTAACGAGGAAGAGACGGTCCAAAAATGTGAAGAGCATATTGGCATTGGCAAAGACCAACATGGCTGTCAGAGGGAGAAAGAGCGGTTTAAAATCACTTAGGTGAATCTTAACAAGCTTAATGTCTCTTTTAATCCAAAAATAACTAATCAGATAGTTAATTAGTGTCGATAAACTCATCACAAGTGTATAAACAACAATATCGTGTTCATTTTTGACAAACAGGAAAATAGAGACCAGCATCAGGATACGGATGAAGGCAGTTTTGTAAAAGAGAAAACTGTAATTTTCTAGAGCTTCATTGACCCATTCGATTGAAAAAATCTGGGCAATGAGTTGAATCCCCATAACAAGGTAGACTTTTTTGACGATTGGATTATCTGTAAAGAAGAGAGGATAGGCAAGGATATAGACAGCGGTAGTCAAAATCGTACAAGCAATGCACAAATAAAAAAGACTGGAGAAGGTTCTATTCAGATCTTTTTTGTTATCCTTGACATTACTGATGGCCCGTAAACCGTAGTTATAGACCCCATAAGTCGCAAAGGGCAAGAAAAATGACAAAATAGTGTCGACAGAGTTGAAGTAACCATAGCCAGTTCGGTCCAAGACACGCGCGACATAGGTTCCAGTTAGGATGGGAAAAATAATATTTAAGACACGAATTCCCATGTAAGATAGAGCATTTAATTTTATACTTTTCATTCAATTTACCTCGTTTTTCATTATATCATAAAGTCAGCTAATAAGAAATGAAGGGCAGTAATACTCTTCGAAAATCAAATTCAAACCACGTCAGCGTCGCCTTACCGTACTCAAGTACAGCTTACGGCTAGCTTCCTAGTTTGCTTTTTGATTTTCATTGAGTATAAGTCAAGTAATCACTTTGAAGTTTCAAATCTTAATTTTAAGTTTTCTTTAAGGAAAGTATATTATTCTGAAGAACTCTAAAATTTCACAGCCATTTATTGGTAATGACTACAGAATTCCTAGTCATTACTAGAAATGGACTAGTTTCTTTGAATAATAGAACTCCTTAATCCTTCTATTCTAGAACGGGAGGGCCGGTATTTCTTTCATGATAGGACTAGATTGTGGTATAATAGAGAGAATAAGTTTTTTTAGTAAGACAAAGGAGAAAATAGATGATTTATGCAGGAATTCTTGCTGGTGGAACTGGCACACGCATGGGAATCAGTAACTTGCCAAAACAATTTTTAGAGCTAGGTGATCGACCTATTTTGATTCATACAATTGAAAAATTTGTCTTGGAACCAAGTATTGAAAAAATTGTGGTTGGGGTTCATGGAGACTG
Source organism: Streptococcus sp. 544 (assembly GCF_013277385.1). NCBI lineage: Bacteria > Bacillati > Bacillota > Bacilli > Lactobacillales > Streptococcaceae > Streptococcus > Streptococcus sp. 544. The sequence continues at coordinate 124,663 of NZ_VMMU01000002.1, forward strand.
GGTTTCTCATGCAGAAGATCTTGTAGATAAATATCTGCCTCTTCATAAGGAACGTATCATCATTACAAAGGGTGGTGCTGACCGCAATACAAGTATTGAAAAAATCATTGAAGCTATCGATGCTTATCGTCCGCTTACTCCAGAGGACATCGTTGTTACCCACGATTCTGTTCGTCCATTCATTACGCTTCGCATGATTCAGGACAATATCCAACTTGCCCACAATCATGACGCAGTGGACACAGTGGTAGAAGCGGTTGATACTATCGTTGAAAGTACCAATGGTCAATTCATTACAGATATTCCAAATCGTGCTCACCTTTATCAAGGACAAACACCTCAAACATTCCGTTGCAAGGACTTCATGGACCTTTATGGCTCTCTTTCTGCTGAAGAGAAAGAAATCTTGACAGATGCATGTAAAATCTTTGTCATTAAAGGAAAAGATGTAGCCTTGGCCAAGGGTGAATACTCAAATCTGAAGATTACAACCGTAACAGATTTGAAGATTGCAAAAAGTATGATTGAGAAAGACTAGTAAAATGATTAATCAAATTTATCAACTAACTAAGCCTAAGTTTATCAATGTCAAATATCAGGAAGAGGCTATTGACCAAGAGAATCATATCCTCATCCGCCCTAATTATATGGCGGTCTGTCATGCGGATCAGCGTTACTACCAAGGAAAACGTGATCCAAAGATTTTGAATAAAAAACTTCCAATGGCAATGATTCACGAGTCATGTGGAACCGTTATTTCTGACCCGACAGGAACCTACGAGGTTGGGCAAAAAGTTGTCATGATTCCCAATCATCCTCCTATGCAGAGTGATGAAGAATTCTATGAGAACTACATGACAGGGACTCATTTCTTGTCTAGTGGATTTGATGGCTTTATGAGAGAGTTTGTTTCTCTTCCTAAAGATCGTGTGGTGGCTTATGATGCTATTGAAGATACGGTTGCAGCCATTACAGAGTTTGTCAGTGTTGGCATGCATGCCATGAATCGCTTATTGACCCTTGCTCATAGCAAGCGGGACCGAATCGCCGTTATCGGAGATGGAAGTCTAGCATTTGTGGTTGCCAATATTATCAATTATACTTTGCCAGAAGCAGAGATTGTGGTTATTGGTCGTCATTGGGAAAAATTGGAACTTTTCTCTTTTGCCAAAGAATGCTATATTACTGATAATATTCCTGAAGATTTGGCCTTTGACCATGCTTTTGAGTGTTGTGGTGGTGATGGTACTGGACCGGCTATAAATGACCTGATTCGCTACATTCGTCCTCAGGGAACGATTCTCATGATGGGAGTTAGCGAATATAAAGTCAATCTCAATACTCGCGATGCCTTAGAAAAAGGCTTGCTCTTGGTTGGTTCCTCTCGTTCTGGTCGCATTGATTTTGAAAATGCCATCCAAATGATGGAAGTCAAGAAATTTGCCAATCGTCTTAAAAATATCCTTTATCTAGAAGAACCTGTAAGAGAAATTAAAGATATTCACCGTGTCTTTGCGACCGATTTAAACACAGCCTTTAAAACCGTGTTTAAGTGGGAAGTATAAGTGCTGGAGGTTAATTGTGGAGAAAATCATTAAAGAGAAAATTTCTTCCTTACTTAGTCAAGAAGAGGAAGTCCTCAGTGTTGAACAACTGGGGGGAATGACCAATCAAAACTATTTGGTCAAAACAACAAATAAGCAATACATTGTTAAGTTCTTTGGTAAAGGGACAGAAAAGCTTATTAATCGTAAAGATGAAAAGTACAATCTTGAACTACTAAAGGATTTAGACTTAGATGTAAAAAATTATCTTTTTGATATTGAAGCTGGTATCAAAGTAAATGAGTATATCGAATCTGCGATTACGCTTGATTCAAGGTCAATCAAGACCAAATTTGATAAAATTGCTCCAATATTACAAACCATTCATGCTTCTGGCAAGGAATTAAGAGGAGAATTTGCTCCTTTTGAAGAAATCAAAAAATACGAATCCTTGATTGAAGAGAAAATCCCTTATGCCAACTATGAAACTGTTCGAGAAGAAGTCTTCTCCTTAGAGAAAAGACTGGCTGACTTAGGTGTTGACAGAAAATCTTGTCATATCGATTTGGTGCCTGAAAACTTTATCGAATCACCTCAAGGACGACTTTATCTGATTGACTGGGAATATTCATCAATGAACGATCCAATGTGGGATTTGGCTGCCCTCTTTTTAGAGTCTGAATTCACTCGTCAAGAGGAAGAAGCCTTCTTATCTCACTATGAGAGTGAGCAAACACCTGTCTCTCGTGAAAAGATTGCCATTTATAAAATTTTACAAGATGCTATTTGGAGTCTATGGACTGTCTATAAGGAAGAGCAAGGTGCAGATTTTGGTGACTATGGTGTGAGTCGTTACCAAAGAGCTGTTAAAGGTTTGTCATATTATGGAGGTTTAGATGAAAAATAAAAATGGAGTTTCTTTTGGTCTACTCTCAGGTATTTTCTGGGGTTTAGGTCTAACGATTAGTGCTTATATCTTTTCGATTTTTACAGATTTGTCGCCCTTTGTGGTGGCCGCTGCTCACGATTTCTTGAGTATCTTTATCTTACTAGCTTTTCTCTTGGTAAAAGAAGGAAAAGTTCGTCTCTCAATTTTCTTAAATATTCGCAATGTTAGTGTTATCATCGGAGCCTTGCTAGCAGGCCCTATCGGTATGCAGGCCAATCTTTACGCAGTTAAGTATATCGGAAGTTCCTTAGCTTCATCTGTATCGGCTATTTACCCTGCGATTTCAGTTTTATTGGCTTTCTTCTTTTTAAAGCACAAGATTTCAAAAAATACTGTGTTTGGGATTGTCTTGATTATTGCAGGGATTATTGCTCAAACCTATAAGGTTGAACAGGTCAATTCCTTCTACATTGGTATTCTCTGTGCTTTGGTTTGTGCTATTGCATGGGGAAGCGAGAGTGTTCTTAGCTCCTTTGCTATGGAAAGTGAATTGAGTGAAATCGAAGCCCTCTTAATCCGTCAAGTAACTTCATTCTTGTCCTATCTTGTGATTGTGCTCTTCTCTCATCAGTCATTTGCAGAAGTGGCCAATGGACAATTGCTAGGTCTTATGATTGTCTTTGCAGCCTTTGATATGATTTCCTACTTGGCTTATTATATCGCTATCAATCGCTTGCAACCAGCCAAGGCTACAGGCTTGAACGTGAGTTATGTAGTTTGGACTGTCTTGTTTGCAGTTGTTTTCTTGGGTGCACCGCTAGATATGCTGACAATTATTACGTCACTTGTCGTCATTGCCGGAGTTTATATTATTATTAAAGAATAAAGGAGATTCGTGTGAAAGCCATCATTTTAGCAGCGGGATTGGGAACTCGCTTGCGTCCTATGACTGAAAATACCCCTAAAGCCTTGGTTCAGGTTAATCAAAAACCTTTGATTGAATACCAGATTGAGTTTCTCAAAGAAAAAGGAATCCATGACATCATCATCATCGTTGGTTACCTTAAAGAACAATTCGATTACTTAAAAGAAAAATACGGTGTTCGCCTCGTTTTCAATGATAAATACGCTGACTACAACAACTTTTACTCTCTCTATCTTGTAAAAGAAGAATTGGCCAACAGTTATGTTATTGATGCAGATAACTATCTCTTTAAAAATATGTTCCGCAATGATCTGACACGTTCGACTTATTTTAGTGTTTATCGTGAAGATTGTACCAACGAATGGTTCTTGGTCTATGGAGATGACTATAAGGTTCAAGACATTACTGTTGATAGCAAGGCAGGCCGCATCCTTAGTGGTGTATCCTTCTGGGATGCTCCAACTGCAGAAAAAATTGTCAGCTTTATTGACAAGGCTTATGAAAGTGGAGAATTTGTTGATCTCTATTGGGATAATATGGTTAAGGATAATATCAAAGAACTGGATGTCTATGTTGAAGAATTAGAAGGCAACAGCATCTATGAGATCGATAGTGTCCAAGATTATCATAAATTAGAAGAAATTCTTAAAAACGAAAATTAAAAATTTTGTATGTGAGTTATAGTCTCGATAAAAATAGTTACATCAAAATGAAATAGGAATTAGGTGAATCAATTGGGGAAGTCAAATTAGTGTGTTCGTCTCCTATTTCAATCTACTATACAAGAAAAGTGCAAATAAGAAATCTCCAGATTAGGAACCATCAGTGAGTTCTCTAGTTTGGAGATTTTTCAATATACTTCGTTATTGGACGGTTACAATTGAGTGTTATCTAGCTTCCGGCTCATTTATTTGTTGATTTAGCCCCATCCCTATCCAGCGGATATGTCGGTGTAATGGAATCCCTAGACAGAGGCGAAACTAAGTCCTTATTTAGTACTCGATCTGTTCCTTGTTGAACATAAGCCACGATAAGACGTAGCGGTTTATCGCCTATGGATTGCTTTTTATACTGAGTCGGATATAATACTGATGTTCCATCTACTCCTACTAGCCCCCATGCAACGATGTCATAACCTTCTGCTGAGGTTTCAATTCCACCAAAATTTTCATTATGTCCACCTTGAACCAAATACATTTTCAATTGAGAGCCTTGCGGAATATTAGAACTAGAGAATCCATTTGGTGGAGTAGGAATTTTCCCCTTAACTATAGGTTTTTCTCCTGCTTTTCCCTCTACATCTTGTTGAGCAGTCTTTCCTGGATTTAGTGGAGATTCATCAAATTCTGGTTTTGGTAGTTGATACAGAACCTCTTGAATCTTACTAGACACGTGACCGCTTCCTTCAGTTACTGTTAAGGTTGTATTGTATAGCCCATAGAGATTTTTAGGAGACTGACCGGTAATAGTTAAAACAGCTCGTTTTCCATTACTATCAATTCTTGTTTTGATTGTAGCCCAAGTTTTACCGTCCTTACCCACCGTTGGGAACCCTGATAAAGAAATATTTCTAATAGTTCCAGTTTCTACAGTAGCAATATATTTTAAAGGTATCTCGTTTAAGTTTTGACCGTTATATAAATTACGAGTGTCTCTTTCTCTTCCTGAATCATCCCTAGATCTTTTTTCCTTCCCGGTACTTCCTGTAGCAAACCCATAAACAAGCCCGGAAACACTTCTACGATTCCTGGTTCCTCCAGTTTCCTCTGCATCTTTCTTTAGATGAGCAGCCTTTTTATACTCCTCAAGTGCAGCATTAAAGACCTCCTGATTGACAAGCCCATTTTCTGATTGTCCCAATGCTTCGTTGAATTTATCATAGGCTTCCTTGAGTTTTTGAACCTGTTCTGGATTTTCAGTGCTGGTCTTCAGTTCTTGGAGGAGATGATGGATTTTGTCCGATA